>JAAYIU010000150.1 GCA_012523265.1 Bacteroidales bacterium | reverse complement strand
GAATTAAATTGTATCTCAAACGTTTCCTTTTGCTTTATAGGCAATTCGACCGGGAAGTTGGCATTGATAACTGTAAAGGAAGGATTGGTGAAAGTAGCACCTGTAATTTCCAGGATGCCGCCTCCGGCATTCATCACCTCCACGGTCATTGTTTTGGCCTCGGAGGGTTCCAATTCTCCAAAATACAAGGAAGCCGGTATTGTTTTGGCCTCGGGTTCGGTAGGCATATCGCCGCTAAACCATAGCTTGGTATTGGCACGCAAAGCAAGTATGTTTCCAGTGGGTAGTGCATTAGGATCGTAGGGTGAGCTGTCATTCCATTCACCCACACACATACTGCCAGAAGTAACAGGAGTTACCATAAATTTATCAGATGAAGAAGTATAACCCGGCTTTTTCTCAATTACTGTAATTATTAGGTTATCAGTATTGTTATATAAAAAAGGATCGATCTCTACAAATGAAAAATCGTCCTCCCTCGTAACAACAAAAGGCCCATCATACACCTTGGTAAATCCTGTCAATGGAACGCTGGCCGAAAGTTGGTCAAGTGAAGTGTGACTAATCCAGACTTCAATAAGAAAATCAACACTTTCTGCAGAACCGGCGTACTTGTAACCAATTCGGCTGATGGCTCTTCCGTTAAGATCAATTTCTTCTTGGAGATAAAGCGTTTGTGTAAAAGAATATCCATACCAGGCATTAAGTGGAGCGGAAAGACTTTCTTCAGTACCGGTACCTATGATTACAGATTCTATGAATACACCTTCACCAGTAAGCTGCACCTTCCGGTCGCCAGCAATGCTACTATCCATAAAAAATGTGATTTCTCCAGTTTCATACTCAGTAGTTAAAGGCTGATACCTAATGTCTACTATTTTATTTTCATATTTTTCTAAAATTAAAGGAAAAGAAGTATTAATGACAGAAAATTGGTTATTGGATGATGAAAAACCAGTAATCTCCAAAGGATCAGCCCCATCATTTTTTATTTTCACAGTTTTAATTTCCTCTTCACCGATAGTTACCACACCAAAATCCAGTGCTAAAGGTTCAATCTTTGAAATAGCAGGACCTGTAGGAACATCTCTAACCCATAATTTTATGTTGGGCCTAAATATTCTTGTTGTTCCACTTGGCAGGTCATTAGAATTATATGGGCTATCATTATTAGCATCACCAATACACTGATAGGGTGACATTTTAATAGTAGATTTAAATCCATCTGACAAGGATGTTTTTCCAGGCAATTTTTCGATGATAGTAATAATCAGATTGTCAACTTTGTTGTAATAGAACGGAGTAATTTCGAATGATGAAAAATCCACATTACTATTACAAACCCATAGTCCGTCATATACTTTGGTAAAATTTGTTAGTGGAACACTTTCTGTAAGCTCATTAAGTTCCGTATGCGAAATCCATACTTCAATTTCCAGTTCCAAATTCTGTGTTGAACCGGGATATTGATATCCAATTTGCTCGATCACTTTATTCTCAAAATTTAACTCGGTCTGAAGATAAAGTGACTGACTGAATGAATAATTTCTACCAGCATAAACCGGCACTTCATACCATTTGGTAGTTCCATCTCCAACGACTATTGTAGATTGTTCTTTGGAATCTACAAACATGTATGAATCATTGTCTTGATCATACGTCTGCATAGGTAGTGAGTAGCTGTTTGCAGGCATTTTTTTGTAGGGATTGGCCGCCCCTAAATTTGAGCCCACAAAAAGCATAATCATCAGGATCGCAAGAATCCTGGCTGGAAAGCATAGCAGTTTTTTCATTGTTAAGTGTTTTGAATGTTTATAAAACTTTATTTATTAATATGTAGATTATTATCTGTTTTCACAGACCTTCACTAAAATATCCAAACGGCAAAATTAGATAGCCTCACCGGATAATCATCTACGTAAAACTACGTAATTTTCCCTTAAATTTTACTGCGTAAAAACCCGTATTTTGCACAGCATCAGCTTTTAGCTCATTTTTTTGTACTAATAAAGATTACTTTTGTGCAACCAAGATTATGTTTTATGTCCCGATCATTTTTTTATAGGTTGCCTACAAGGGTTGCTGCAATGATTATCATAACGATAACCGTTGTTGCTGCCTTGCTATTAGTCGCTTTGCCATCAGCTTCAGCAGCCGGATTAGGACAGCCAGATAATGTGCAGGAAATAGTTTCGGAAAAGAAGTCTGATTACAACGACAGCTTGTTTAAGGCTGCCATTCAGGTATTGTACACCGATCCGGGAGGTGCCCGGGAAATCATCAAACAGGTGCTCCAAAATCCGGAAGGAGTCGATCCGGCATTGCTTACAAGAAGCACCAATCTGTTGGGTGCCACCTATCACATGCAAGCCAACTATAACGAAGCACTCGCCACTTTTTATCAGGCTTTGGAACTTGCGCAAAAACTTGGAGATCATCTTAGAATGGCACACGTGTATAATAATCTGGGAACTTCCAGCCTCAAAATCGGCAACCACAAAGAAGCCATGGATTACTTCCTGAAGTCCCTCGATCAATACACCTTACTAAAAGATACCCTTAGCACCGCAAGTACGCTTAACAACATTGGCTTGCTTTACAATGATATCGACAACCCGGTAAAGGCCCGCATCAAATTCGATGAGGCGCTCAATGGTTTCACCCGCGCTAATGATAGCATCGGCATAGCAGCTACACTTGGCAATATAGGAATGCTTTTACTTGGCCAAAACCAATACGATTCGGCGCTTTATTATCATCGCCTTGCTTTGACCTACGACAGCGCAAAAGATAACAAATACGGACTCATTATCGAATACCAGGGCATAGCCAATGTTTATAATTCGATAGGAAATACTGGGGCTGCCATCCAAAATTACAACCAAAGCAAAGCCATAGCACGAATTATTAATCAACCTTTTCAGATGGCTTTTTCGGATTTGGGGATTGCACAAGCCCTCATCAAAGCAGGCAACCTTAAGGCAGCCATTTTGCATACTGATTCTGCCATGCTTATTGCCAACGAAATTGGTAACATAAAGCTCCGCCAGGAAACGCACGAGGTTTACGCTGAAATTTATGAAGAGATGGAAGATACAGGCAAAGCATTGGAGCACTTTCGCCGGGCCGGGATTCTCAAAGATTCCATTATAAACCAAACCAAGCTACATCAGATTTATAATCTGGAGATAGAACAGCTTAGTCTGGCCAAAGAGGTTCAGCAGCTTGAGATACAGCGGCAGGAACTTTTGTTAAGCAAAAAAAACAACATCATCATCTTTATCATCATAGCATTTCTGCTGGCCTTGTTTGGCTTCTACCTTTTATATCTTAACCACAATCACCGTAAGGAGTCGAATACCCAGAAAATGATACTGTCGTTGACCGAGAAAAAATCGCGGGCTGCCGCCGAAGCCGAAATACAGGAGCGCAAACGCATCGGTCAGGAGCTGCACGACGGGCTGGGTCAGATGCTTTCGGCAGCACGGCTCAATATGAGTGCACTGCAGCAAAAAGATAGTTTGCCCGATGAGCGCCGAAAAGAACTTCTCGAAACAGCCATCGAAGTGGTGGATGCCGCCTTTAGTGAGTTGCGCAATATCTCCCACAACCTTGCTCCCTCGGTGCTGACAACAAAAGGCCTGGCCGACGCACTGAAAGATATGGCCGACCAGATAAACAAAACCAGCCACATCCGTGTGCAGCTTCAGTTGTATGGCCTCAACGGAAAAATGGATGCCATCATCGAAAATACGCTCTATCGCGCGCTTCAGGAACTGCTTAATAACACCATTAAACACGCCGGCGCCAAAACATTTTCTGCGCAGGTTGTGAAAAGCAATGAGGCGATTACGGTGATGGTAGAAGATGATGGCAAAGGCTTCGATGAGAAAAATATGCTCATTATTCCGGGCGGCGGGTTGAGCAACATCCGCTCACGTATCGAAAATCTGAAAGGTGATTTTTTTATTGATTCGATGGAAAACCGTGGTACGATCATTTCCATAGTAATACCACTAAGTAAATTCAATTATGTGTCAGAAACCTATTCAAGTGCTGGTGGTTGATGATCACCAGATTATCATCGACGGCATGAAGTCGATTTTGCAAGACGAAGAAACGGTGCAATTTGCCGGGGGCGCCAACACCATGCAGGAGGCGCTTGATTTTATCGACCAGCATCAGGTGGATGTGATTATTATGGATATCAGCATGCCCGGACATTCCGGAATCGAAATCACACGGATGATCAAAGAAAAATATCCTGACGTAAAAGTCCTGGCGCTCACCATGCACGACGAAATCGACATCATTGCCGACATGATCGACGCAGGCGCTTCGGGGTACCTGCTCAAGAAAGCCAACATGAACGAGGTGCTCGACGCCCTGCAAACAGTGGCACGCGGCCAGCGCTACCTCGGCAGCAAAGTGCAGGATATTCTCATGGACGACTTCAGCCAACGCCGCTCCACACGCCAAAATCGTGAGTACGAATCGCAACTGCTCACCCCGCGCGAAAAGGAAATCCTCCAACTGATGCTGCGCGAATTTTCAAACGACAAAATTGCCGAAAAACTCTTCATCAGCATCCGAACCGTAGAAACCCACCGGCGCAACATCTTTACGAAAACCAATACCAAAAATGTAGTAGGGCTGATAAAATACGCCATGAAACAAGGATTAACACAAAATGAGTCCCAGGCATAAATGCCTGGGCCACGGACATAAATGCCCGGGCTATGGACTTCCCTAATAAACCTTACTTTATGGACACCCAATAATTTGTTCCCACATTTTATTAAAACCTGCTTTTTTTATAAAAAATATGATTGGAATAAAAACATTGGGTACTTTTGTTCGGTTTTGTTGAAATAGTAAAAAACACTACTATGAAAGGTTTAATCGTGAATCGTCTGGATTATGGACGTATCAAAAAATATATAGAGCAAGCGCGACAACTAAGATCGATAAATGCCGCCGAGTCGGAAAAGCTTTTGGAGGAGCTTGAAAACGCGCAGGTAAGGGAACCGCAGGACATCCCGTCTGATGTGGTCACCATGAATTCGATCGTTAAGGTAAGCTTCCTGAACACCAAGAAGGAAGTGCAATTTCAGCTCGTTTACCCCGACCAGGCTAATTTTAAAGAACAGAAGAGATCCATCTTTTCGCCTATCGCCACCGCTCTCATCGGCTATAAAGTGGGCGACGAGGTAGAATGGGTGGTTCCGGGCGGCCTCACCAAACTAAAAATTGAGCAGATCGTTTACCAACCCGAGGCAGCCGGCGATTACCAATTGTAAATGCCGCCAATCGGCGTAATAGACTCCCGCAGCCAACACATTCCTACGCTACATATCGCAGTTTTAGAAATTATTACAAAAAAAAATCCATCCCTTTTAAGGGATGGATTTTTTGATTTCTTGTGGCCACAGCCTTACTTCTCCTGAAACACATGTACATCCCTTTGCGGGAATGGAATAGAGATGCCCTCGCGGTCGAAAGCTTTCTTGACGTTTTCGATAAAATCGAAGCGCATTCCCCAGAGATTTGAAGACTCTGCCCAAAGCCGCACTGTAATGTTCACCGAACTATCGGCAAGCTCTGTAACGGCAACAAAAGGTTCGGGATCCTTCAGGATGCGAGCATCGGCTGCTATCACTGCTTTGATGATGTCGCGGGCTTTGTCGATGTCGTCACCATAGCCGATGCCAAATACCATTTCGGTGCGACGCTGCGGCTCTAATGAATAATTGGTCACCGCATTGGTCGACAGCGGCCCGTTGGGTACGATTACCGTCACGTTATCGGTAGTTTTGATGATGGTGTTAAAGATCTGGATTTCGCGCACAGTTCCCGTAAAACCTTGTGCATTAATAAAATCACCCACCTTGAAAGGCTTGAAGAGCACGATGATCACCCCGCCGGCGAAGTTTTGCAGGGTCCCCGACAGAGCCATCCCTATGGCCAGACTGGCTGCTGCAAGAATAGCTACAAAGGAGGTCATCTCTATGCCTACCATCGAAATCACACTGATGATAAGCAGGATCTTGAGCAAGACGCCCAACACCGAATGTGCAAACTGACGCAGCGTCGCGTCGATGTTGCGACGCTCCATGGCTTTGCCCAACGTGCGCATGATTTTTTTAATCACCCAAAGGCCTACAATTAATGTAAAGATGGCCAACAGCAATTTTAGCCCATAAGTAATTGCCAGTGCTGCAATGCTTTCAAAATTGAAATCGAAATTTTTCATGTTTAGTAAATTTTAGTTTTTAAATAAACAAATGATTACAAGGCACAGAAAAAGTCGCCGACCTTGTAAAGAAAAGCCGCTCCTGGTTTTGGAACGGCTCAGATAAATTATTTCTTTATTGTTATTTTTTGAGCAGATCCCTGATCTCTCTCAGCAGCTCTTCTTCCTTGGTAGGAATAGGAGATGGCGGGGGTGCGGCAGGTTCTTTTTTCTTTGCCGAAGTTATCGCTTTAATCACCAAAAAGATGGAAGCCGCGACGATAAGGAAATCCACAACCGTTTGTATGAAACTTCCATAATTAAGGGTTACCGCGGCTATTTCGCCCTGCGCCTCCTGAAGAACAATCTGGAGGTCAGTAAAATCAGCTCCGCCCAAAAGAAATCCTAACGGAGGCATCAGCACATCGGCTACGAAAGAGCTGACGATTTTGCCAAATGCGGCACCAATGATCACCGCCACAGCAAGGTCGATCACGTTGCCCCGCATGGCAAATTGTTTGAATTCTTTAATTAAGCTCATAACGATAGGTGTTTGATAATTTGTAAAGTGATTAAAAATTATATGCAAACCCCAGCCCGAAGGTCTGCA
Source organism: Bacteroidales bacterium (assembly GCA_012523265.1). Classification (GTDB taxonomy): domain Bacteria; phylum Bacteroidota; class Bacteroidia; order Bacteroidales; family 4484-276; genus SABY01. The sequence continues at coordinate 30,360 of JAAYIU010000150.1, read as the reverse complement.
GTAGCTGGAGTTTTTCGTTGGGAAGAGGCTTGTTTTTACCGCTCAACACATCCCGGTCGATAAACACATCGCCCGGCATGTAAGCCACATGCACAAACAGATTGGCCGAAAACCACTTGTTAAGTTTATAATTGAAAAAGGTCTGCCAGTTCAGATCAAGAGGCAGCTTATCGTCGGGCAGGTTATCATCCTGCAAATAGTTGTAGAAAAGATTGAGCCGCGATTCCAGCGTCAGGTCGGTTTTAATCTCTTTTTTAAAATAAAATTCAACAAAGGCACCCAATTTCAGTTTTACATTCTTGCCATCATCGGTCTTTACGCGCACACCGTCGATGCTGTCATACGTAGCCGCATCCACACCATAAGCACCCACGTCGGCCAGATCCTGATCCAGCACAAAGATGGTGCGTGCCGTTATGGGTGTCATCAGTATGCTGAAATACTCCACTGGCTTGTAAAGCAAACCAGGCGCAATGGTAAGATAAGCCGGCGACATAAATTTAGAAACCACCGTGCTGTCGTCGGGATAGGTGTAGCCATTGGCAAACTGTGTGTTGAAATTGAGTTGCCCGGTGGCGCTCCAATCTTTCGAAAACTTCTGGTTGAACTGCGAGATCAGCTCGATGAGGTCCTCACTCTTGCGCGCATGGTCGTCGCTCTCTTTTTTGAGCATGCCATATTTTAGCGTAAGGGCATTGTTGTTAGAGAAGTTGCCATGGGTGTAGTCAGCAAAGAGTTTCCCAAGGGCCGAAACAGCAACGGAGTTTTCGCCACCGGAAGTCCAGTTGGAGAAACTTGCCTGGTTTAGTGTTAAACTGGTCACTCCACTAATTTTCCATTTTTGCAAGGAATCAGGAGTGTTTTGGGCGGCCAATGCGACGGGCACAAACACCGCCAACAGAAGTAAGGTTTTTTTCATTAAAAGTTACGGATTTAGTTTTTAATTGGTGAAACAACAGAATATCAAAGCTCTTGTTCAAACAGGATTATTTTTTAAAGAAAAAGTCGCTCACAATTGACCATGAACGACTTTTCATTTATTAAAATGGAGTTTTTAATCTGAATTTAATCGGCAAACAGCGGGAACTGCATCATCATCTTATTCACCTCAGCTTTTGCCTCGTTGATGGTTTTCTCATTTTCGTGGTCAGAGATCACGCGGTCGATCAGCTCCACGATGGGCTCCATGTGTTCTTCTTTGAGGCCGCGGGTGGTGATGGCCGGCGTTCCGATGCGCAGGCCGGAAGTCTGGAAGGGGCTGCGGCTGTCGAAAGGCACCATATTTTTGTTCACGGTGATGTCGGCTTTGCCCAGCACGTCTTCTACCTGCCGTCCGGTAATCTCCGGGAATTTGCTGCGCAGGTCGATAAGCATCAGGTGGTTGTCGGTACCTTCGGAGATCACATGGTAGCCGCGCTCTACAAAAGCTTTCGACATGAGGTGTGCATTCTTTTTCACCTGAAGGATGTAGCGCATGTATTCGTCGGTGAGCGCTTCGCCGTAAGCCACAGCTTTGGAAGCAATAACGTGCTCCAGCGGGCCACCCTGAATTCCCGGGAAAACGGCAGAGTTGAGCAGCATCGACATGGGTTTTATCTCGCCTTTTTTGGTGGCCAGGCCCCACGGGTTGTCGAAGTCCTGTCCCATCAGAATCATGCCGCCACGTGGGCCGCGCAGGGTTTTGTGTGTGGTGGTGGTCACGATGTGGCAGTGGGGCAACGGATCGTTGAGCACGCCTTTGGCAATGAGACCTGCCGGATGCGCGATGTCGGCCATCAGCAGCGCGCCCACCTGGTCGGCAATCTGGCGCATGCGTTTGTAATCCCAGTCGCGTGAGTAGGCCGACGCTCCGGCGATGATGAGTTTTGGTTTCTCAGCCAGTGCCGTTTTCTCCATCTGGTCGTAGTCCACGCGGCCGGTTTCTTTCACCACACCATACGACACCGGGTTATATAAAATTCCCGATGAGTTAACCGGTGAGCCATGCGACAGGTGGCCACCATGTGCCAGGTCGAGACCCATAAAGGTGTCGCCTGGTTTGAGGCAGGTCAAAAATACAGCCATGTTGGCCTGTGCACCCGAGTGGGGCTGCACGTTGGCGTACTCGGCGCCGAAAAGTTCTTTGGCGCGGTCGATGGCCAGTTGCTCGGTCATATCCACAAATTCGCAGCCGCCGTAATAACGTTTGCCGGGATAGCCCTCGGCGTATTTATTCGTCATCACCGATCCCATCGCTTCAAGCACCTGCTCGCTTACAAAGTTCTCGCTGGCGATCAGCTCAATGCCTTTCATCTGGCGCTCGCGCTCCAGGCGGATGATATCAAAAACCCGGGTATCTCTTTTCATCTTCAATGCGTTTTATTAGTGTGTTAATTATTAATGTTTTACTGCGGGCAAAAATAAGACAATTTCTCGTTTTTCGCATCCGCGGAATGGCTGCAATGGCTTGCAAAAGTTTACCGCAGCTTCTCGAAGTCGATAGAAATTTCCTGGTTTTCTCTAAAGTCGAAGAGGGTGAGCTTGCGTAGTTGGTAATAGTTGAGCCAATAATCCTGCAGGCTGCGGATAAAACTGATGGTAGCGTTGTCGTTGCTCGACTGAGCGTCGCGCAGGTTGATGATGTCGATTTTATCGATCAGGTAGCGTTGCTTGGCAATTTCAAAACTTTTGCGCGCTACTGTGTCGGCCTTGGCGGCGATGGCGAGCTGGCGTTGCTGCATCATAAAATTTTGCACCTGCAGATATACATTTTGCTCAAAGTCGATGCGCTCCTGCTCTATGGAGGTGCGCACTATCTCGCGGTCCGATTCGGCAATCTTGATGCGTCCTTTGGCCAGCCCCCAGTCAACGATGGGTATGGTCAAGCCCAGCGATACTACCTGCTGATCCTGTGGAGATCGGAAAGCATCGTCAAAATTTTCGGCACTTTGCGTAAGTCCGTATTGGGCAAAGAGTTTTGCACTAAATCGCTCGGTGGTTTGTGCATAGTTTACGTCGCGATCGGCTTCCAGCAGGCGCCGATCAAAAGCCAGTGCCGTAGAGCTGTTGGTGAGCGCCAAAAGGGTGGCTTGCTGCACAGCGACATCAAAAAAGGCAATCTCTTCTACCGGCAGCACCAGCTCTATGGGCGTATCGTCCTGCATCCGCAAATACGACTTGAGCTGAAACATGCGGTTCTGGGTTTCTGTTTGGTTGCTCTCTACCGCCGCCTGCGCCTGCAGGTAACTCAACTCGAGTTGAAGCAGATCGTTTTCGGCGATTTTTCCAAGATTAAAACGTCCGATACCAATTTTATAAAGTGTGTCGTAGTTGGCTTCTTTTTGTTCTTCAATTTTTTGACGCTCCTGACTTACCAACAGGTTAAAGAAATAGTTGGTGGCAGTGATGGCAATTTGCTGCACATCTTCGAGATATTGCCGTTTGGCTTCGCGGTATTTTATCGGGTCGATACGTTTTGACCATTTGTAGGGGTTGAAGGTGAAGATGTCTTGCTGATAGCCAATCACCAGCGGGTCGCTGGCCCAGGCCGAGGAGTCAGCAGCCAGATAGTCGATGCGCTGCAAGCGCGACTGCATAAAAATATTACCGCCCGTAAGCCCTACATTTTTAGAAATTCCCAACGCTGCCGAAGTTGTCATTTGTGATATCTCGCGAAAAGCGTCGGAGCCATCGGGTTGCGTCACCTTGATGATGCTGCGGTTGTAGCTGGGCACGGTAGCATCCAAAGCCAGTTGCGGCAACAGACGTGCTTCGGAGGTACGCATCTCCCAAAAGGCTTTCAAAAACCGGTTCTTGGCCAGCAGTGCGTCGGGCGACTGCTGCTGCGCCAAATCGATCACCTCCTCAAGTGTAAAGGAGCGCCTGGCCACCTGTCCCGACATTCCGGTACTGAAGGCCATCAGCATTATTACAATAAGAATGTTCCCTTTTTTTATCATCTTTTTTATAAAAATATTGGCTCTGATATTTTTTATTGTGTGAAGCTCATCTGTAACATCTCAATAACCCTGCTCTTTAGAGCGGGGTCAAGAAAGCACTGACAGAAACCGGCGGGCTTTAGCCCGCACTATTTTTACATCGATATCTTTAAATCTACTTCCCATAGCACGCTATTTATTTGGGCTAAAGCCCACTGAGATACTTTTGTTTTTTTACCCCCTGGCCTAAAGACCGGGGTTAGTGAGCAACCTGTCCCAATATTTTATATCAGAACCAAATTTTTCAATCCCATCCCGCAGCCGTTTTCATCAATCGTGGCGCAGCGACGTCACCGGATCCTGGCGGGCAGCCTTGCGCGCCGGCATCAGCCCAAACACGATACCGACAGTAGCCGACACACCAAAAGAAACCACGATCGAGAGCATCGAAATGATGGTTAAAATTCCGGTGATCTGCATGATGACTTTGGCCAGAATAACGCCCAGTATTACGCCGATAAACCCGCCGGTGATGCTGATGAGCGTAGCTTCGGCGATAAACTGGAAGATGATGTCGGTGCGACGAGCACCCATGGCCATGCGTACGCCGATCTCACGGATGCGCTCCATCACCGAGGCCAGCATGATGTTCATAATACCGATGCCGCCCACAATGAGCGAGATGCTGGCAATAGCGCCCAGCACGATGTTGAAAATGTCTTTGGTACGCTGTTCCTGTTTAAGCAGGAGTTCTGGTATTTTAATCTCGAAATTCTCTTCCCCGGCGTGGCGGCGCTTCAGGACGCGTTTTACAACAGCAGCAGTGGCAGTCATTTTTTCGCTGTCGGTAACCTGCAGGATGATCTTGTCGAGCTGGTTGCGGTTTTGGCTGGTGGTGGCCTGGCCATCGCCGGTATTCATGAGCATGGCCTGGGTTATCAACGAACGGTCGCGGTAGCGCATCAGGATGGTTTTTACTGGCACAAACACCGAATTGTTAAATTCGCTCACGCCCAGCTCTTTGGAAGCACTTTGCGAAACCTCGCGGCTTTTGAGCACACCGATCACCTCCAGCCACACATCACCGCACTTGAGCCGTTTGCCCAGCGGGCTTTCTTTTTTAAAAAATTTGGCCCGCACTTCCGGCCCGATAATGCATACCGGCTGTCCGTTTTCTATTTGATAATGACTGAACATTTCTCCCTGCATCAAATCCAGGCTGAACACCTCGAAAAATGCAGGCGTAACGCCCGAAAATTTTACCTGGCTGCGCGTTCCTGCCGTCACAGCAAAAGCGTTGTAAACTACCTCGGGGCTTACCAGCCCGATGCCAGGGATCACTTGCTGCAGGCTTTCAGCATCCTGCAAAGTAAGGCCCGGAATATATTTCTTCCTGTTGCCGGCGCTGCCATTTTCACTTTCCGCCTCAGCGGTACCATCATTTTCGTCTTTTTCTATTATGGGTGTGATAACGATATTATTAACACCTACCATTTTTATCTGTTCCAGAATTTCCTGTTGCGCTCCGTTGCCGATGGCCATCATAGCAATTACGGCAGCCACCCCGAAAATGATTCCCAGCGCGGTGAGTATCGAACGGAATTTGTTGGCAAATACTGCCTCTATGGCCGAGTTGAGGTTGTGCAAATGTCGTTTCAAGATCAGCGGGCGGAGATTTATAGCGTTATCAATTTGAGGTCATCAGGATTTTCGGGAATCGAGAGCAGCACCTCCTCGCCAGCTTCGAGGCCTTCGGTAATAACGATCTCGTTTTCGTTGCTGGCAGCGGTTTTCACCTCTTTACGCACCACGTAGTTTCCTTTATTAATAAAAACAAAAGTGAGCGTGTCGTTGCTGTGCACCGCATCAATGGGCAGGGCCAGCACGTTGTCGAAAGCGGCGGTGATAATTTCGTTTTTGGTGGTCATGGAGGGGCGCATAATGGTATCGGATTGGTTCACGTTGATGACCACTTCAAAAACTTTGGCGTCGGAACCCTGCATCTGCTGGCCGATGTTGGCCACCTCGTCCACGATGCCGGAGTATTGCCTTTCGGGAAAAGCATCGATGGTGATGCGCACGGGTTGTCCTTTTTGCACTTTAGAGATGTCGATCTCATTCACATAGGTTTTGGAGATCATCTTGCTCAGGTCGGGGAGCACCGCCACGGTGTTATCCCAGGGCGAAATGGAGGAGCCGGTTTGAGTTTTTTTCCCACGCCAGTCGCGCTGGTAAATTACCATGCCCGGCTTGGGAGCATACACCGTAAAGGTTCCTAAAATCTGCACCATGCGGTCTTTTTTGCGTCGTGCCTGATCCAGCGTGGCAGCCACTTCCTGCATCTCGGCCTGTGCTTTTTCATCTTTCAGCACATAGTTTTCTACAGCCTGATCGTAAGTGCGTTGCGCTTTGTCGCGGCTGATCACCGCCTGCCGCTGTGTGGCCGGTGGCTCAAATTTGGACTGATCTACTGCTATCTGTGCCTCTTCCATAGCAAACTTCAGATTCACCAGTTCATTGCGGGCACTGCGCATGTTGAGCGAGGTGTCGAGCATGGTTTTGGTGTATTGCGATTCGAGTTTGTCGAGTTCGTTCTCCAGGTCTTTGAGCTTACTCACCACTTCTGTCTGGTCGAGGGAAGCAACAAAATCGCCCGAATCCACCACAGTTCCTTCCGGGATCAGTTCGTTGATCTTTATCTCGCTCCAAATCTGGATGCTGCGCAGGTTTTCGGGGCCATAGATGTTCTCGGATTGTTTTGCCTCCAGTTCGCCGGTGGTTACCACCGCCACTTCGAAAATACCCTGTCGCACAGGCACGCTCAGCGTAGTTGTTGCAGCCGATTCCGTTCGGGCAAAATACCAGGTAGCAGCCAACAGCAGCACGGCTACACCCAGGGTGATGAGAAGTTTCTTTTTCATTTTAGGTTGTAGCTAATTATTTTAATAATGATCTATTTTTCTTTGAGAAATTCATCGATAATATTCTCGATGGAGATGCCGGCGGCTTCGGCTTTGTAGTTGCGCACGATGCGGTGACGCAGGATGGCGACGGCTACTTTGCGCACGTCTTCGATGTCGGGCGAATATTTCCCATGGATGGCCGCATGGCATTTGGCGCCTATCACCAGGTATTGCGAAGCGCGCGGCCCCGCGCCCCAGGTAAGGTATTCGTTGGCCCACGGGTGTGAGTCGGGGCGGTGGGGGCGGGTTTTCGAGGCCAGCCTTACCGCATATTCGTAAACATTGTCGGGCACCGGAATTTTACGGATCAGATTCTGGAAATAGAGAATCTCCTGATCGCTAAGCACCACTTTGAGTTCGGGCACATAGGTGGTGGTAGTAGTTTTCACCACGTTCACCTCTTCTTCAAAACTGGGATAGTCGAGCCAGATGTTGAACATGAAGCGGTCGAGCTGGGCTTCGGGCAATGGATAGGTGCCCTCCTGCTCGATGGGGTTTTGGGTGGCCAGCACAAAGAAAGGCTCATCCAGCCTGTAAGAGCGCCCGGCTACGGTGATGGCTTTTTCCTGCATGGCCTCCAGCAGCGCACTCTGCGTTTTTGGCGGCGTACGGTTAATCTCGTCGGCCAGGATGATGTTGGCAAACACGGGGCCTTTATTAAATTTAAAACTACGGCTCTGGTCGAGTATCTCCGTGCCGATGATGTCGCTGGGCATCAGGTCGGGCGTAAACTGGATGCGGCTGTAGCTCAGCCCCAGCACCCGCGAAATGGTGTTCACCAGCAGCGTTTTGGCCAATCCGGGAACGCCCACCAGCAGCACGTGTCCGTGCGAAAAAATGGAGATGATCACATTTTCGATCACATCGTCCTGACCTACCATTACCTTCGCTATCTCGGCACGCAATATTTTTACCTTTTCTCCAAAAGCATCAATGGCTTCTACATCTGTTTTATAATGTTCCATGAAACTCCTTGTTGTCTTTTTTATAAAATTATTTATTTGGGCTAAAGCCCACTGAAATTTTTGTCTTTTTTCCCCGGCCTTTATGCCGGAGTTAATAATCAGCAGGCTACACTATAATGTCAGAGCCTTTGCTATTAGCCATAGCTAAAACCATTTTTGAGCAAATTTGCATTGTTCGAATTCGCCATAGACTTTGATGTAGGTCTTGCGGGCATTTTTATTAATCCAATCGACGATGGCCTCTTGCTTTTTTTGTTGCAATGCCCACTCTTGTATCTGGTTGTAATCTTCTTCGAGGTTGGCGCGGTGCGGAATGGTGCGTTTGCTGAGCATCAGCAGGCGATAAGCTTCTTCACCTTTTTCGTCTTCCATCAGCACTGGTGTGGATACTTCGCGGGGGTCGAGTTTGTCGATGACAAAAAACACCTTTGGGTCGAGTTCCTCCACCGACCACTGTGCGCTGCCGGTGTTGGGGTTGATCATGATGCCGCCGTTGTTTTTGGAAGGATCCGTAGAATAAAGTCGCACAGCATTTTCAAAAGTCAGCGAATCCTGCCGGATAAGCTGCGCGATACTGTCGAGAAACATACGCGCTTCGGCCAGCGCTACCGGCGACACCTTGGGGCGGATAAGGATGTGGCGCACCCGCGAAAACTCTCCTCTTTTCTCGATACCCTGAATGATGTGAAAGCCAGCTTCCGTCTCGACAATTTCCGAGATTTCGCCGGGTTCGAGCTTGAAAGCTACCGCTTCAAATTCGGGATACAACTCGCCGCGGCTATGCAGCCCTATGTCGCCGCCCTGTTTGGCAGAACCGGGGTCTTCGCTGTAGAGTACAGCCAGGGCTTCAAAGCTCTCGCCATTGAGGATGCGTTCACGCAGCGTTTTAAGCCGCTCTTTTACCTCAAATTTCTCTTCGTACGAAATGGGTGGCTTCTTCACCAGTTGCATCACCTCTACCACCGAGCTGATGAGCGGGATGCTGTCGCGCGGGATCTCCTTAAAAAAACGCCGTACCTCCGAGGGCGTCACGTTGGTGTTGGCGGTAATATTTTCCTGTACCCGGCCTACCATCATCTGGTCGGCGATAACATCGTGTAGCTCTTGTTTAAATTCTAATATCGTCTTGTTGTAATATTTCTCCAGCTTTACCTGTGTTCCAAACTGCTGGATAAAATAACGCATGCGCCGCTCTTGTTCGGTGTTCACCTGCTCGGGAGTTACAACTACACTGTCGAGGACGGCCTGGTGGAGCAGCAATTTTTCAAACATCAGATTTTCGAACAACTGGCATTTTACCGTTTCAGCGGCGCCTTTTATGGTGCCCTGCATGCGCATTTGCAGATACTGGCTTTCCACGTCGGAGCGAAGGATGTAGTTTTTGCCTATCACCGCCACCACCTCATCTACGGTGGTGCCTTGGGGCACAGCCTCCTGATCCTGATCCTGCGCCGAAGCAGGGATAATTGTCAAAAGAAAAATGATGTTGGTTATCCAAATAAAATATTTCATCGCGGTTGCCGGTGTGTGGTGATGCAGCGTTTTTATAAATTAAAAATACTCGAAATTGTTTTCCTTTAAAGCCTGCTGGTAAATTTCATCCTGCATCTTTTTGATGAGCAGCTTTTTGCGTTTGTTGAGCAGTATCGAGCGAATATTGTTGCGCTCGAGCGACAAGGGGGAAAGGCTCTCTTTTAAACCATAATCCAGAAAATTAACAAAATACCAAAACGGTTTCTCATAATGCTGAACAAACGTGTTTTTGGTAAGGAAAGTCTCCGGGTTGCCCGTAGGTATTGGCACCCGCATAATCAGGTCGTCAAAGGTGATCCATTCCCTGTCGATCAGGTCGTAGTCCTCGGCATAACGGATACAATAATAAGTGAGTGAATCGCGGTCTTCTTCGTTGGTGCTGCGAACAAGTTTTTTTATTTTGTTAAGATATTTCGATTTTTCGTTAATCTTCACGAAGATGGCCTGAACGATGTTTTCGTTGAGTTTAAAATTACTTTGATTCTCGTTGTAGTAAGCCTCTATCTCTGAATCACGAACCACGGTGTCGAGTTTTTGGTTGATAAGCTGTGTCTCGTATTCGTAGATCACCAGCGAGTTGCGGTAGTCTTTGATAAGATTGCTGAAGTCCTTCTGTTCGCTGCTAAGGTTTTTCTCTGCTTTTTGAAGGATCAACTGGTTTTTTACCCAATTACTAATAAAGTTCTGCGCAATGCTCATGCTGTCGGCGGGGCTGGTGCCTGCCGGCACGAGATTTTTGATATCCGATTCGTAGAGATAGACATCATACACGCGTGCCAGGATGCGGTCAGAATCTCTGAAAGCCGCATTCTGGCACGCCATGCCGTTGAGCATGAGAAAGGATATGATGACAAAAAGGTTTTTCAAAATAGCAGATTACTTTTGTAGCTCGTTCAGTACTTTTTCGTTTACTACCACAGGGTATTTGTCGCGCAGCTCTTCGATCCACCGGGCTTCGAGATAATTCTGATAATCGGCAGTGATGAGGCCGCGGGCTTCGCCCAGGGTTTTGTGCTCCGGTGCCACAACTTCCTCAACGATTACTAAACCGAAGTTGCCTGCTGTACCTGAATATACCGGCGAAGTGCCTGCTTTCCATTCTACCTTATCCACAAATTCGTTGTCGCCTTTGCTGAATTTTTTGTTTACAATCATCACGTCAAGTGGTTTATCATTCACCAGCACCTCCTTCACCTCTTCCGGCGACATGCCGTTGTTGATCAGCTCAAGGGCTTTGTCGACATCGGCGCGTTTGTCGGATGTAATTACGGTAGCTTTCAGGCGCTTGCCCCACAAGTAGTTTTCTTTATTATTTTCATAAAAATTCTGTAAGCCGGTGGTATCGCTGATGGCTTTGCTCCACACCATTTTGTCGGTAAGATCGAAGAGCAGGATGCCGTCGCGATACTCTTTTACCAGTGCTTTAAATTCGGGATATTTCTCCTCGAGGCGCGCATCTTCGTAAGCTATTACCTGCTCATCCACCCATTCGTTGTACACTTTATCTACAAAATAAGGAATGGTCTCTTTGCTGTTGATGGTTTGATGTTTGGCCAGGAAAGCGGCAAAGTCGTGCTGGTTATATTTTTGGTTGCCCAAAGTAAAAATCGTCTGGTTCATCCCGGCAGCTTTGTCGGCTTCCCATTTGCGTTTATACACCGACGAATCTACCACAGCATAAAACGCTTCGAGCGCTTTGCGATTGGGCTGGTAATTAGCCTCCTGCTTTATGCGGCGGATGATGGATTCTTTGCTTTTGTTGGAGCGCTTGTCTTTGGAAAGGCTCTGTTTCAAATCGGCTTTTTCATCCTCGAAAGAGCGGACGGGTTTTTTATCCACCAGCTTGATGATGTGCCATCCGTAAGAGGTGAGCACGGGTTTAGAGATTTGGCCGGTGTCGGCGATGCTGCGGATGCCGTCGATAAAGGAAGGCACCATGCGGTTGGAGCCAAACCACGGGAGCTTGCCACCATTTTCGGAGGAGCTTTTGTCGTCGGAAAGCTCTTTTACCATCTCATCCCAGCGGGCGCCTGCCTGCAGGGCTTTATAAATGGAATCGGCGCGTGCCGCCAGGATTACCGAATCGGCAGCGGTGGCATTGTCGGGCATCTTCAGGAAAAGATGTGCAACCTGCACGCTGCCCAACGCCGGGCGGATACTTTGTAGCTTGAGCAGATGGTAGCCAAACTCGGTGCGCACCGGCTGCGACACCTCCCCTTCTTTCATCGAAAAGGCTGCTTCTTCAAAAGGAAGCACCATATCAAACACGGTAAAATAACCTATGTCGCCGCGGTTGCCCTGACGTGGCGGTTGATAGCCCTGTGCCGGCATGTCGCGGGCAGAGGGATCTTCGGAAACCTCAGCGGCAACCTCGTTGAAATCTTCACCACCGACTATACGGCTGCGAATCTCCATAATCTTGTTGTAGGCAGCCAACGTATCTTCGGGTGTGGCGTATTTGTCTACACGCACCAGAATATGACTTACGCGCACATCCTTCAGCTTGCGGCTATAGGCCTGCTGAAGCAGATAGGCATTTACCTCTTCATCTACAAAATAAGGCTTGGCAAGCTGGTCGCGGTAGCCTTTCAGTTCGTTTTTGAACGATGCCGCCGTGTCGAGTCCCAGGGTTTCTGCCTCTTTTACTTTCAGCTTGAAATTGATGAAAAGCTCGAGATACTCTTCGAGGGATTTCTTGTCGAGCACCTCGCCATCCACGTTATTTTTTTTGTAAATCGCCAAAAACTCGTCGGCGCTAATTTTTTCGTTGCCAATGGTCAGCAAAACTTTTTCGCCTGCATTTTGTGCGTTCAGGCTGGGAAGCAGCATTGTAAAAACCATGATAGCAGCTACTGCAAGCCGCCGTTGGAAACCTTTTGTAGTAAAAGTCTGTGTCATCTCTGTTTAAAATTTAAGATAGTTTATTGCTTGTCAACAAAGTGTTATCAGTTACGAATAAACACCGTAATTATTATGTTATTAAATAAAAAGCATGATTAAAATTTGCTGTAATTGGGCGCTTCACGCGTAATGGTGATGTCGTGCGGGTGACTTTCGGCAACGCCGGCAGGGCTAATTTTGATAAAGCGCGCCTGCTGCAGTTGTTCAATATTTTTCGAGCCGGTGTAGCCCATGCCTGCGCGCAGGCCTCCCACCATCTGATGGATTACTTCGCTCAGCGATCCTTTGAATGGCACCCGTCCTACGATACCTTCCGGCACCAATTTCTTGATGTCCTCTTCCATGTCCTGGAAGTAGCGGTCTTTGGAGCCATGCTGCATAGCTTCTATGGAGCCCATGCCACGGTAAGCCTTGTATTTGCGACCTTCGAAGATGATGGTGTCGCCGGGCGATTCGTCTACGCCGGCAAACAGCGACCCGGCCATGATGCTGTGGGCGCCGGCGGCAATAGCTTTTACGATGTCGCCCGAGTAGCGGATGCCACCGTCGGCAATCACAGGGATGCCGGTATCTTTCAGCTCGCGCGCTACATTATACACGGCGCTAAGCTGCGGGATGCCTATGCCGGCAATGATGCGCGTGGTGCAGATAGATCCAGGACCGATGCCTACTTTCACGCCATTCACGCCGATGCGCGCCAGGTCGCGCGCAGCCTCGGCGGTGCCGATGTTGCCGACTATCAGTTGCAAGTTGGGATATTTGCGCCGGATTACGCGGGCGGCTTCCATCACGCTCTTGCTGTGGCCGTGCGCCGTGTCGATGATGATGGCATCCACGTGCACAGCGATTAGCTCATCCACGCGATTCATCATGTCGCCACTCAACCCCACGGCAGCGGCTACACGCAGGCGGCCACGCTCATCTTTGCAGGCGTTGGGACGCGCCTTTATTTTGATAATGTCTTTGTAGGTGATCAATCCCACCAGCTTATAATCTTTATCGACCACCGGCAGCTTTTCTATTTTAAATTCCTGCAGGATGTCGGCAGCTTGTTCAAAATCCGTAAACTCGGTGGTGGTGATCAGGTTTTCACTTGTCATCACCTCTTCTACCGGACGCCCGTGGTTGCGCTCAAAGCGCAGATCGCGGTTGGTGACGATGCCCACCAGCGTATTGTCGGGGGCTACCACCGGAATGCCGCCGATGCCATACTCCTTCATCAGCGCAAGCGCGTCGGCTACTTTGGCCGTTTTGTTGAGCGTGATGGGTTCCAGAATCATCCCGTTCTCGGCACGTTTCACGCGGCGCACTTCGTTGGCTTGCTTGTAGATGCTCATATTTTTGTGCAACACACCGATGCCGCCCTCCTGCGCCATAGCGATGGCGAGTTTGTGCTCGGTAACGGTATCCATAGCCGCCGACACAATGGGAATTTTCATGCTGATGCCTGAAGTGAAAGAGGTAGAAAGGTCCACCTCGCGCGGCAGCACTTCGCTGTAGTCCGGCAGCAATAACACATCGTCGTAAGTAAGCCCTTCGCCCGTGAATTTATCTTGATTTTGAAGCATTTGTAACGGTTTAGAAAAATTTGCGCAAAGATATAAAAATTGATTTCAAAAAAAGCCGGCGAAAGGCAGTCGTCTGGTGGCAGAACAGAAACTCCAAAAAAAACCGGTGTAAAGGCGGGGCGCTGGGCGCAGGGCGCCAGAGACGAGAATACCAAAGAATTTGGGATTTTTGATTTGGGATTTGGAATTGTTTACACCGGCTACCGACGGTTGGAATTTGTCATTTGGGATTTACCGCGCTTTACGTCTATCGCCCCGCGCCTTTCGCCCTGCGCCCCGCGCCTATCGCCCTGCGCCCCGCGCCTATCGCCCTGCGCCCCGCGCCCTGCTTGCTCCCACAATCTCAAAAGGAACCCGCAGCAGATTGCCTTCGCCGTCGAGCAGGGTGAGCGTATGTTTTCCGGGTGCCGGCTGCAGCGATAAAGTGTGAAAGGTGCTGGTTTGTCCGGCAAAGGTTTCGTCGAGATACCAGAAGATGGTGGCACCGGCATCCTGATGGGCTGCCTCAAAAACGGTTGCCTGGAGGCTGCCGTCGGTTTCGCGGGGAAGGAAAATCTTGCCCGGCTTATCCGGCCGGATGATCTGCATCACCTGCGCCGGTTCCTGCTGACAGCCCGGAAGCCAGGGTGGCGGATTTTTGTAAAAAGGATTTTTGTTGCGGTAATACCACGCCATCGCCGCCGGAAGGATAAACCACGACTCATTTCTGATCTGATCCAAAGGATAGCATTGTGCATTCACCTGGTGTTTTCCTTCGGCATCCAGATGCAGCAGATGGTGCCACGGACACGCACCGCTGTTGAGGCCGCTGAGCGGGATGAGCACGCTGTCGGTGTGGTTGCAAAATGGGGAGGGGCGCATGCCGCTCTCGTGGCATACCGGCACCTCGGCCAGCGCATCCCAGGGCGCGGCAAACCATCCGGTGGCGGGCAGCAGATCGAAAAGGTCGAACATCACAGGGGCGGCGGCCAGCAAACCGATGAGGCCGGGGCGTCCTTCGCCGTCGGCATTGCCGGCCCACACCACCACGGTATAGCCGGGCGTTACGCCCACCGCCCACGCATCGCGAAAGCCAAAGCTGGTTCCCGTTTTCCAGGCGATGGGTGTGGACGAGAGAAATGCTTCCCATCCGCCCTCCGCCGCAGGACGCCGTACCTGCTGCATCGCATCAAAAGTGAGATAGACGGCGCCGGCGCCAAAAACCGGCGTTTGTTTTTGCAGATGATCCTCTGTTGCAGAAATGAAATTGAGCTTTGTCGCAAGCTGTGGCTGAACGTCGGGATAGTGCAGCAGCGTGGCGGCCATGTTGCGGTACATCAGCGCCAGGTCTTCGGGTTTTGCTTCGGCGCCTCCCAATATCAACGACAAGCCATAATGCCCCGCCGGAAAAGTGAGCGACGACAGCCCCGCCTGCTGCAACTGGTGGTAAAAGCGCGGCTGCCCGTATTGGTTGAGCAGACGTACCGCCGGCACATTTAGCGAACGAATCAGCGCCTCGTCGGCACGCACTGCGCCATCGTAGGCCACATCGAAGTTGCGCGGCGAGTAGCTGCTGATGGTGGTGGGGATGTCGGCAACCAAAGTGCCGGGCAGCAGCTCGCCGGCGTCGAGCATGGCGGCATACAGAAAAGGCTTGAGGATGCTGCCGCTGCTGCGCGCGCTGGTGATCACATCCACCTGGCCGCCATGATTTTCTTCGCTATCGGTGGCGATGTTGCCCACATAAGCCAGCACGTCAGCGGTGGTGTTTTCGACGATCATCGCGGCGATATTGTGGATTCCGTTGGCGGCAAGCAGGCGCTGGTGGCGGCTGAGGATTTCGTTGCTGCCCTGTTGCAAAGCTGCATCGAGCGTAGTTTTGGTGATTTGTCCGTGCGCCGCAGCATTTATCCTTTCGGTAAGATGAAAAGCCAGGTCGGGCAGCGGCTTGGGCTTTTGTGGCAGCGGCTCTGCTTTGGCTAAGGTGCAGGTAGTGGCGCTGATGATACCGCGCGCCTGCAACCGGTCGAGCAGCTTGTTGCGCTTTTGCAGCAGGAGCTGTGCATTCCTTCCGGGAAATATCAATGCCGGAGCGTTGGGCAACACGGCCAGCGCCGCCGTTTCGGCCCAGCTCAGGTTGTCGGCGCTGCGGCCATAATAGCGCCAGGCTGCTGCATCCAGGCCCACCACGTTGCCACCAAAAGGAGCATGAGAGGCGTACAACGCCAGGATTTCGCCTTTGCTGTGGCGGCACTCCAGCCGGAGCGCCAGCCACATCTCGTAAATTTTTTCCACCACAGTGCGCGGCTTCCCTTTGCGCATCAGCCGGATGGTCTGCATCGTAAGGGTGGAGCCACCGCTCACCACCTGGCCGGCGCTAAGATTTTGCTTCAGCGCTCTGGCCAGCGCCAGCGGATTAACGCCGGGATGCCGATAGAAATAACGGTCTTCGAAATGGGTGATGCACACAGCAAACTTCTCCGGAACCTGCGCTGTGGCAGGAAAGCGCCACTGGCCGTCATCGGCGATGCGTGCGCCGAGCATCTCTCCGCTAGCCGCCAGCACCACCGTGCCGGCAGGATCGCGGAAGAGTTGGCGGGGCAGCGAGAAATAAAAAACCAGCGCCAGCACCACCGCTCCCGCCGCCAGCCAGCGCACGAGCCGTGGGGTTTTTACAAAAAGAGGTCGGATTTGTTTCTTCAATTTCATCAGCTTGCAATCAGCCACAAAAGTAGGATTATGGGGGGAGATGGGGGGGGTGTCAAAATCGCTAAACGGTAAAGGAAACTTTTCGAAATTCAGATTTACTTTAGGGGAATTTGAATATTGGAACGTGGAAGTGGGTAACAGGTAGCGGTATATTTTCGGGTAGCATGAGGAATTGCAGACTTTCCTGCCGTTACGAACTTAATAGGAATCACAAATTTTAATGCTTGTGCTTCCCCACCGCTTGAAATATGGTCGTGTGTTACCAACAGATATTCGTTTTTTATTTCAATTTCTTTTTGAATTCCTTTTGATTTTCTTATTAAATCCTTAATGAATTCTTTGTGGTCTTTAAGATCTTTGGCAGTTATTTTAATGCGATACTTCCCGTTACGTTTATCATAATCCATTAGATCGATTCCCAAACTTTCAATTTCATTCTCTAATTCTTCAGATTTGTCAAGTCTGATTTCAAATCGGGTAAAATTCCTTTTTGCTCTAAATATGACAAAATTATCAGCTCTGCCATTTTGAGCTAAACCGACATAAAACTTATTGTATTTTAATTGATAACCAGGAATTACTTCTGTTATTAATTTTAAAGCTTCATCGACAATTTTCATTGTTTTGGGAGTGCCTTTTTGTGTTTCCCAGTAATTCCTATCTGTAACTTCACTTATTTCTTCATCATCGTCAACTAAGCCAAGATTCATCTCATCTAATACTTTATTGAAAGTCAAAAAATAATCTTCTCCAGTTTTATACACATTAATTTGAATTGCAATCAAAGGAATTATACCATTAAAAAGTCCGATTACGTTTAAAAACCTACTCGTTATTTCCTCGGCAATAATAACTGCACAATGCTCATACTGCGGATATCTTTTCCTTTCAATATCCCAATATTCAATTGTCCTTATGATATGGCTTTCATCAGTTCTTCCTAATTGAATTTCAACTTCATACCTTTTGTTAATTTCTGGATCTTGCAAAAGAATATCAAGTCTACCTGCACGAATTTGTTTTCTTTCTTTGTCTTTTAGAATTAAATCTCCAAGTCCAATTATTTCAGGAGATTCAGCTATAATATCTTGGAGCCAATTTTCTGAAAAGAAAGGGTGGTCTTTTAGTTTAATTTTTTCAGGTTTAATAAGATTTATTTTACTCATTTTTGGTTCTTTTTATTATTGATAATGTCTTATCTCTTCATATCCCCCCTCACATCCACCCGCATGCAGCGGATGTGTGCCGGTTTTACTGTTTTTATCAAATTCGTGTTTCTCATGTGCCAAATGTTCATTGCCTAAAAAAGGCCAAAATTAAAAAGAATACCGAATGGAAAAACATCCCGATACTTTTTTAAAATGATGATGAATAAAGAATTCTGCGTGTTTGCGATCGGCTATTCGCGTAAGCGGCAGAGCTTTGGTAAGAGAAAACATGAAAAACAGTTAAGCCGGTTTTGAAAGTCACACCGTGAACAACGCCAGGCCAGCCAGCAATTTTATCCGCTTCAAATTGTTTTCTATCAAATCATCATAGGCCGATAAGATGCGGCGCTGGGTGGTTTTATCTTCAGGTGCAATGAATTTGTATTGGCAAATTTTAGTTGGAGAAGTATGTTTTACAGTTGCTCCGTTGGCAACAAATCGCTGACAAGAAAATGTTCGCATCAACCAATACAAGTAGTCTTGGTCAAAATCATCTGTTCGCCTCCTTATTATTTCCAAACTGATTCCCTTCCTCGTCCCACATTTCGCGATAAGCGCTTACGTAAAAAACGGCGGTTTCGGGGTGGATAGCGTACAAATAGCGGCACAGCCTGCGGTAGAGTGTGAGCATTTGCGCATCAAAACAAAAACCGAGCATGTAATCGAGCACCAGCGAAATTTGGTTTGTGTCGTTGGTTTGCGTGGCTTCAATATCTTCGACCACCGGCAAATACGCCCGGTAGGCCTGCCAGGCAAGTTCGTGTTGTTGCTGTGCAAGTTTGTTTATTTCTTCTATCATTTTCTAAGATAGTTTTGCAGGGTTTTACCTTTTTCGGTGAGACGATATTTTTGCTTCGGATGATTTTTTTTGGGTACTTCATTACTAAAACACCTGCTTTCAAAGCCGGCGTAAGATAATTATCCCTGAAGTTTCCTTCATGTTTGAGGTTTAGTTTATTTTGAATTTCAAGTCTATTCATCTCATCTTCCATTAGCAAAACCATACTTTTAACTTCTACGGAAGTACTGCGGTACTCCTTCGGTAGTTCGTCGGTACTGGTGCGCTGCTTATGCGGTAGTTGGGCTTCAACTTGAGCCTCAACTTGGGCTTCAACTTGCATGCTATCTTGCATGCTATCATGGGGAGTAACTTGCATAGTTTTCTCTGCCTTGCCTTCTGTAAAATTTTCTTCAACTTCGCTCAAATCCCATTCGTTAGGAAAAGTCATGCGCAAAAAGTTTTCGGTGAATTTGAAACACTCCTGCGGATAGGCTTCCAATATGCGCGGAACACCCGACCCCAAATGCTCTACCATCTCCAAATCTTTAAAAATGCGCACCATCTCCTGGTTGCGTGGTATGGAAAAACCGTCGAAAAACTCGTCCTGGCTTAGCGAATCAGGCAGGCTTCCTGCCGAGGTAATTTCAATACGGTCGTCGAAAATCTCGAACTTCGGTGGCACTTCGTACGAATAATCGTTGTGAACAATGGCGTTAATAATGGCTTCGCGTATGGCAATGGAATTCCATAGCCGTGTGTCTATTCTTTCTTTGGAGGTAATGCGGCTTTTTGTTTTATTTTCAAGCTCCATTTTGTCGAGCACTTGTTTGGTTGCCTTTATTATAGAGCAATAGCCGTACTCATTATTTTCAATTAGATGAGCCCGGCTTTTGCCTTTGTATTTGGCAACTTTAATAGAAATGGAATTAACATCAGACATTAGAAATGCCACATAATTGAAAGCACCATCATCGCACAACAGCCCAAGATTTTCGGGAAATTTTGCGTTTAATCGTTTGCCCGATTCTTCGTAGTATATTCTGAGTTGCTCAAACTTCAGTTTTTGTTGATTGGCTCGGATTTTCCCTATCGAATTTCGTGTACGTCGGGCAAACAGGTTTTCTATCATACGGGTCGTCATAGGCTCGGCAGCAGTACCAATTCTGATAAAGCAACCTTTTTCTGACATCCCCAGCTTTTTGAGGTAATAGGGTTTCTCAGGCCCGCTGGCTATGATAATTTTTATGATGTCTTTTTCATTTTCATCAACGCCAATAATATCGAACAAGCCCAGGCAATTGGGCAAAATATTGTTTTTCAGCCTGTCTTTTATCTGCAATTGCGTAGCATCGGTATTTTCAATTCCCCTGATAGTGCCATCGTCATCAACACCAATATAAATAACACCACCTTCGCGGCTATTTAAAAATGCCACCACCTCTTTCTCCAAAGAACCGGTGACAATAGCTTTAAGTTCTGTTCTGTATGACTCTTTCATTATAGAATGCTTTTATAATTTTCGCGAATCAAAGATGCTAATATTACGGCTTCCTCATTCAATCCTTTCAATTCAATATGTATTTCGTTTAGCCACTCATCGTAATCAAAATCTTCGTCAATATCGGTTGCCACTCCTGCATACCTGCCCGGGCTTAGGCTCCAATCTTTACATCTTGCTTCCAATTCGTTTATTCATTTTTCAAAAGTAACAATTTAGCACGTGTGCGCAGTGAGGAAAAAAAACGAATTCCCTCAAATTTGCACTGGCCTGTCAAAAAGCTAAATCCTTTCTTCTTTCAATTTTTTCGTTATCGTATCTGTAAGTTCGCTATCAAATATCTGTTTCTCATGCACCAAAGGTTAATTCTTAAAAATGGCAAAGTTGAAAAGGATTTTGAATAAAAAAACATCCCGATGCTTTTTTAAAATGATGATGAATAAAGAGGTTTGCGCGCACCGAAATGGCTATTCGCGAAAGCTGGAGACCGTAGGAGAGAGAAAACATGAAAAACCCTTAATCCGGTTTTGAAAGTCACACAGTGAATAACACCAGGCCAGCCAGCAAATGTTCGGGCTTATGTTTCAGGTTTAGGCAGCATTTACGGCGTGACTGGCGGGTGTTTCTTGACGTTTCTATGTCCTGCGGACGATAGAAAGTCGAGGTTAGGTCGCAACTTTCTATCGTCCGACGAAGGAGGACATAGAAACGTTAGGAGAATACGAAACTTTTTAATCCTGTCTTGAAAGTCACCCTGTGAATAACGCCAGGCCAGCCAGCAAATGTTCGGATTGATGTTTCATACGACGTTACTGTCGTGCAAGTTCCCGATCAAATTTTCCTGTTTTCACAAACAATTGCCCAAACTTTTGCCTCATTCCTGAATGGCTTGTTGCCTCAACGCCTTCTCTTACGAGCAACGCGCCAGCGGCATAAAAACAAGCATAATAAAGCCTGTTGACTGCGGAATTCCAAAACTGGTTCTCAATTAAAACTCCTACCTCCTTAAGCGTTTCTCTTGCCCTTTGTAGTCTGTAATCAGAATAATCATCAGGAGTGTATCGTGTCATAGCAATTGCCCCTTTTCCATCACAATTTGTTTAATCCTGCTTATGATATTCCTGCTGTTTTTCATGATTCAAAGATAGCCAAATTTCTAAAAAAGCACCTCCGGGATTACTTTACTCTTCGTGCGAAAGCGGTACAAAGCGGGCGGTTAAGTCCGGGTCGGCCATATCTTCGTCCAGCGGGTATATGGGGCGATCGATCCTTTGGTAGGGCAGCCGATGTAAGTCCTGGTCGACGCCGCCGGGTGTGAATGCCATAATCCAATCGCCGCGCATGTCGTACAGCTCGGGGACGAGGTAGCCGATTTTTACTACTACAATATTCGCTTTGCGCGGATCTAAGCCCAGGTTTGTGAAATCGGATTCGTAGTGGTAGGGTTTCCGTTTTTTGGTAACAATAACCTGTACGCTGCCCACACGAACCACTACTTCGGTTTCGGCGTTGTTGTCGCCATGGCGAATGGCTTCTACAATCCCCTTCAGCATGACGGGACCAGCATACCGGTTGTCGATCTCTGCTCCGGCAAAGGCTTCTATCTTTCCGCCCACACCAGCTTCGATGGCTTTCTCGATAAGTTGGGGGCCGGGCAGTGAAGCGTAAATCAACGACGGGCCATCCGGCTTTTTAAAAGCGTCGTGTTCGAGTATTTGCTTTAGCGTCCAGGTAACGTCGCCGGCTCCACCGGCGGTGGGGTTGTCGCCCATATCGCTGATGATAAAAGGCCTGTTGTCGCTGTGGATGGCCATTTCCAAACATTCATCAAGCGGAGCCACGGGGGCAACAAATTCAAACTGCCCGCGGACATCCCAGAATGACTGCGCCAACGTTTCGGCCGAACGTTTTACCTGCTGCTTGTCGTCGCCGGTAACCATCACCACCGCTTTGTTGCGTGGTTCATCGGCCCATGCGTAGCCTACCCAAATGGCGGCATCCAGCACACCCGGTTGTTTTGTGAGCGGGTCGACCTGGGCGTAGAGGCTTTTTGCCGGCTCGATGCGCGTGCTGGTTTTTTCGCCGGGCAGCAGAATGGGAACGGGAATCCAAGCCTTATAGGCGGGTTTGCCTTTACCGGATTCTAAGCGGTCGAGCAGGTTTACCAACGTCCGTTTTTTCGATTCGATGGCATCTTCGTGCGGCGCCAAGCGGTAACAGGTAATCAGGTCGGACTGATGGGCCAGTTGCCACGACACGTTGCCATGCAAATCCATGGAGGTGGAAATCAGGGCATCTTTACCAATAACCTCCCTGACGCGCCGGATCATATCGCCTTCGGGGTCGTCGAGTCCCACCACGCTCATGGCGCCGTGTATGTCGAAAAAGAGGCCATCGTAGGGGAGGTTCTCTTTGAGCAGTTGCAGCATTTGTGTCATCAGCGTATCGTAGGCGGCGCGGGTAACAATTCCGCCGGGGATTGCATGCCCTCTCAGGGTAGGGAAGTATTGCGCCCGTTGCCGTGTGGCTGAATCTTCGTGCAGGAATGGGTAATACGAAAATATCTCTTCGCCCAGACGCTTGCGGAAGCCTTCTTCGGTGGTTTGTGCCGGCGAAAAGGTGCTGCACTCTATGGCCAGTCCGGCAATGGCGATGCGTGGTTTTTCCGTTGTTCTCTTTTCCTGTTGCGATTGGCACCCTGACAAACTGGTTAGGATTAAGGTTGCAATCAGTATTTGTTTAAAATTCATAGCGATTAGTTTTGTGGTTTAGTTTTGTTTTTTGAGAAGGTTTGGAGGCGATTGTTTTTGCCGTTGTGCGGGCTATTGCAAATGGGGTGTTAGCGGCTGGCCAACATTTGGGTTAGTTTCATAAGTCAGTATTGCGGTCATAAAATAGCGTTCTTACTTTTTTTGTTTGGTTCAGATAGTTCGCATAGTCTTTTTCACTCATGTCGCCAAAAGCACCACCAAACGTAAGTATCTTTTCTCTTAAACTTTCTGACTGTTTGGTTTTCGGTGTCAATGAATGAATAAGTTGATAAAGCTCTTCCAATCTGTTGACCGGAACGTCTTTAATTTCTTGTAGTATGTTATTTAATGTGTATATATTCATAAATTTTATTGCAAAGGTAATGGAAAAGGTTGTTGGTTTTCAAAGCTATACTGATATTTGCCGCGGTGTCATTGCTTGCCGCTAACTTCCTGTCTCTTCATATTCTCCAATCCTGTCCGTCGGTATGCTGCGGATGTTTGCAGGTTTTATTGTTTTCATCAAATATCTCTTTCTCATACGCCAAATCTTCATTCTTAAAAAATGCCAAAATTAAAAAGAATACGGAATGGAAAAGCATCCCGACACTATTTGTTAGTATCTCAACGAACATTTGAATTTGATGTTTAGCTCGTCGATGAACTGGAAGTCGTTTATTCATCTAATTTCCATAATGTCACAAACATTCGGGATTTTTATTCTTTTGGAACTCAATGCTGTCACTTTTTCTTCCTTTGTCACCACTGTTGCGTTTTTATGCAAAGCGTGTGCTATAACCCAAGGATCCGCTAATGAACGAGCTTTAGTGTTGTCAACCAAATTTTGGTGAATTGTATTAGCAGAATAAATTTTTTGCAGGCAGAAAGTTACTGGCTCACTAATTTTCTTGATGGGAATTTTGCTCTCTTTTAACCATTTTGAAAGATCGTCTTCAGTTCGAACGATCTCTTTATAAACTTCTTCAGGAATGAAAATCGTTCCCTGACTGCCGAGTTCAATTAAAATCTCCCAATAGTCCGGACAAAATTTTGGGTTGTAGTATTTTTGCCAAGCCTGGATTAACACATTGGCATCCAAACAATATTTGTTTGCTTTTGTGCTCATCTATACAGTTGGGCTTCTAATTTCTGAAACTTATTTATTTGAACATTTAAAAGGTTGCTTGCCAATGTCGGTTCGATAAATCCACCACGAAATGCGTCTAATACTGTTTGGGTAAATAACCTGCTGTTTCTGTTCGATTGGAGCAAATAATAGTTCGGTCCGCCTGGCTTCTCTTTCTTCCTTAGTTTTGCTTTTTTTATAGCTTCTTTTTTTAAATACTCAGCAAAATCAATGTCTGCCTCTCTTTTTAGTTTCTGATAAGCAGAGGTCGAAATGATGCCGAGATTTAAAGCTCTTACCAATAATGCAAATGAGCTTACTCCCAATTGCCTGGCAGCCTTAAAAACTTCTTTAGAGGATTGAAATGAAGCCGTGTCGAAACTTAATACAATTTCTTTTGGCATCAAAGCATTTGCGGCTACTTCGTTGCAAAATAATTCGACCGGATGAAGTTTATCTTTCTGTTTTAATTCAGGTTCTACTTCATTAGAAATCCCGGTTTCAGCAATCCATATGTGTGCGAGCTCATGAACAAGGGTAAAAAGTTGTGGCGCATTCCAATTGTCAGAATTTATAAAAACGAATGGAGCATATGGGTCAGCAATAGCAAAGCCCTGCAACTCCTCCGAATCTAATTTAAGTCGTGTGTGTATGAAGCTTGTTCTTGAAATGAAGATTCCGTTTGTTTCCGCTGCATCAATCCACTCTTTTATTGGGTTTTCTGATTTGTAAGATGCGGGATTAATTTTTAAGGTGGATAGAATATCCTGAGCTACTTTTTGCGGATTGTTATCGATTGTAAATCGTCCTACAAAAGATAGTTTTTCTTCATTGTTTTCTGAATTCACGTCACTAATCCACGCTTGTTTCTGCTGAATTTCACGAATTATAAAAATGGAAGAAGTTGTCAATGCTTTAGATCCTGATTTTCTAAAGTCTTGTAATGGCTGAA
The DNA here is from genome assembly GCA_012523265.1 of Bacteroidales bacterium. Classification (GTDB taxonomy): domain Bacteria; phylum Bacteroidota; class Bacteroidia; order Bacteroidales; family 4484-276; genus SABY01. The sequence goes on along the minus strand of JAAYIU010000150.1, from coordinate 5,510 downwards.
AGTCACGGGGAATATCTGGCAGGAAAAACAATGCAAAAGGTCTTTTGTAAGCTTTCGCTAATGTTTGTGCTTGCCTGATGGTAGGTTGGCTTGTGCCTGCTTCCCAATCTTTTAGTTTGTCGATAGGCACAGAAACCTTGGCAGCAGCAGTTTCCTCGGTCATTCGTGCCGATTCTCTTGCCCATTTTAGAACATTTGGTGTTATGAATGCTTTGTCTGCCATCGCGGAGCCAAAATTACAATTTTGTGTTGAATGACAACGGTTCCTAATTGTTTTTCTGTATCGGCTACATTTTTATTTTGAATCTCTATGTTGATGTAATTCGCGCCCATTCGCTTAATTGGTGGAAATTCGCGGACAAGTAGGTTTGTTCGCATTCAGCAAAATTTCTACTTTTGACAATTCATAAAAATTGTACAGATGATCAACTTAAACGACTTCCGCACGCACGGCCATCAGCTCATCGACTGGGTAGCCGATTATTTTGAAAACATCCAAACTTATCCGGTACAGTCGCAGGTGGCTCCCGGCGATATTTTGCAGCAGCTTCCTGCGGCAGCTCCGGCACACGGTGAGGATTTCGATCGTATTTTTGAGGATTTCCAAAAGATAATCATGCCGGGCATTACGCACTGGCAGCATCCCGGCTGGCATGGCTATTTTACGGCCAACAACAGCTACCCGTCGGTGCTGGCGGAACTGCTCACTGCGGCGCTGGGGGCGCAATGTATGAGCTGGAGCACCTCGCCGGCAGCAACAGAACTGGAGCAGCGCGTGATGGAATGGCTGCGCGATATGACCGGGCTGCCCCGCCACTTTTCTGGTGTTATTCAGGATTCGGCATCTACTGCTACGCTGGTGTCGTTGCTTACCGCCCGTGAAACAAAAACCAACTACGCCATCAACGCCGGCGGTTTTCAGAGCCAGCCCTCCTTTACACTCTACTGCTCGGAACAGGCGCATTCGTCGATAGAAAGAGCTGTAAAAATAGCCGGTTTTGGGCGCGAGAGTCTGCGCAAAATTGCTGTCGATGAAAATTTTGCCCTGCTCCCCACCGCTTTAGACGAGGCCATCATCAGCGACCTTAGCGCCGGACATGTTCCGCTGGCAGTGATTGCAGCCATCGGCACCACCGGCTCTACGGCCGTTGATCCGCTGAAGGAAATCGGCACCATTTGCCAAAAGCACAACCTTTGGCTGCATGTGGATGCCGCCTGGGCCGGGTCGGCCATGGTGCTGCCCGAATTGCGCTACATGATTGATGGCGTGGAGATGACCGACAGCTATGTGTTTAATCCACACAAATGGATGTTTACCAACTTCGACGCCAGCGCCTATTTCGTCGCCGACAAAGCCGCGCTGATCCGTACCTTTGAAATCCTGCCCGAATATCTCAAAACCAAAGAAGGCGACACCGTGAACAACTACCGCGACTGGGGCATCCAACTGGGGCGCCGCTTTAGGGCACTCAAACTCTGGTTCGTTATCCGCAGCTATGGCGTGGATGCGCTTCGGCAAACCATTGGCAACCACATCCGATGGGCAACGGATTTCGGCAGGTGGGTGGATGAGGATGCACAATGGGAATTGCTGGCGCCGGCGCCGCTGGCAACAGCTTGTTTCAGGTACAACCCGCACAGAAGCGACGATGAGGCGGCGCTGAACAAGCTCAACCAGCGACTTCTCGAAAGCGTAAATCGTTCCGGCATGATTTTTATCTCACACACTACCCTCGGCACAAAATATACGTTGCGCATGGTGGTCGGGCAAACGCATACGCAGCAACATCATGTAGCGCTGGCCTGGGAGGTGATAAAGACGACAGCAAGGAAGTTAGAACATTAGCCCGCAACACTTTTACATCAGTAACTTTCCACCAACTCATCACAACATTCTGATTATTTGGGATAGAGCTTACTGAAACTTTTTTGCTTTTTTGCCCCGGCCTAAAGGCCGGAGTTAGTGATCAGCGGGCAACAAAATTCTGTCTCAGAGCCATCCCAAATAAATCCCGGTTCTCTACTTTAGGTGCTCCAGCAAAAACCGTGTGATCTTTTTGTAAAGGTGCATGCGCGTGTTTTTGCCGGTGTAGATGCCGTGGTTGGAGTTGGGATAAAACATCATGTCGAAATCCTTGTCGGCGGCCACCAGCGCCGTTATCAGGTCGATGCTGTTTTGCGGATGCACGTTGTCGTCGGACATGCCGTGGATGAGCAGAAAATCGCCCTGCAATTTCTCCACATGATTGATGGGGGAATTGTCGTCGTAACCTTCGGGATTTTCCTGCGGTGTGCGCATAAACCGCTCGGTGTAAATATTATCATAATAACGCCAGTTGGTGACGGGCGCCACGGCCACGCCCACATCAAATACGCCGGCACCTTTGGTCATGAGCAACGTCGACATAAACCCGCCGTAGCTCCAGCCAAACACAGCAATGCGGTTGCTATCCACATACGGCAACTGCCCCAGATAGCGCGCCGCTTCAATCTGGTCGATGGTTTCGTATTTGCCCAACTGCCGGTAAGTTACTTTTTTAAAAGCTTCGCCACGGGCACCCGTTCCCCGGTTGTCCACCGACACAACCATGATACCATGCTGCGCCAGATACTGGTTGTAAAGTTCGCCACCGCGGTAGTTGTTGGTAACGGTTTGCGATCCCGGCCCGCCATAGATATCAAAAAGCACCGGGTATTGCCGGGTGCTGTCGAAATCGAAAGGCAAAATTTTCCAGGCGTTGAGCGTAACGCCTTCGGGGGTGGTGATGGTGAAAAAGGTGCGCGGCTGCAAATTGTATTTTGCGCGGGTGGCCAACAGCTCCTGGTTGTCTTCGAGGGTGCGGATGATCTCGCCGTCTTTGCCTTTGTTTACCGAGTACACCGGCGGCGTGTTGGCGTCCGACCAGGTTTGGATAAAATAATTGTTGTCGGCGCTAAAGCGGGCGGTGTTGGTGCCTTTGCGCGGCGTGAGCAGCGTCTTGTTTTTCCCGTTGAAGCTTACGCTAAAAATCTGCCGGTCCATTGGGGTGGGCAGCGCAGCCTGATAATAGACCTTTTCATTTTTCTCATCCACAGCTATCAGTTCCGTTACGTCGAAGTCGCCGCTGGTGAGGGCTTTCATTTCTTTTTTATTAATATTATAAAGATAAACATGGTTGAAGCCGCTGCGTTCGCTGGTGATGATAAAGCGGCTGCCGTCGCCCAAAAACACCAGATTGTCGTAGTTGCTGTCTTCGATATAATACGGGTTGTCCTCGCTGTAAACCGTGCGGGTGCCGCTGCCGGCAAGGTTGGCATAGAGCACGTCGAGATGGTTTTGCAGCCGGTTGACGCGCAACACAGCCAGCACCTGCGGATCGGGCGTAAAGAAGATGCGCGGGATGTACTGGTCGGTTTCTTCGCCTACATCCACAGGCATAATCTTGCCCGAACTAACATCGTAAACCTGAACCGTAACCACGGAATTGTCTTCGCCGGCTTTGGGATATTTGTATTCGTTCCTTTCGGGATACAGCTCACCGTAGGCGGTGAGCTGCCATTGTTTTACGTTGGATTCGTCGAAGCGCATAAACGCCAGGTGGCGGCTGTCGGGCGACCAGTCGAAACCTTTCACCACGGCAAACTCCTCTTCGTACACCCAGTCGGTGGTGCCGTTGATGATGCTGCCAGCCTTTCCGTCGAAGGTAATCTGCCGCTCCTCGTTGGTTGTTAAGTTTTTAATAAAAAGATTGTTGTCGCGCACAAAAGCAACTTTTTCACCATCCGGCGAAAAGGTAGCCAGCTGTTGTTTTCCGTTTCCGGAAAGGAGTTTTAACTCTTTATTTTTTAAATCAAAAATATAATAATCCGAGCGCGAAGAGCGGCGGTAAATGGGTTCGGTGTTGGTGCCGAAGAGGATTTTGGTTTCGTCGTCGTTAAACTCATAATCGTACAATGCAATAGGTTCTGTCCCTTCGTCGGGGATCAACTGATCGGAGGTAACGATTACATCGGTGAGCTGCCCGGTTTGGTAGCTGTAGGCGTTTATCGAGTCGCGTTTGATCTGGGTGTAGCGCTCGCCGTCGTTCATCGGGCGGATGCCGTGCACCGACTTAGGCGCAAAGGTGCGGGTGGTAAAGATCAGGTCGAGGCTCAGCGTGTCGGCGGCTTGCTGCGCCATTGCCGTAAGGCCTAAAAACATTGCGGTAAACGCGAAAAGCAGTGTCCGGAAATTCTTGTTCATCATCATTTTTTATTGATTGATTAATACATGGTAAAAATTATAAACGGCCAAAAGTAAAAATTCTCTGCGGAAGCAAAGGGTTTTTATTATTTTTGCCGCCACATTGTGATCGGGACGTTAGCTCAGTTGGTTTAGAGCGTCCCGCTTAAGGGCGGGAAGATCATTGGTTCTTTTTATTATTGGGACGTTAGCTCAGTTGGTTTAGAGCACTTGCTTGACAGGCAAGGGGTCACTGGTTCGATTCCAGTACGCCCCACATGGAAAATAGGGAGTTAGAGTAAAATCTGGCTCCCTGTCTTGTTTTTAAGCAAGAAATAGAGCGTCCCGCTTAAGGGCGGGAAGGTCACTGGTTCGATTCCAGTACGCCCCACAAGGAATAGAGCGTCCCGCTGAAGGGCGGGAAGGTCGTCCCGCACGTGCGGGATACGCCCCACAAGGAAGTTTCAAATACCAAATTCCAAATTCCAAATTCCAACCGTCGGTAGTCGGTGTAAACACTTCCAAAACTCAAGCCCCGGGGCAACCTCGCCCCTGGCGCCCTGCGCCCTTGTTGACATCAAAAAAAATCACTCCATTTTTAAAAAGTACTTTTGCCCGCTTGCTCAAAAATTACAAATCTTAAAATTTATTAGATGATTACAGTTTCGGATCTGGCGATTCAGTTTGGAAAACGCATTTTGTTTCAGGATGTTAACATGAAATTTAACCCTGGCAACTGCTATGGAATAATTGGGGCCAATGGCGCAGGAAAATCCACTTTCCTGAAAATGTTGTATGGCGAAGTTGCCAGCACCCGTGGGAATGTGAGTTTTGGTTCGGGCGAGCGTTTGTCAGTCTTAAAGCAGGATCACTTCGAATTTGATCAGTTTCAGGTCCTGCAAACGGTAATGATGGGTCATACCGCGCTTTGGGATATCATAAACCGAAAAGATGCTTTGTATGCCAAGCCCGATTTTTCGGAAGCTGATGGTTTGCAGGCTGCGGCATTGGAGCAGAAGTTTGAAGATATGGATGGCTGGAATGCCGAAAATGATGCAGCAACGCTTTTGAGCGGCCTGGGAATAAAAGAAGAGCTGCACGACAAACGCATGAAAGAGCTAAATGGTAAGCAGAAAGTGAAAGTGCTGCTGGCTCAGGCGCTTTTTGGCAAGCCCGACAATTTGTTGCTCGATGAGCCAACCAACGATCTCGACCTGGAAACCGTAAATTGGCTGGAGAGCTATCTGTCCAATTTGGAGAATACGGTTTTGGTGGTTTCGCACGACAGGCACTTCCTCGATTCGATATG
>JAAYIU010000390.1 GCA_012523265.1 Bacteroidales bacterium | reverse complement strand
TTTCGTGTGCGTCCATTTTTTTAATGAACGTTACGAAATAATTATGTCAAAGAACGCTTTTTAGTAAAAGGTGTCAACAATGTTATGCTACGATTAAAAGTGTCAACGATGTTGTGCTATTTATCAAGTAAGCATTAAAATAATTTATATGTAAATACTACAAAATGCTCAAACAAACAGATTCTAAAATGTCGGACAGGCAAAAAGAAATTATTGATGTTTCACTCCAACTCATTGCGGAGGACGGCATTCAGGGATTGACCATAAAAAATCTGGCAAAAAAAATTGGCTTTTCCGAATCGGCCATTTATCGGCATTTTGAAAGTAAAATTCAAATACTGATTGCTATTTTGGATTTTTTTAAAGAGCACACGCAGCAGCTCTTTGCTGACCAACTCAACAAGAACGACAATGCTATTGTTAAAATAAAACATTTGTATTTTAATCAGTTCAAAATTTTCACACAATCACCTTCTTTGGTGGCCGTAGTTTTTTCGGAAGAGCTTTTTCAAAACGAGAACATACTGGCGGGAAAGGTGTCGGAAATAATGAATACCAATTTTGAAATGATGACACAAATCATACAAGCCGGGCAGGATGCAGGAGAGCTGCCAACGGATATTGAAGCATCGCATCTCTCGTTGGTCGTGCTGGGATCGTTAAGGCTGTATGTAAAACAATGGCATCTTTCGGACTACGCGTTTAATCTGACAGAGAAAGGCAAAGCGTTTTCCAACTCAATTGAAAAATTAATTAGTAAATAAAAATTTAAACTTAAAAAGATCATGAAAATTGTAAAAGTATCAGAAGTGCAAATCTCAGAAACGCCGCACAAAGTGGACGTTAGGAAATTGTACGAAAAGGATTCGGCGCAGGCCATGCACATCACCCTGCAGCCTGGCGAAGCACTAAAACCGCACATCACACCGGTGGATGTATTTTTCTTTGTTCTGGAAGGAACACCCGAAATACTTGTCGGTAAGAAAAAAATGCTGGTGGAGACCAACAGCCTGGTGGAAAGCCCGAAAGACATCGTTCATTGTTTGTATAATAATTCGGAGCAAGTGGCCAGGATTCTGGTTGTGAAAGCGCCAAAGCCAACCACACAGGCCAAGCTATTGTAAAGAATGAAAAACCTGCCCACATACCTGGCGGCAGCAGTTTTAGCCATCTTTGGGTTAGCCACCTTATTCGCCAGCGGTGCTATACTGCTCGATCTGTTTGACGTGCGCGAAACGCAGGGCAACTATGTGCCTTTTATTGTTTTTACAAATTTTCTCGTCAGCCTGCTTTATCTGATGGCGGCTTACGGGTTTGTAAAAAACAAGTTTTTGGCCTTGAGTCTCCTGCTCGCTTCTCTGGTAATTCTTATTGTCGCTTTTGCAGGCTTGTGGGTTCACATATGGTCGGGAGGTCTTTATCAAACAAAAACGATCGGTGCAATGGCTTTTAGAATCATTGTAACCCTCGGCTTCGCAGTGGCGGCATATTTTATTAATAAAAAAAGTAAAAGTCATGGAAACAACGAAGTCAGAAATTAGCGCCAAAGCGGCGCATATTCTTATGCAAAAGGGATTAAAGGAACTCACGCTTGCTAATCTTGCAAATGAATTGGGTGTAACCGAAATCCAACTAAGCCACCAGATCAAAAATGTGGACGACCTCATTTTGATGTTACTCATGGAGTTCGAAGTCCAGATCAATGAATACGTTCAGATCATTACCAACCATGTAGAAACCGCGGATGATAAATTCAAATTGCTCTTTAAGGGGCTTTATTATTTGTTTATGCAAAAGCCACATTACCTTTTTCTGCTCTTCGACAAAGACCACAATACGCGGGATGACCAGATAAAGGAGTGCGTGGCGCGCATAAAAAAAGCTGCTGAATTATGCCTTACCGGGGTATTAAATGCCGGGTAAAGAGAAAATAGTTTTAAAACGAAAGCCTCCACTGCGGTATTGGTTGAGAACATCCTTACCAGTTTCAGATCGCTCATGCAACAGGAGCAACGCATCAATGAAATGGCGCTGGAACTAAAGACGATCAAGTCGTCCTATAAACCTTTTCAGGGAGAAGGATGATGCTCCGTCAGCGTGGCTTAAACCTCAGGATGCTGGCTAACCCTTTCCCGCCCTCATTGGAGATATACATGGTGCCATCATTCGCAAAGCAAATGCCTTCGGGCTGATTAAAGAGTTTAGGAGGCAACTTTTTTATATCTGCAATATCTCCTTCGCGGCTCATCATCAGCAAGAGTTTGGCGGTATGCGAAATTACATACAGGTGATTGTTGTGGGGATGGATGGCAATGCCAGAAGGCTCAAAAAACAGGGCATCGCTGATCAAGCCGCTCTTTTTGGTGGCCTTGATATAAAATTCGCGGACAGCGCCACTTGCCCTGAATGCTTCGATTACCGACAGGTCGATGAGATATGCTGGCGTGGTGCTGAGACTGAGTTCATCCAGATCAAAGCTGTAGATGGCTTTGAAGCCTTTATATTTCTCACCCTTTTCTAAATTGGGCTTGCCCTTACAAGCTATCAAAAGTGAGTGGGTTTGCGGATCGTAGGCCAGCCCTTCGGCATTGTTGGCAGAAGTGAGCGGAGTTTTGTATCTGGTAACCACCGGGTGGGGCTTCCTGAAATTTTCGACACGGTACAAGTTTCCATTGCTTTTGAGAACCCATGCTGTCGAATCGACCATTGTAATCCCTTCGTAATCGCCTTTTCCCCCAAAATCATGCTTGCTCAGGACTTTCCCCGATGATTTGTCGATAAGATAAATGCGGGCATCTTCATCCTGCACAGCGGCGATGGTGGTTTCGTTAAAGATCGCAAGGCCTGAAATCTCTCTCAGTTCGGCAGGCAACTGCCAAACAGTGTCGGGATGATCAAGCTGATAATCCGGTGAAATGGAACTTTCAGTTGTTTCATTCTTGGTTTGGTTGTTAAATTTACATCCGTTGAAGATGGTAAGGATCAGCAATAGAATTTTAAAATTGAGAATCATGTTGTTTAGTTTTTTAATTAGCATAACAACCAGATGGATTCCTGGTCATTAAAACTGATATTTAAGTGATACGTTTATCAGGTCGTCTTCTTTGCTATGGGCATAATAGACGCTGATCAAGGCCATATCGAAAGGCAAAAGCCACAAGCCCAGGCCATAGCCCTGATGCCATTGCGACGACTTTTCGTCATCCAGCCACACGCGCCCAACGTCGTGAAAAAGCGTTAGCCCGGTGCTGCCGTTCAAAATGTAGGTGTTGAACTGCTTTAGGCGGATGCGTACATCGATATTTTGATAGAGCGAGGCATCGCCGTAAAAACGGGTTTGCCGGAAGCCACGCAGGTTGGGTTTTTGCCCCAGCTTAGCCGCTTCATGAAAAACATAATCGCCAAAGAGTTTTTCGCCGCCCACCCTGAAAGCATAAACCACGCGTGGCCGCTGTGCAAAACTCAGGTAGCCGGTAAAATCGGCAGAAGCTTTTGAAAATCCTGTAGAAACAGCATCCAGGCCAAGGAACTGCGAATAGGCTGTTTCCAGGCTCAAACCACGCGTAGGGAATGTGTTGCTGCCTACAAATTCTTCTTCAGTTTTTGTTTCGCGATTGGCGATGGTGTTGATTCGGTACGAGAGCGTCAAGCCCATATATTGGTGCGTTTTGAGGTCGTTTTCATCCAGCCCGTTATCCGGAAAATCTGTAATAAACCTGCCAGCGACATCTTTTACATTTGTATTTTTATAAAAAATATTTAAACCTGCTTTGTGTGCATCATCGGTGGAAAGTTGTTTATTAAGATCCATTGCAACAGCATATTGCGTCATCCTTACCAGGTAGTAGTCAATTTCTGATTTTCCCTCCAGCCAGTTGCTTTCGTTGCCCATACCAAAATAGTTGCTTTCGAAACGGGGCGCCTTAACATCGGCCACAACATTCATTTCCAGTTTTTTTAAGGGAAAAATAAATTTACCCGAAAGATAAAAACGAACTGAGCCTGTTAAAAAGGCATAGTTGCCAAGCAATTTGTACTGTTGCTGCCGGTAGCGCGAATATTTGTTGATGATAGCGCCACCACCTGTAAATATGCCGTCATCCCGGTTGTAGCCTGTAAATATTCCGGGAAAAACCACATCAGGCTTATAGGCTTCGCGGTCGTATTCCAGCGCATCTGCATTGTATCTGCTTTTTAATCGCGACCTGAGCTTGGGCGAAACCGGGGTTTCCTTTTTATCATAAATGGTGATAAAGCGTGGCACCTTTCTGCCTTGGTAAAGCATCTCGTTTTTATCATCGCCTCCAATTATTGTTGTTTTAATTTTGTTTCGCGAATTTCCTTCGATGGTAAAACTATCGTTGCCTGACAAACCATAAATCCTGATTTTTTTGGTTTCCGACGCATAAAAAGTGCGCTTGTAAACTGTGTCGGCACGTTTATCTTTTTCTGCATCCTGATACTTAACAACCTGGAGCGAAGTGTCGCTGGGCACAAAAATGTGAAATCGATCTTTTTGGTGTGTTCCGGTGATATCGACTTCTTTGGCAAGCGACAGATAAAGCTGACGCGCCATAGGCTCCAGATTAGTAAGCCGGGTTTTTAAAGTAGCAGCAGTTGTTGATGCACACAGCGGCTGAACTTCTTTGGGAAACGCTGCTACCGCCGTGTCAATATCAGTGGAGCTCATGCGCGTTTTCAGCGTGTCCATCTGGTTTTGCCAATCGCTCCAGTCGGCGGCGGTTAAAAAGAAACGATCGAAATAGCGCGCGTTGTAGGATTGGCCGGGGACGTTTTCGGTAAAATCATCAAAGCCCTGAATTTTGGGCAAGAGCCACTTGCGGGCAGCTATCCATGGAATGATCCCTTCGTTGACGAAAAAAGCCTGGTCGCGGTCGCGGGGTATAGGTTTATAAATGGTTTTGCCACCCCTCTTAAAGATGGCCCATCGCCACTGGTCATCGTGCCTGTCCCAGTCGTTGATCCAGATATCAAACAAGCGGGCTTTGAGCGTAGCTTCTGTATCAACCAGGTGGTTTTCCTTTTTCAGAATGGCATCAACTGCTTTGCTGGTAGAGACAATGTTTTTGGAGTAACCGAAGCTGGCAATGTTCCAGTGTTTGCCATCCGGGCGCTCCTCGAACAAAAAGAGCTGATTGGCTACATCGCGGCGATAAATGCCCAGCAGTGCGTCGTCGGGCACAAAATAAATTTTGGGGTTGGTATGAAATACACCGGCATAATGCGCAAGACGCGCCACCACCAGCGCCGCATAGGGATTGGAAGCTGATATCTGATCCTGCACCAGGTCAGCCGCAAAGGTTTGCTTCATGCTTACCGGCAAGGCTCCCTCGGCATATTTCTCTACAGAGCGTAAAACATATTCACGCTTATGCGCATCTTTCAGCCTCAGCGATTTGGTTTGTTGTCCGCCACCCCGTTTTACAATCTGAAGGCCACCCATTTTGGTGGAAATATCAAAAACCGGAGCTTCAATCTCCGTATTCCAAACCTGGCGATAGTTTTTTCCCATCCAAAGATAATTCGATTCAGCAATGTTATATTGATCACTGGCTTTGCTCAAAGCACTGTCGGGGAATTGTCGCAAAGCAGCTCTCTCTGCTCTGCTCTTAAGTTCTCTTTTGTAAAGTTGCTTTTGAAAAATCTTCCCGTCGGTTCCGTAAAACTCCAGCTTACTTTCCCCTTCCGGGAAAAAAAGCAGCCGGGCAAAGCCTTTTTGGTCGCTGCCAAATGTTGCCCTTTTCTGATTAACATAGCTCTGCTTTACCATCGAGCCGGAAATGATGTGATGCACGCTATCCTGTTCGAAGTACTGCAAATTGTCGTCGCCGGACGAAAGATAGATGATGCCCGGATAGATCCTGAGCATAGCGAGCATCGCATCGCGAAATGTTTTAAAGTCGGGATAGTTGTTGTCTGTTCGTAAGCCCAGAACCTTCCGGTAAAAGGTGTAAGGGGCTTCCAATACCGCTTGCCCGAATGAGAAATGGCCGCCACTGTTGCCATAGCTCTCGAGCGCCTGGTTGGCGGCGATAACAACGTGTTTGTCGGGATAATGACGCCGGATGGCATCCTGGATAAGCATCAAAGCGTCGGCATCAGATTCGATACCACATTTCAGGTAGCGGCGGTCGTGTTTGTACACCCACCAATAAGTATCTATCAAAATTACAACCAGATGATCATTGAGCACTACCTCCTGTGGTCCCGGACAAGCAGCCTGTGGCATATCAATTTCACCACGGTACTGCTCCTCAAGTGCATTTTCCACATTTTTGATTACCTTTTTTCCCCTGGGGCTGCCATTACCCCATTCGCTGCGCCCGGGAGCCAAAAGCAATGGCGACCTGAAATCGTGGATCAACTGCAGTGGAAACGTTTTTGTTTTGGCATCATAAAAATTTCCCGGAAAAACAAAGGCCAAAAAAGTACTGTCTTGCGCCCACACTCTCCACTGTTCCACCAAACCCGTGTCTATCGGGTCGCCTGCAATATTTCCTGCGGCCAGCAAAGCAACATTTTGCTGCTGCCCATAGCTGCGCATGCCGGTAATTGTGCTAATGCAAATTATCGACAAGATGAACCATCGTATGCAGCGGCCGCAGAACATAACTAAAGCGAGAGTTTTAGATTTTCGACATCTTTCAGTTTGGGCAACTGCACAGCGGACTTGTAGTTGTTTTTTTGCATCTTTCTCAAAATACTGTCGAGCACCTCAACTGTTTTTTCGATATACTCGCCTTTGTTAAGCATCACACATTCGGCGCGTTGTGCCAGTGCGGCATCGGTAATTTCCGAACGGGTAGGCACACCGCTTTTGGCCATTCGTTCCAGCACCTGCGTGGCCCACACTGCCGGTACATGCGCCGCTTCGCCCACGCGCATGATCTCTTCCTGGATACCGGCAAAATCTTTCCAGCCCGTTTCCACCGCCAGATCGCCACGGGCTATCATTATTCCTACCGGAAATATCTGCATGGCATGAAGCAATATTTCCGGAAGGTTAACAAACCCTTTGCGTGTCTCTATTTTTAGGATAAGGCCGGGCTTAGTCTCCTTTTTAGCGATTTCTTCGAGATAGGCCTCCACATCGGAGGCCTGGTTTACAAACGAGAGATTTACCGCATCGGCCCACTGTGCCACAAAATCGAGGTCTTCTTTATCTTTTTGTGTCAAGCCGCTTATTTTCAAATCACTGTCGGGGAAATTGATGCCTTTTCCTGCCCTTAGTCGGCTGCCAGAGTTTTTGGCGTGCACAATTTTTATATAAAGTTTGTCTATCTCTTTTGTTTCGATGACACCCTCTATTTTACCATCATCAAAAAATACGGCTTCTCCCGGCATCACATCATCAAAAACTTCGGGCAGTGTGCACGAAATATGTGCATGTGCGGTAAGTTTCCCGTGCGCATCGTATTGGGCAGGCTCACCAGGCTCAGGGGTTTTGTGCAAAATAAGGAGATCGTCTTTATGAAGTAGAATGAACTGCTCCAACGGCAGCAGCGTACCTACGAGATCGATCTCTTTGCCGGTTTGCTTCACCTGGCTGAGCGTCAAGGCTGTTCCGGTTTTTAAATAAGCAGAATCATAACATATTCCCCATTTCCCACCACCTTGCTTTCGCTCGATTACAATATTGTTTTTCTTACCGCGGGCATCCGTAAAATGGATAATATTCCCCCGCTTTATTTTTTTTACCAAAGCTGGTTCCACCGGGATGATGGCGTCTGCCGTGTCGTCGGGTGGGAGCACTGTTGGCGGGGCAATCCAAAGTCGGGCAGGTTTTGTCACAATCCCTGAGAGGTCGCGTTGAGGCTTGAAGCGCAATATTTCGGGTCCCGGTTTCATAGTGCCTGTACGAAGTTTTGGCCCGGCCAGGTCCATCATAATTTTGCAACTCTTTTTGGAGGCTTTGTTGGATTTCTGAATATGTGCTATCATTTTCTCCCAAATTTCGGGGCTGTCGTGCGCGCAGTTGATCCGTGCACTGTTCATCCCTTTGCGGATCAAACGGTTGATCAGGCCATAATCTTCCGCAGCATCGGTAGGTAAGGTGACCATGATGCGTGTCCAGCGGTTTTTCGATTGAAAGCCAAAGAGCTTCCGGGTGTTCATCCTGAGCAGTTTTTCGCTTTTCTTTACAGAGATAGTAGCGGCTGGTTGCGGGACATCGGGGATTCTGCGCAGATGGTTTAGTATGTTTTGTATCGAAAGCAGCGTGCTCATCACATGCGCTTCAGCCGAATCCAGAGCGGGAAGTCCCAAATATCTTAAACGCTCCTGCAGCTTTTCAATGTCGAAACTTCTAAGCGCCAGATAATGCACCAGATTGAGTGCGCTCTTGCGGTACTGCGGATGCACCCTTTCGATCAGCTTCTGGTGCACGGTCTCCATTTCATGGGTTTTGGCTATGATTTCTGCAACTTGATGGCTGATGTGCTGAAGTTTATCTTGTGTTTTCATCTTATTTGTGTTTTTATTTTATTAATATTAAAAAATTGCAACTAAAACTGATTTGGTGAGCATCACCTGCGGCGGCTTGCTTAAGCCGGCAAAAATACCAGCAAAAAAGCGATAACCGAAACCACTATTCCTACCATAAATATATTGTATGCCCAGCGCAGAAGCTTGTATTTTTTGGCCAGTACTTTCCCCAAGAGATACTGATCCCTGATCATGGCAGTATAAAGATACTTGTCGTCGTTGATCATTGCGCCTATCGCCTCCTCATATTCTGGCAAAGGCATGTTGTAAAAATTCCCAAAGAAGAGAAGATTTACTTTTTTGTGTTCAATATCCGCCTGCGTAAACTTCCCTTTAGAAATGTGGGGGCGCGTGGACAAGATGGCCAGCACGATGGTTGACAAACTGAACACAAGAAAAATGATGGTGGGAAGGATGATGGCCGGGTCTTGTTTAAATTTGCTTACCAATGCCGCCAGACCCAGCGAAATGATGATGCCGTTGAGCGAAATCAGAATATTGGATTTGTTGTCGGCAATAGAGCTGAGGTTTATCTGGGTGCGTGCGGTGAGCCTGAGCATGCTATCAGCGCCGCGTGAATAGGTGTTTTTGCCGGTTACGCTTTTCTTTTTCTTGCCCTTACCCTTTTTCTTTCCTTTTCCCTTTTCGCTACGTTTCTTCACCGATGCTTGCAGGACTTCAAGATTTTTGGCCTTGATCTGCGACAGCACATTGCGGCCATAGTTTGTGTAAAAAGTATGGTCAAGAAACATCTTTACCGATTCCTCTTCAAAGGCGCCTTTTTTAATTGTGCGTATGCCTGCATCATTCCATTCTTTGCGCATCCGCTCAGCATATTCGGGATAGTTTTCTTTTCCCAGGTGCATATAATCGGCATCACTCAATGCTTTTTCAATTTTAGTAGCCGGCTTTTGGGTAAAGATGGTTGCCCTGATACAATTGGCCACCACAAGGATAATATCCGCATCCACTTGTTTGTTTTTTAAAAATCCGGTGGCAATCTTTATGCTCTCTTCTTCATGTTGCAAATATTTCACCGTGTAGCCGGTATCGTGAAACCAGGCTGCAGTTTTAAGAATGCTTAGCTCGTCGTCGGTAAAATTTTCGTGTTTTGCAATAAGTTCCGCGTTTTTCACCACCTCACGTGTGTGATCAATATTATGATACACCAGATAAGGTGGCGTTTTTTTAATCAGTAGTTCGCTAACAAACTGTTCGATTTCGGCTAATAACAATGCGTCTATTTTCATGACTATTTAGATTTATGTTCTTCGTCTATGTTTTCGATATATCTGTAAATGGAAAAAAGCTTGCTGCTTCCTTTTAGCATGGTTTGTTCGGCTGAAATGAAGTTTTTCTTTTCGGCCTCATTCAGCTTCTCGAATACCTGCTTAGAAATGAGCAACTGCGACAGGTGTTTTTTGTTGAGCTGCTCGATGCGTGAAGCGATAATCACCACATTGCCGGTGATGGAATACTGCTTGCGCTGTGAGGAACCAATATTTCCGGTGATTGCTTCGCCATAGTGAATTCCAATACCTACACGGGTATCGGGCAAATTGCCGGCGGCCAGTTCGCTTTTCAGTTCGGCAATAATTTTTTCGGCTGCCAAAACCGCATCACTGGCAGTGTTTTCGCTTGAAACCGGTGCACCAAAGGTAGCCATAAAACCATCGCCCACAAACTGGTTGATGACCCCATGGTGCTGCTCTACTATCCTTATCATAAACTTGAACAAGGCGTTGAGGTATGATACTACCTCCTCGGGCGGATGGTTCTCGACGAAAGGGGAAAAATTTCGGATGTCGAGAAACATCACACTAACATCTTTCTTGATCCCGGTCAGTTCATCCCTTTTCTCCAGAATGCTGTTGGCTATTTGTTGTGAAATTTGCTGACCAAAAAGGTCGATAACTTCATTTTTCTCATTGGCTACCTTAAGTGAACTGCGCAGCTTTATTTTAATCAAATCTGCAACAAAACCAGCGGCAATACCCG
Organism: Bacteroidales bacterium; assembly: GCA_012523265.1. Lineage (GTDB taxonomy): Bacteria > Bacteroidota > Bacteroidia > Bacteroidales > 4484-276 > SABY01. The sequence goes on along the minus strand of JAAYIU010000390.1, from coordinate 12,228 downwards.
AGATGAGCATGATGACGCCTTGCCCGACATATTGCATTCCGGTTAAACCAAGAGCCGCCTCCTTTGGCATAGAGCCTCCGATACGATAGGTTGAATAATAAATGGAAATCGCGACAAATTCAAACGCTGCAAGCATGCCCGTAAACACCGATAATTTGAAGCTGAGCCGCAGCGTAGAAAGTACTATGAATATGAAATAGGTGAGCGTGGCAGGAGTTTGCAAAATCGTTGTCTGCCCCGTGTATTCTACCACAAAAATTAATAATAAGCTGAGCAGCGTGACTTCTGAAAACGCATTGAAATAACCAAAAAATCGTGGATTTGAAAAAAACTGCCGGCGCCTTTTTAATAACACATTATGAATCAACACTTCGTAACCTATGAGCAAAACGGTAAAAATAAGCATGGCGTAAATGGCAATGTAACTCTCGAAGATCTGTAGGTACGCCGCTTGGTAAATGGAATAATTGATAATAAGCACCACAGCCTCGAACGAAAGCAGACCCACGAGAATAAGTGCGCGCAGCCGCTCACTTTTAAACATCTCGGCCTGAAATTGTTCTTCAAGAATATTTTCCTCTTTCTGCATTGCTTTAGAATTTCAATTCGCGGCAAAGTTAGTGAACATTCACTACATCACTAAATAATTTTGCATTTTTTAAGTTTTCTATCTCCTAACATATTCTTTCGCTACAACTCCAGCACGAAAGCCACACCACTATGTCCGCCAAAAAATGGCACCACCGAAAAATTTTTCTCTTTCTTGATTTTGTGCAGGTGCGGAATAAGGATGCCTGTGGCAGCGCCTATGGCCAGGCCGGCGATGGCATCGGTGGGAAAATGTTTGCTGGCACGCATGCGGAAGTAGCCTACAAAAACCGGTGGAACTACTGCAGCGGCAAAAAGCCAATATTTTTTGTTGCCAAGTTCGGGATGATAATCAGAATACACCTTGGCACAAAAGAACGAAGCACTGGCAGTCCAGGAAGTGTGGCCACTAAAAAAGGAATCCCGGGCGCCACCCTCTAATTTCATATCCCAATCAAAACCGGGATTGTAAACGAAAGGGCGGATGCGGTTGTGGGTCATCGGGCCGCCCCAAAGATACAAATGCGCCCCAATGGCTTGCGTTTCGAGGTAGATCAAAAGTACAGGCAGCCAATCTTTTCTTATTTGGTCATCAAAAAGCAACAGGGCAGGCAGAGCCAGCGAAACATTCATCCCGATATCAGAGATTAGTTGTGCGGAGTTGTAGTTGTCAGGGTTTTGATAAGTAGCCTGGCGGTCGAACCACCAAATATCGCTACGCTGAAGGCTGAGGATTGTAGCTGAATCCAGGCGGGACTTATCTTTCAGTAAACCCAGGCCGTAATAGCTCAGCCCATACCCGGCAGCCGTTGCGGCAACTTCCCATTTGTAGTTAACCCGGTACACCTTTTCATGTTCCCGATTTTGGGCTTTCACAAAAATGCCTGTTAAAAGCACCGAAAAAAGCAGGATGAATGTCCTTAGCATTGTTGGCGTTTGTTTGTAAATATTTAGGTGGTAATAGTTACACAAGATTGTATCACACCATTTAATACCCTCTCGTCCTGGTAAAGAGTAGCAACGTAAATAAATACTAAAATGTTACGGGTCGGCTTTCGGGCTGTACCTTTATCAAAACGAACAAATTAGATTTTTTATGAAAAAAGATTGCATTGTATTTGGCGGGTAAGTGAACATTTACTTACTTTGCGGCTTTATACAATTATGACAATTGGAATTTTTAGATAGAAAATGATAAATTCAAACCTACAAAAGATGCATAAAATCAGCCTTTTACTTTTCGTGATGTTGGGTTTTATCCTTGTACCGGCAGCAATGCAGGCACAAACCCCGCTAAAAATCGGGCTTAGCAAAGATGCTGCTACCGGTGAGTTTGAAACGTTGGCGCAGCAGATAAAATCAGAAATCGAAGCACTGGCACAAGCACGTGGCGGGGTTACATTCAGGGAACTCAATGCCGCCTGGCAGGCTGACAAGGTAAGCGAAAACCTTCGGGAACTTCTCGACGACCCCGAAACAGATATTGTTATTACCCTGGGTTTTCTCTCCAGCGATGCTGCCACGCGTTTGCCCTCCTATCCCAAACCGGTAATTGCCGCTACTTTGCTCGACCGCGAGCTGGAGGGCGTCACTCTGCAGAGCGATAGCAGCACCGGCATAGCCAACTTTTCGTACATCCCTTCGATGATCAGGCTCAAAACCGACATGCGTGCATTTTACGAGCTATTTGCGTTTAGCCATCTTGCCGTGCTGATTCCCGAACCGCTATACACCAATTTCCAGCCAATCCAACAGTTTTTAAACCAGGCAGGAGAGGGCTTTGAGCTTTCTTTTCTTCCGGTGAAAGCCGGTATGGAAAATGTCCTTTCGGAAATGCCTGCAACCGTGGATGCTGCTTTTGTTTTCCCGATGGTGCAAAACACACCTGCGGAAACAGCAGCACTTTTTGCGGAGCTTAACCGGCGGCAAGTCCCATCGCTTGCGGTGAGTGGCCCCGGCGATTTGGCCCTCGGCGCAAGCATAACTTTTACGCCACAGTTCACCCTTCTGCAGATGGCACGCGAAGTAGCTTTGCGGGTGCTAAAAGTGAGCGAGGGAACCAACTTGTCCGAAATTCCCGTAAGCCGCAATGGCAGTGAACGCACACCCGTGGTCAACATGGAAAGCCTGCGGCAAACCGGAAAATTCCCGGTAAACTGGCAGCAGTTAGAAAATGCGGTGCTTATCAACGTGGAGAAAATGCCGGGCGCGACCCTGGAGCTGCGGCAAGCTATTGCACTGGCACTGGAAAATAACCTGCAGGGAAAGATTACCGACCAGGATTTGCTCATGGCACAAAAAGATGTGCGCCTTGCCAAAGCCAACGTTATGCCCCAGGTAGAGATTTCGGCTTCGGCAGTGCAGCTCAGTCAGAATTTGGTAGAGGTTTCGATGGGTCAGCGTGGCGAATTTACCCTTTCCGGCACGGCCTCGCTTCGGCAGGTGATCTGGTCGGAAGCCGCCTTTGGTAATATCGCAATTAAAAAACTGGCCGCCGAATACGAGCAGCATGCAAACCGGCAAACCATGCTCGACATTGTTTCGGATGTTTCGGACGCATACATTTCGTTGCTCTTTGCCAGGAATAATCTTCAAATTAAAAATGAAAATGTGTATGCCACCCTGCAAAATCTCGAATTGGCCCGGGCAAAAGAGCAAAGTGGCGAAGGTGGCATTTCGGATGTCAATCGCTGGACGACCGAAATAAGCATCAGCAAAATGGAGCTAAACGATGCCCAGGCCGGATACAATGCTGCCATGTACCAGCTCAATGAACTACTCAACCAACCCATAGGCAATACTATCGCCACCTCCGATTCTGCCGAAATTGATAAAACCATTGTGCCCGATCAAAACATTCTGGCGCTTTATTTCAGCAATCCTGTTTTAACGGAAAAATACGCCGCCTTCCTCATCAGCGAGATGCACTCCTGGTCGCCGGAGCTGCAGCAGGTGCTTACCGCCGGAGAGATGATCGACCGGAAAAAGTCGATGCAGATCAGGCAATTGTTTGTTCCTGAGGTGGCTTTGTTTGGCCAGGCCGACCAGGCTTTTATCCGCGAGGGCACTCAGGCAATTCCCAATCTGCCCATCCCGCCACCGCCCGACGACATCACCTGGTACCTGGGCGTGAAGATGAGCATTCCGTTGTGGGAGGGCGGACGCAAACGAACAGAAGTGCAACGCACTACCATAGAGCACGACAAAATTGCCTGGCAAAAAGACGACCTGCTCAACAAAATAGAGCGTGGCCTTCGCTCGAACGTACAGCTCCTGAAAGCTTCTTATAAAGAGCTGGAGCTTGCCCAACAAGCCGCACGCGCTGCAGATGATAATTATAGAATAGTTCAGGACGCTTATGCCCAGGGCGTAGCCACAGTAGTGCAGCTTATCGATGCGCAAAATGTAATGAACCGATCAAAATACATGGCTGCGAGTGCTTATTATCAATACATCCTCGACTACATCAAGACCGAGCGCATGCAGGGCAGATTTGGATTTCTGACCAATGAAACAGAACAACAAGAATATAGAAATCGCTTATTTAATTATTTAAACAATGAAAACTAAAATAAAAAAACTGTTTTTCATCGCATTGATGGCAATTTTTGTGGCGGGCTGCGCCAGCAAAGAGAGTCCGGAAGAAGCCATCCGGCCGGTCTATTTCCAGAAGGTAGATAGAAATGCCGGCACCGAAATCCGTTCTTTCTCAGGAGTGGCACAGCCGCGGGATGAGGCCAAACTAAGTTTTAAAGTTGGTGGCACCATCCAGGAAATAGCTGTGCAACTGGGCGATACCGTAAAAAGAGGAGGAGTGATTGCCCGTCTGGATGCCACGGATTACCGCATCAACTATAACAAAGCGATGGCTTCGCTGAAAAATGCAGAGGTGCAGCTTATCACGGCTAAATCAGCTTTTCTGCGGATAGAAAGCCTTTATGCCGGCAACAATGCTTCGCTGAACGATTACGAAAAAGCCAAAGCGCAATATGAATCGGCACAGGCGATGACACAAACCGCGAGGGAGCTGGTGAGTGCCGCCCAAAACCAACTGGATTATACAAGTCTCGAAGCGCCTTACAGCGGAACGATTTCGGCTATTTTGGCCAGGGAAAACGAAATGACCGGTGCAGGCCATCCGGTAGTGGCTTTTTCATCCGTCCAAACTTTCGAGGTGCAAACGGCAGTACCCGAAAACATAATAGGCCGGATAAGCCAGGGGATGGAAGTTACAGTAGCATTTTCTACCCTTCCCGGCGAAACATTTCAGGGAACGATTACCGAAATAAGTTCAGGCTCACCGGGCTCGGCGGCCTACGCTGTTATAGTGCAGCTAAGCGGGAAACCTTCGGCACAGTTGTTTGCCGGGATGACCGGCACGGTAAACATTCCGCTGGAAAGCAAGGATCGGCAGGCTTCCATCATTATTAGCCCCGATGCCGTAAGTCATGACCAAAATGGCGACTTCGTATATCTGGCCGTGCCAACCCACGAGGAAGGCATTTACAAAGCCAGCCGGCAGGATGTGAAGCTGGGCGAACTAAGTCCGGCAGGCTACGAGATTGCTGCAGGACTCAAAACCGGTGATATTGTAATTACAGCCGGCATCCGGTTTTTGTACGAAGGCAGAGAAGTAAAACTGCTCGATGCCAATGATTTTTAAAAAACATACATTCAGCATACCATGAATCTTACAAAAATCACATTAAACAATACCCGTATCGCCATCATCACCTTTCTGATTGTTGGCATCATCGGCATCTTCAACTACTTCCAACTGGAGCGCGACAGCATGCCGCCCTACACCATTCGCCTGGCCACAGTGGTTACCCAATATCCGGGCGCCGATCCCCTGGAAGTGGAGGCGCTGGTAACCGATCCGCTCGAAGAGGTGATACGCGAGATGGCCGAAATAAAAACCATCGGCAGCGAATCACGCGCCGGGCTTTCGGTGATTACTGTTGAGCTGGTGGTGCAGGTGAGTAACAATGAGCTACAGCCGGTGTGGGAAAACCTGCGCAATAAGGTGGAGGATCTCAAACCGCATCTCCCACAGGGTATTTTTGGGCCGGTGGTAAAAGATGAAGACATCGGCACGGTGTTCGGCATTATTCTGGGCGTAACCAGCGATGGCGTGCCTTACAACAAGCTGGAAGATTACGCCAAAGAGGTGCGCGATGAATTGCTCCTGCTGCCCGATGCAGCTAAAATAAAATACGGTGGCGTGCAGGACGAACGCATTTTTATCGAATTCGACGACAAACAACTCTCGCGCTATGGCCTCAATGCAATACAGCTAAAAAATATTCTTTCGGCCACCAACATTCTTTTCCCCGGAGGCGAAATCAATGTGGGGCGTCAACGAATAGCGCTGCAACCCTCGGGGAATTTCGAGTCGCTGGACGACCTGAAAAAAATCCTGATACCCACCTCGTCGGGAGCCGTTGTATTTTTGGAAGATGTTACTACCCGCATCTACCGCGACTATGTGTCGCCACGCGAAAAGATTGTGAAAATCAACGGCCAGCCGGCCATCGCACTTTTTATCTCATTGAAAGACGGAGCCAACATCGTGCGGCTGGGCCAGCAGGTTGACGAAGCCATTCCGCGCATCAACGGCAATCTTCCGGTAGGAGTGGAGGTGGTGCGTTCTGCTTCGCAAGACCAGGTGGTGGACAGGCAGGTCACCGATTTTCTGAAAAACCTGGTTCAGAGTATCCTTATCGTGCTGGCGGTGATGCTCTTTTTCCTGGGCTTCCGCACTGGCTCGCTGGTGGCAGCGCTGCTGCCCATGGTTATTCTTTTTACCTTCTTCTTTCTGGGGGTGCTCGATTTGGGGTTAAATAAAGTATCGCTGGCAGCGCTTATCATTTCGCTGGGGCTGCTGGTGGATAACGGCATTGTGATGTCAGAATCCATCCTGGTGAGCATGGAGAAAGGCATGGGCAAGGTAGAGGCCACCATTTATTCCTGTAAAGTTCTGCTGGTTCCTTTGCTCATTTCTACGCTCACTACTTCCTCGGCATTTTTGCCTTTTGCATTGGCCGAAACGCCGATGGGCGAAATCTCCTCGCCCCTGTTTTGGGTAGTGAGCCTAACGCTTCTTAGCTCATGGTTTCTGGCCTTTACCTTTATCCCGTTGCTGGCTATGCTCATTGTAAAAAATAATCCGGAAAAAATGAGGAAAAAAGAAAATGCGGTAGACCGGAATATGAAAAGGGTAAACTTATGGTACAACGGCGTGCTGTTTCGCGTATTAAAAAAGCCTTATCTTTTTCTGGGATTGATTGCCGCGCTGTTTGTAGGCGCACTGCTCTCCATGCAATTGCTGCCATTTAAGCTGGTGCCCGACAGCGACCGCAACCTGGTAACCGTGGACATCAAGTTTCCGCAAGGTACGCAAATCGAATATACGGAAATGGCCGTGACAGATATTGGCGATTTTATCCTGAAAGAGCTTCTGGTGAACCCTGAAAAAACTGACAAACCCGGTGTGTTGGATTTCTCCTCATTTATTGGCGAAGGCCCCGAGCCTTACGATTTGGGATATTTTAAAAATGAAGCCAACTCCAACTACGCGCACATGCTGCTCAACACTACCGGCGATCGCGACAACGATTACATTATTGCCAGGGTCGACAGCTTTTGTATCAACCACATCCCCGATGCCGACATTCGGGTAAACCGTCTTACGGGAGCCGGCGCCTCGGGCACACCTGTCGAGATACGCATCTCAGGCAACGACCCCGAACAGTTGGCGGCCATAGCCGAAACAGTGAAAACAAAATTGGTGACCACCGAAGGAGCCAAAAACATTACCGACGACTGGGGGCCGAAAATCAAAAAGCTGATTGTAGACATCAACCCTTTTAAAGCCAAACGTGCCGGCCTTACCAACATGGAGATAGCCATTGCACTCAACGCCGGCCTCTCGGGAATGAAGATCGACGACTTCCGCGAAACCGACAAACGCATCCCCATTTTTATGAAAAGTGGCAATACCGATGAACACGACATTGCTTCGGTAGAGGCCTACAACATCTATTCGGCGGCCACCGGCCAAAACGTACAGTTGTCGCAGGTGGCTGATGTGCGCGTAGATTGGCAGTTTGCCAAATATATCCGCAAAGACCTTGTACGTGCCATGACCGTGGGTGCTTATCTGGAGCCGGGCTACAATGCAGCGGATATTTTTGACGACATCGGCCCGTGGATGAAAGAGCAAAAAGCCTCCTGGGAGTATGGCTACAACTACGAATTTGGCGGCGAAGACGAGGATACCAACGAAAACCTCGGCGCCATATTTTCACGTTTGCCGCTGGCGTTTTTCCTCATCGTGATTTTGCTGGTGCTCCAGTTCAACTCCATTCGCAAAGCCACCATTATTATTCTGGCCATTCCGCTGGGCATGATCGGAGCGATAGCCGGCTGGTTTATCGGCGGCTCATTCGTGAGTTTCTTTGGCGTGCTGGGTATCATTGCCCTGGCCGGGATAGTGGTAAACAACGCCATCATCCTTATCGACCGCATTGATGTGGAGATAACCGAGAATCCCGATGTTGACCGCCGCGACGCCATCCTTTTGGCAGCGCATAACCGGTTCAGGCCTATTTTGCTCACCACCCTCACCACCTCGCTGGGCATGCTGCCGCTGCTCTTTGGCGGCGGACTGCTTTGGGAACCCCTCACACTGGCCATCATTTTCGGGCTTTTCTTTGCCACCATCATCACCCTGCTCTTTGTGCCGGTGGTGTATCGCCTGTTTTTTAAAGTCTCTTTTAAAAATTATGATTTTAATAAAAAAATGCTGGAGCATTAATAAGCGAAATCCGTAGCCCCGGCATTTATGAAATCCTTAGCCCCGGCATTTATGGAATCGGTAGCTCAGGCAATTATGAAATCCTTAGCCCCGGCATTTATGGAATCGGAAGTCCGGGCATTTATGAAATCCGTAGCTCAGGCAATTATGAAATCCGTAGCCCAGACAATTATGAAATCCGTAGCTCAGGCAATTATGAAATCGGTAGCCCTGGCATTTATGAAATCCGTAGCCGTGGTATCTGTGCTGGTTATCCGTAGCCCAGGCATTTATGCCTGGGATTGAAATGAAGCGTTGTCAACCCCCCCGCCCCTCTCCGGGATTGCCGCAGGCAATTCCAGCGAGGGGCGGGGGGGAGTAATGATAAAATAAATTATTTTACGAATGCCTGAGGTACTAAAAAGTATGATTTTAGGAACATTAAACTTAACGAAAGAAGATGCGACATGTTAAATTTGAAAACATATGCGAAGGTTCATATCAGGAGGTTTGTGATTGTGACGGCTGCCTTTGGCTTGCTTGCATTTCAGGCGTGCAGCGATCTGTTTGACTACTCTCCTTACCTCATCGATTTTGATGAATCAAATTCCAATGTGAATCAGAAAAGTATTGACAAATTAAAAAGTAAATCCGCCACCGACACCATCACCATTGCTTTTACCGGCGACACGCACAACTTTTTTGATGAGCTTAATGATTTTGTTGGTAAAATAAACAGCGATTCCCGGATTGACTTTGTGGTTCATGTGGGCGATATTGCAGATTTTGGTTTGCCAAAGCAGTATCTGTGGGCCAATAGCTATTTATCCAAATTAAAAGTTCCATATCTGGTGGCCATCGGCAACCACGACTTGGTGAGTAATGGCAAGGATGCTTACGAGGTGATGTTTGGCGCATTGGATTTCAGCTTTGTCTATCAGCATATCAGGTTTATTTTTTTGAATACCAACAGCCGGGAATTTGCCTTCAACGGGCAGGTTCCCGACATAGCTTGGCTTGCAGAGCGTTTGCAACCGTCCGGCGATTTTGATAAAGCAGTAATCATCTGCCATGTGCCGTCCGGTGATGCCGATTTCGATCCAAACCTGAAAAACGATTTTTACGCTACTATCGGGCTGAATAAAAATGTAATAATGCTGGCACACGGTCATCAGCACCACCATGAGGTGTATTTCCCGATGCACGACAGCATCCCGTTTGTGAATGTGTATGGTGTGGAACACCGAATGGCCACAATCATAAAAATCATCAACAACCAAATCCTGATCGACAATGTTGCATTTTAAATATTTGATGTTTCTGTTATTTGGGATGGCGGCGTTTACAGCGTCCGACGCGCAAACGCTCTCGCCGAAAGCCGACCTGCTGCTTCCGGATTATGTAAAGCTGCAATATGCCGGTGGCATCGGTTTTATGTCGGCAGGGGTGGGCTACACTTTTATCAAAGACCGCCTGGACGTGACGTTTTTTTATGGCTACATTCCGGCGCAACTGCACACCAAAACGCTGCACAGCGTGAGTTTGCAATTTACAGCAAAGCTGATAAAAATCCCTTTGTCAGACAAGTATCAACTATTGCCGTTCAATTTCGGATGGTTTATCCATCACACCATGGGCAACGAATATTGGATAAAACTCCCGGCGCATTACCCGTCGCAATATTATTGGTGGTCGCCGGGACGTACAGCAGGATTTTTTGTGGGTGGCGAACTAAAAACGCCCTGGCTGCGCTCGAAGGTACCAGCGTCGGGCATTGCTTTGTATGCAAGAATCGGCACCCGCGGATTGTATCTGGCAACCAAAGTTGGCAACAGCACACTGCCCGTATCAGAAATTATTGAGCTGGGATTTGGAATTGCTTTGTACCGTTGAAATTTGTTTTTTTTTTTTTGAAAGACAGGATTCTTTATTATTACAATGAAATTTTCCATCATCATCGGGTTGCTATTTTTTCTTTTGCTTCGGGTGGCAGCACAGGAGCAAGGCGAGGAGCCGTATGCTTTCGACCTTTCCACTTTTTCGGGGGTTCATCAGGGCAACAGCTACATCACAGCACCCGTCAACATTGGAAACGGAGAGCCTCTATGGTTCGAGGCCAACGTTATGCCCGACTTCATTATTCGCAAGAGCAAAAACGCGCGGCTGATGGGCGTCATCACGCCAGAGATTATCATCCGCATGTATCAGGAAGAATCTTTCCCGGTGCGCACGCCAAGCTACATTCCGCAGATTACCATCTATTATGCGCCCACACCAGATCCCGTTAAGGAGCGAACGATTCTCTTCGGGCGCATAGCCCACCATTCCAATGGCCAGGAAGGTGATTTTTATTTGCCCGGACAAGTGGTAAATCTAAAGTCGGGCAATTTTTCGACCAATTATTTGCAGGCAGGCGCCATTCGCAGCCGCTACAGCAAAAGACTCGACGCGTGGCAATTTTTTAGCACACACATCGAAGTGCACCCCAAGGAGTGGACGATTCCTGAGCTTAGGCATCAGTACAGCCCTCTTCGCTGGCAGCTTGCCCTGTCGGTGTATAAAAATCCCTTTGCTAAAAAACCCGACCGCCATAACAAATCCCAGCTTTCGGTAGTTGCCAAAGCCTCCTGGATGTTTGGTGAAGTCGTTGGCTGGGAAACATTCGATTCCGACCGGCTTACACTGGATCTAACCTTCAACCTGCACCCGGGCTTCTTTGAAGAGATCGGCTTCTTTGTCAACTTTTATTATGGCATGGATTATTACAACATCTACTTCAACGAGCACCTTCAGGTAATCCATTTTGGAATTATGACCGAAGGTTTAAAATTCTGATAAGGCTAAATCAAGCGTTGAAAAATCTTGAAAAGGGCAAGTCTGTATCATTTTCTGAGACCGAGTTTGAGGGGTATTCAGAGCAAAATTCCCCGGAGACCAGCTTGAAAAAGGTTTTATATGATTATGGGAGCGTTTTCCCTACTAAGCTTGGGCAGGTAAAAATAAGGTTTTCATTTTTTGCCGGGGATTTAGTTCATTAAGATGAAAAAACCTTATCATTTTTTTTAACCTTAGTGGGAAGCCCGGACAGCCTGATGTCACCGACCTTATTAGCTTATTATTTTAAATTGGTGATTGTTGTATGGTCTTCAAATTACCCGCCTTTTATCGCTGCCGCAGGTAAGGAGTTCTTGTGATTATCACAATGGCTCTTTAGTTTTAAAACCGATATCCAAAGCCGATATTCAGATAGATAGAATACATGTGGAAGGTCACTGTTTTAAAATCATTTTCAAACAAGTCGTTAAACCCCCAGGTTAGCTCGCTAAATAACTGGAGATGTTTTTGAAGTCTCCACTCTCCTCCCACCAGCGCTCCCCATTGAAAAACACGTAAGTCATCCGAGAAATCATAAGGCCCTTTGTCGTCGCCTTCAAAAATCAATTTTGAGCCTGTGGCTCCTCCCTCACGCAGATACCCGTCGTAAACGTAACCCGAAAAATTCCTTTCGATCAAAGAGGAGAAATAGAGGCCTCCATACAAATTCCATCTGCTTGAAAGGTCGTAAACGGCCAGCACCGGGATGGTGAAATAGGAGTTTTTTACGGTGGTCTGAACCATTCCTGTGAAGTTGCCCGTTACTTTTTGCCCGCCATCGCTAATCACTTCTGTATAATAATCCTTTACCTCTGCCTCGGTTTTCATACCTCTGCCTTCGGCCCGCAAACCTGTGCGAATGCCCCATTTCTGATTCTCGCCAAGCCATTTGGTGAGGTTGGCTTCCAACCCCAAAGCCAAGGTAGGGTCGTAATGCTCAATTTTTCTTATCTCTATCGGGAACGGGA
>JAAYIU010000126.1 GCA_012523265.1 Bacteroidales bacterium | reverse complement strand
CGGCCGACAGCACCCACACCTGGCCGGGTCACACCGTTCAGTTTACGGATATGTCAGCCAACAATCCCACCTCCTGGAGCTGGACTTTTGAAGGCGGAACCCCCGCTACTTCTACCAACCAAAATCCTTTGATAACCTACAACTCGCCAGGATATTACGATGTGACGCTCGAAGTGCAAAATGCGTTTGGCACGGATATTAAAACCATCGAAAATTACATTTTTGTTGAGGAATTGCTGCTGCCTGTTGCAGATTTTACGGCCGACAGCACCCACACCTGGCCGGGTCACACCGTTCAGTTTACGGATATGTCAGCCAACAATCCCACCTCCTGGAGCTGGACTTTTGAAGGCGGCACACCCGCCACTTCTACGGCTCAAAATCCTTTGGTCACCTACAACTCGCCAGGATATTACGATGTGACGCTCGAAGTGCAAAATGCGTTTGGCACAGATATCAAAACCATCGAAAATTACATTTTTGTTGAGGAATTGCTGCTGCCTGTTGCAGATTTTACGGCCGACAGCACCCACACCTGGCCCGGGCACACGGTTCAGTTTACCGATTTGACCATCAACGATCCCACCTCCTGGAGCTGGACTTTTGAAGGCGGCATACCGGAAGCTTCCACCGCACAGCATCCGTTGATCACCTATCTCGTGTCGGGATATTACGATGTGACGCTGGTGGTGCAAAATGCCAACGGCACCGACACCAAAACCATTCAGGATTTTATCTTTGTGGATACCAATATCGGCTTTGCCGAATACGAAAGGAGTGCAATTAAGGTTTATCCCAATCCCGCCAAAGATCTGATAAACGTTAAGGCTGCTGTACCTATCGTTGCAACAGAGCTTACCGACCTTTCGGGCAGAAGCATTTTGTATCACACTGTATCTGCCGATAATACTCAGTTGCAGGTTGGCTCGTTGCAAAATGGAATTTATCTTTTAAAAATTTATACCGCCGACGCCTGCTTCACGCGAAGGATAGCGCTGTTGCGATAAAGTAATTGGAAGTCGGGTGAAAGACTTCTGATGTTTTCATTGTATGCCTCGGTGTAAAAGCCGGGGCTTTTTTTGCTGAATGCCTAAATAGTGTCTGTCCATAAAGTCACCCTTTTTGTAGCCCAGGCATAAATGCCCGGGCTATGGATTTCCTCAATAAACCTTACTTTAAAGACAGACACTAAATAGGGGCAGTCTATAATTATTTTTGCTGAAGGTACTCCCGTGTAAGCTCGTCCCAGGAGGGGAGGTGGTTGTGGTGCCACTTGTCGATTACCTGGCCATCTTTCACGAGTATCAGCCCAGGGTTGGCGCGGATTATTGTTTTGAGCGTTATGTCGTCGGCATTAAAAAACGGCATGTCGAACGGGATGTTTTGTGCTTCGAGAAACTGCTGGATGTTGTCGGGCAGCGTAGCGGTGAGCACGATAAAGCTATAGCCATTTTCTTCGGCTGACTGATAGAGCTGGTGTATTTGCTGAAAAGCCTTTTCGTCGGCGATTTTTAAATCCCAGGCCACGACGATAAAATGATAATCCGGATTTTGGAGGTAGTCGCCTGTAACCTCTTCGCCCACAAAGGTGATAATGGCCAGATCCATTCCCGGAAGACGATTCGGGTCCTCTGTGCGCTGGTTTACAAACTCCCATTTGGCCATCCATGCAGAGTCGCTGTAAGGATAGTTGGGCGAGAGATATTCTTTGGTTTCGCCGGTTTCGGTATTGCGATAGGTGAGGTAATATTTTACGGGCAGCGGATTTACCACATAGAGGCGGTTGCCGATTTTCCAGGAGCGGAAGTCCATCATGGGCAGGTTGATGAAGTTGAGAAATTGAAACGTGATAAAGAGCGCCGCCAGCCCCGCAGCAAGTGCCCATTCGGTGGCATTGCGAAAGCTGCCGCTAAGGTGGTTGCGGTTGGTAAACACCAGCAGCACCAGCGCCATGATGACGAGATTTTTGTAAAAGGTCTGCCAGTTGCTCATGATCAATGCGTCGCCAAAGCAGCCGCAGTCGGGCACCGGATTGTTGAGCGCGTCGTTGAGGGTGATGAGCGTAAAGGCAGTCATCATCAGCAAGACAAGCCAGGCGGTAATGCGCGGCTTAACGTTGAAAAGCAACAAGCCCCCCAGGAGCAGCTCGCCGGTGTTGAGCAAAAACGAAAAGAAAACCGCCGAAGGCATCATCCAGTCGACGCCGTAAGCGATAAAGTAATCTTCGATGCGGTAGGCGGTGCCCAGCGGATCGACGCCTTTGGAGAAGCCCGAAAACAAAAACAACACCCCCAAAAGGATGCGCCCCGCAACGAGCATCCGCTTGTCGAAAATATTGCGGTAACGCAACACCAAAATAAGTAAGAAAAGCAGCAACGCTAAAAATGGCAGGTTGTAGCCATTGAAAAAGTTGATGAGAAGTGCAGAGAAAAGTGTGAGGGCCAGGATGACCCAGCCGGTGACGGTTGCAAGTTTTGAGTTGATCATGGAACTGAAATCGAAAGTTTATTTTTTTTATTAATAACAAAATAAGTGTGAGCTAAAACGGGCTTTGGAGCTAGCCGGTGTTGCTCTCGCTCTCGGCAATTTTGATGAGGGCAAAAAGCGCATAGTTGATGATGTCGGCATAGTTGGCTTCGAGGCCTTCGGAAACGAGTGTCTTGCCCTGGTTGTCCTCGATTTGCTTTACGCGCAACAGTTTCATCAGGATGATGTCGGTGTAGGACGATATGCGCATGTTGCGCCAGGCCTCGTCGTAGTCGTGGTTTTTGTCGTTCATCAGCGCTTTGGCGGCGTAGATGTGCTGGTTGTAGAGTGCCAGTGCCTCGTCGTGCGCCAGCTCGCGGAGCTGCCCACCGCTTGCAAGCTGAATGAGTGCCATCACGGAGTAGTTGACGATGCCGATAAACTCATCGCGTGCCTGCTCGTCGATTTTTTGTACGGCCTTTTCTTCGATGCTGCGGATGCGGTTGGCTTTGATGTAAATCTGGTCGGTGAGCGAGGTGGTGCGCAGGATGCGCCAGGCGCTGCCATAGTCGTTCATCTTTTTATCAAAGACTTCGCGGCACTGGGCTATGGCAGCTTCAAACTGCCGGTCGGTGTTGTGCATTATTATTTTTTATTACTACTGACCGATTAAACTGATAGTGTTAGTTTTAGATTCTTCTCCGCCGGTTGACGGATCAGAATGACAGTTGTTTAGGGGCGTAGGCGAGGGGTGGGTGGCGGCGAAGCCGCCACCCACCCCTCGCCTCCACAAATACACGAGAAACCTTGTCATTCTGAGCGTAGCAGCCTGCCCCGACTTTTCGGGGAAGAATCTATAATTTTTAGCCGGTCAGTATTGATTTTTTATTAATAACTTCAAATTCCAAGAAAACCTTGTCTATCGCTCTTTTCGTTTTTTCTTCTCTTTTTTATCTTTTCCATCAATGTCTGTACTGTCATCATCGGCTTCCACCGCATCACTGTCGTCGTGCAGGGATTCTCCATCTATTGCAGTCAGCGCCTTGTTGGCTTCTGCCAGGCTTTTTTCGGCGGGTTTCAGTTTTGCTTTGCCGGCTTTTATTTTCTCTTTGCCTTTGATGATGTTATTTTTCCCCTGTTCAAACTTTTTGTTGGCGGCTTTCAGTTGATCTTCGGCGGCGCGTTTGTCGAGGCGATATTTTGCGTCAAGTTCGCGGATATTATTCCGTGCTTTGTCGCGCTGGATGCGGTCTTTGGTTTTCGTATCTTTTTCGAGGCTTTTCTTCTCGGCGTTATATTTTTTGTTGACGTCGGCCAGGTTGTCTTTTGCTGTTTTAATCTCTCCTTTTGCCTCGGTCATCATCTGTTCGCCGGCAGCCAGGAGGCTGTCGCCGTAGGCAATGGCTTCGCTGGCACGCGCCACAGAGGCTTCGGCGCGGCTAACTTTGTCGTGGGCACGCTGCAGCGCCATCTCTTCGCGCGAAAGTTCTACATCGGCTTCCTGGGCAAAAACCGGAATTTGTAAAAGGATGACGACAACCGTAGTAATCATTCCAAAAATCATTTTTCTTTTCATTGCAGTATGTTTTTAATGTTTGTTATTAAAAAAGGGATCAAAGATAAATTGCTTTATTTTGATGGCTTGTTAACGATTTGTAATTTTTAAGCCGTGCAAAACTAATGAAATCCTTGATTGCATCCGACAAATGGACTTTTGAAAAACTTACTTTTGAGCAGCCACGCGTTATGGGCATCCTCAACATTACGCCGGATTCCTTTTACGACGGCGGCTACCACAGCAGCTCAGAGGCGCTGTTGCGCCATGCCGAAACCATGATCGCCGAAGGAGCCGACGTGCTCGATGTGGGCGCTTTCTCTACCCGACCGGCCGCGAGCGAAGTAAGCGCAGATGAGGAATGGGAGCGGTTAAAAAATATCCTTCCCCTATTGCGGCGCCAATTTCCGCGCGTGGTGATTTCTGTCGACACTTACCGCAGCGTTACAGCGCGACGCGCCATCGGCGAAGGTGCCGACATCGTCAACGACATCTCCGGCGGAACGTTCGATCCTGAAATTTTTGAAGTTGTGGCCACGCATCGCTCACCTTATATTATGATGCACATCCAGGGCACGCCGGCCACCATGCAGATAAATCCTGTGTACAGCGATGTTGTGAATGAAATTGACAATTTCTTTCAGCGACAGCTTGTCATTTTAAAAAATAAAGGGGTCGAAAAAAATATTTTATTGGATCCCGGTTTTGGTTTTGGTAAAACAGTGGCGCACAACTATCGGCTGCTGCATGGCATCGGGCAGTTTGCGCGACGTGGCTTTCCGGTGGTGGCAGGCGTTTCGCGCAAATCGATGATTAATAAAATATTAGGAACCAAACCGGAAACGGCACTCAACGGCACCACGGCAGTGCACATGCTGGCGCTGATGAATGGCGCAAGCCTGCTGCGTGTGCATGATGTAAAACAAGCAGTGGAGACGATAAAGCTCTATTGCGCTTATCGCGACAATGGGGAAGAATCGTAAGTATTTTGTGCTGGCTGTAAATGCATTTATTTTTGGAGATTGTGCTAATAAATTCCAAGTTCCAAATTCCAAATCACAAATAAATTCCAAATTCCAAAACTCAATGCCGCCGGTTAGCTGGTTGTGGTGATTGAGCCTGTCGAAATCAGCTTGTCGAAACCTGGTCATTGAAATTTGATTATTGAGATTTATTTGGAGCTGTTTACACCGGCTACTGATGGTTGTTTTATTGTGTTTGTTTATACCGCCCACTGGCGGTTGGAGCTTGTGCTTAGAAATCTCAAATTCCAATTTATTAGAAGTGTCACCCCTGCGAAGCTAAACTGCATCTTTTTCTCCTGACTACCGGGCACAAAAAAAGGGTAAGCTACCTGTGTCGCACCGCTACAACCGCCTAACCTTGCTGACTTCCGACCCTGGGGGGATTTAGCGGGAGCTGGTCGCACAGAAATTACACCGGCGGCAAAGATACTACTTCCGTCACAACCGCCAAGAAAGTTTCTTTTTT
>JAAYIU010000321.1 GCA_012523265.1 Bacteroidales bacterium | reverse complement strand
TGTCGAGGTAGAGGTTGGCCACCCGATCAGCAGCTACGGGCACCAGGAAATTTTGCCCTGCGGTATCCTCTGCGATCTTGCCGAAATCGGCAAAGGCGGGTTGGAAGTCGGAGATAAGATAGGCTCTGGGTGCCAGCTCCCGTCCTTTGTCAAAAAGTTCGTGCTGGCGCAGCACCACCTCAGAAACCGGTCGCGTGGCCGGCGAAACCTCCACAGCATCCAGCAGCTCTGCGAACTCGTCGCGGCTTACAATGCGCTGATGCTGTGCCTCAAAGTCGTTGGTGAGCAACTGAAAACGATCGGAGCTTTTGTAGGCCTGCGCTATCTCGGCCGCTTTGCGGGCAGCCTCCGCCAGCAAGCTGCCATCGGGCGACGTGGCCTGCATGCTGTAGGAATTATCAACATAAATACTTACCAGATTTCCAGCCTGCTCACGCGTATGGTTTTGGCCGGAAGGCAAGTACGGCTGCGCAAAAGCAAGCACCAGCGCTATGATGGCCAGGATGCGCATGGCCAGAATGCGCAGATGCCGCAACTGCGACTGCTTCTGCGTTTGCTGCCGCAGCTCCTCGATAAATTTTACATTGGTGAAGTAAACCTTGCGAAACCTGCGAAAATTGAAAAGATGAACAATGACAGGTATTGCAATGGCAACAAGTCCAATAAGATACAGCGGATTAACAAATTCCATACTTTCGCCTGAATGAGTGATGATTGATACAAGATAACGGAGGCAAAAGTAATTATTATCCCGATGGCCTCGCCCGCTGCCCATAGCAACCTGAAAAAGCTGCGCGTTGCCCTACACCATTTGCAAACCGGCAGAGCTGAAACAAACGACCAAAAAGCCTGAAGAAACTATTGCTTCCCCCAATCACAAGTCAGCACTTATCATTTTGCCGGAAAACGCTGCGTGGCAGGGCATTACTTTGATTTTCGTTTTTTTATGGAATTTAATTATTAAAAAACCCCGCCATCTCAGGTAGTTTGTAAATTTGCGCCACCATAAATCTTCTATTCGCCATGACTAAAATTATCGATTTTGATATTTCTGATAAAGAACATTACCAGCAGGCGCTGGCCATCCGCGAGCAGGTTTTCATCGACGAACAGCAGGTGGAGCGGAAGCTGGAGGTAGAAAATGAAGCGGCCGCACACTACTATTTGTTGCTGCTCGACGAACTCCCCATAGCCACCGGGCGCTGGCGCAAAACCAGCCGTGGCATCAAGCTCGAGCGTTTTGCGGTGCTTGCACAATATCGAAACAAAAACTATGGAAGTATTTTGCTGCAACACATCCTGCAGCAATTAGAATCGCGGCCTGAAGAACTTTACCTGCACGCCCAGCTCAAAGCCATCCCCTATTATCAACGCCAGGGATTCCGCACGCAGGGCGACATGTTCACCGAAGCCAACATCCGGCATTATCTGATGGCCATGCCGAAATAGTGTAATTTTGGCGCCGGACGAATAAACCTGTAAATTGAAGACTTTTCTTACCATACGCATGGCTTTGGGATTGCTGATAGTCTGTTTTGCTTCGGAGGCCCATGCTTCTGAAAAAGATTCGTTGTATCAGCTCATCCGGACGGAGCGCTCCGATTCGCTTACAACGATGGCTCGCCTGCGCCTGGCCGACCATTTGTCCGAACAAAATATCGACTCGGCCTTCATCCTGGTGCAACAGGCAGAGGAATACCTGCAGCACCACGAAAATTTCAATCTAAGAATAACACTCCTGCTCAGCAAATCCAATGTGTTACAGATTATCGGGAAATATCCTGAAGCGCTTGAGCTTATGTTTGAAGCCAAAAAGCTTCTCGAATCTATTCCGGGGCTGGAAAACGATAGCCTTCAGCGCGTGAACTATCTTAGGGTAGTGGGCATTATCGGTGTAATATTTTTTAGCACCGAAAAATACGAGGAGGCGATCGATTATTTTGAAACCGGACTTGATTTTTTAAATAAACTCTCCTCGCAAGCGCAGCATTCGGTTGAATTAAACTATGAGCTTTTGCGGTTCAACCTGAATTATGGCAGCATGTTGTTGATGTTGAAAGATTACGATAAGGCAGAGATCTATTATACCAAAGCCTTGCAATACCTCGACCCCGACGATCGGAATCCTTACGCCATGCTGCTCAACAACCTGTCGATTATATCGCGCGAAAAGGGTGATCTTGAGAAAGCTTTCGAGCTAAACCGAAAAGCCATTGAGGTGTGGGAGAGCAACAACAACTACCGCGGCTTAGCGCAAGGCTACAACAACCTGGGCAATTGTTTCATGATGGCCAAAAATTATAACCCGGCACGTGAAAGTTATCAGACGGCACTAAATCTGAGCACGCAATACAATGCATTGCCTTCGGCGGTAATAGCACTGGAACAGCTAAGCGTTGTTTACGATTCGTTGGGAAATTACAAGCAGGCTTACCTAACCAGCGTGCGTTACAAGCAAATGAACGACAGCTTACTCAACCTTGAGAAAATACAACTGATAACACAACTTGAGATGCAGGAGAAATTTGACCAGCGGATGACCGAAAACCGTTTGTTGCAACAAAAAAAAGAAGCTGCACAAAAACGCCGCGAACTCATTTACTCTGTTGCTATTGTATTGGCCATTATGTCGTTATCGATACTTATTTTGCTTTTCTATTTGCAACGCAGCAAAAGTAAAGCTCACCGCCTGCAAGCCGAAAAAACCACGCTGCTCAACAAAAGTCTGGCACTTGAAAAAGAAAAACTGCAGGAAGAGCTCGAATATCGCAATAAGGAGCTGGCCACCAACGTGATGTACATGATACGCAAAAACGAGCTGATTACAAGCGTTTTTGAAAAACTCATCCAATCCAAGTTGTTATTTAAAAAAGAAAACCAAAAAATCATCGATGAGATTATCCGCGACCTACAATCTTCTACCGATGACGATGTGTGGAC
>JAAYIU010000044.1 GCA_012523265.1 Bacteroidales bacterium | reverse complement strand
GCTCATTCATGGGCAGATAGCATTTTTGTGCCACCCGGTTCAGGATGTGTTTGTTCTCGAAATCATTGTAATAATGATGCTCGTGACCCATCTCGAAAAATCGGTAGGTGCGCAGCCGGTAAGGCTGGTGAACCTGGAAGTAAAAGCAAATTGATTTCATAAATTTTTTTAACCCATTTTCTTATCACGGGTTGTAGTTTTTAGTTGTTAATATCTGGGTAATTATCTGTAAAGTTGTTCATCACGCAAAGCGTCAGGTGAGCTGGCTCACGGCCACAACATCCTGGTACACTGTCATCACCTCGCGTGCAGCATTATCCCAATTCAGCTCGTTCACTTCTTTTTTGCCATGTTTTTTAAATTCATTTACCAGCGAATCGTAGCTAAGCAGGCCATGTATCGCGTCGGCCAGTGCGTTGACGTCCCAGAAATCCACTTTCAATACATGGTCGAGCACCTCCGACACGCCCGACTGCCGTGAGATAACCACAGGGACGTTGGCGCGGATAGCTTCCAGAGGTACCAGCCCGAAAGGCTCCGACACCGATGGCATCACAAAGACGTCGCTCATGGCAAAAAGCTGCTGCACCTCCTGCTCGCCGAGGAAGCCGGTGAAATGAAAACGTGTGCCGATGCCCAGCCGTGCTACCTGGCGCACCAGCTTGGGAAGCATATCGCCGGAGCCGGCCATTACAAAGCGAACATTGTCGTTGTACTGCAACAGCAGATGAGCGGCCTCTACAAAGTATTCAGGGCCTTTTTGCAGCGTCAGCCGCCCCAGAAAAGTCACCACTTTTTCTTTCAGATGGCGCTTTTGACTTCCGCTGAAATCCGTTGCTGCTGCAATGCCATTGTGCACCGTCACCACCTTCTCCGGTGCGATGCCGTATTTTTCGATGACGGTGTTGCGGGTGTAGTTGCTCACCGCTATCACGCGGTCGGCAGCTTCCATGCCGCGTCGTTCGATGTCGTAAACTTCCTTATTAATATTGGTGCCTGAGCGGTCGAATTCGGTGGCATGCACGTGCACTATCAGCGGCTTTCCGCTTACAGCAGCGGCAGCTATTCCCGCCGGATAAGTAGGCCAGTCGTGCGCATGAATTACATCAAAACTTTGCTTGCATGCCAGCCCTGAAGCTATCAGCGCATACCTCGACACCTCGGCCAGCAGGTCGGCGCCATAGCCACCGCTAAAGTCGAATTTCGCTTTCATAACCTGCTCTTCGGTTGACTGTTGTTGCTGCTGCTCCTCCACGATGCGGCGGAACGCTTCAGGGGTTACATAGGGGATCAGGTTGGAGCCAATTTCGAGATAAGTCACACGTTTCCAAAATTCGATGGTGTCGGGGTCTGTGGCGTCAATTTCGATGTCGGAAGCGCCCATCAGCCGCACTGCCGACTGGTCTTCGTCGCCAAAGGCTTTGGGCACCACAAAAATGATTTCGGCGCCTTCGTCTGCCAGGCTGTGAGTGAGTCCGTAGCAGGCGGTGCCTAATCCGCCGGTGATATGTGGTGGGAATTCCCAGCCAAACATGAGTATCTTCATGAACAAATCAGTTTAAAATCCAAATTACAATTTACAAGTTCCAATTATTTTTCCATCTGCTTTATCATTTGGTCGATGCGCAGCAATTCGGCTACTGCTATGGCCATGTGCGTAGCGCCGGCAGAATCGTGGGGTGGGTCGCCGTCAAAAAATTCGGAGATGGAGCTTAGTCCGGCTTTCTGGGTCTCTTCTTCAAAAGACTTGAAAATATTTTTTACTACGGGCAGGCCATTTTTCCCATAAAGCATCAGGTAGGCTTCGGCGTAATGTCCTGCGAGCCACGCCACCACCGTTCCCTGGTGGCAGGCTTCGTCGCGTTGCTGGCTGTTGCCGTGATACTTTCCTTTGTAACGAATATTTTTGGGTGAGAGGGTGCGCAAACCGCGTGAGGTGAGCAACTCGCGGGCGATGACGTCGAGAATCTTTTTGCGTTTCAGCTCGTCGAGTGGCGAGAAGGGAAGGCTTGCAGCCAGCAGCATATTGGGACGCACCGAGAAGTCTTTGAAATCGGCATTGGTGAAGTCGGCCAGATAACCGCGCGTCTCGCTCCAGAAGTTTTCGACAAAGGCCATCCTGATCTGATGAGCGATGCGTGACCACCTTTTTATAAACGGCCTGTCGTTGGCGGCTTTCGCCAATTCCAAAGCAAACATTATCGCATTGTACCACAGTGCATTTACCTCCACAGGATTGCCGGCGCGCGGCGTAACGGGACGTCCATGATCCACCGCGTTCATCCACGTAAGCGGATAACCCTCTTCTCCGGCGGTGAGCAGTCCGCTGCTTTGCATCCGTATGTTGAACCAGGTTCCTTCGGCGTAAGCCTCCAAAATCTTTTTCATCACCTCCTGGTATTGTTGCCAAAGCTTTAGCTCCTGATGCGTATGCGAAGCATATTTTTGTAAAGCCCAGAAAAACCAAAGCTGCGTATCGACGGAGTGATACTCCGAATGGGTATCGAGCACGGCGGTAGGGAAAAATGGCCCCTGCATCCGCGCAATCATATTGTCGATGATACGAAGATACGTGGAGGTGTCGCCGCGGGTGAGCAGCAAGCCCGGCAAAGCCATAAAAGTGTCGCGTCCCAACACGCCGTACCACGGGTAGCCGGCAACTATTTCGGGTTTGTCGTTTTTGGTGATAACAAATTGTCGCGCGGAGCTGTCGAGTGCTGAACGGAAGTCGGTGGCAACGGTACGGCTCTTCAGCTCCTGGGCAAATTTCTCCTCCAGGGCTTTGGGTTTTATCTGCCGGATGCTGGCCGAGAGGATGAGGCTTTCGCCTTTTTTGAGTTTGAACTCTATGTGCCCCGGCACATACAGATCTTCCAGATAGTCATAGCCCCGCAGCTTTTCGTGCGTGTACTCCACATTGAAATACCAGTCGGGCTGGTGTGTGTATTTATTTTCGACGGACGCTTGTAAAAATAATGTGGAATAGCCCGGATACATACAAAAGGCAGCGCCGTTGGGCACCGGCTGGTAATCTGTATGCACATCGTTGTTGGCCTTACAGAGTGCATGGATTTGCCGAAAAGCCAGAAATGGCGTGAGCCGCAGCGTGGTAGGGGAGTGGGCGTCTTTGAGCGTATATCTGATCATCATCATCTCTTCGTTCGACGAAAAAAGAATCTCCTTCACCAGCACCACACCACCCACGCGGTAGGTGATCACCGGCACCGGATCCACCTGAAAGTCGCGGACATACTTGTGCCCTTTGGGATGATAGGTGTTGTTTTGATATTTGTGAATGCCCAGGTTGAACTCGGCATCATGCTGTATCACCGTTTCGTGCAGTGCCGAGAGCAACACGTGCGGCGTGTTTCCAAACTGTGGCTGCGGAACCACCAGCAATCCATGGTATTTGCGTGTGTTGCAGTTGACGATGGTACTCGCCGAATAAGCCCCTGCACGGTTGGTACGCAGCCACTCCCGCTTGAGGCAATACTCCAGATTGATCAGTTGCGCTTTATCGAATTGAATGTAAGCCATGATGACGATGTGTTTGTTATCAATAAGTTGGGTGTAATTACTGGTTCTTAAAATGAAAAATCAAAGATAATTAAATCCCTTTGGCGTATTTGTTTTTTAGGTTTATTAACAGAAGAGGCGCTCAACAAGAAATTGTGGGGTTGGAAAGTTAGCGGAGGCATAAGGGTTAGCAGCCCAGAAGGGGATGCAACCCTGGCACTTTTTTAAATTTTCAATTACTTTTGGCCGCAAAATATAGAATATCATGATCAAGAAACTCTTTATTTTCCTTGTTATTTCAATGATGGGACTAATTGCACAAGCGCAACAAAAGCCCCTGGACCATACCATTTACAACAAGTGGAAAATTCTCGAAAAAACCAATATCTCGCCCGACGGAGCATGGGTGACTTACGAAGTTAATCCCGGCAAGGGCGACGGCATGTTGTATTTTTTTAATACAAAAAACCAAACCACTGACTCGGCAGCGCGTGGCTATGACGCTCAGTTTGCAGGAAATTCAAAGTTTATTGTTTTTAAAATAAAACCTAGCGAAGATACCTTGCGCAAAGCAAAGCTGGCCAAAAAGGAGAAAGATGATTTGCCCAAAGATTCGTTGGGCATCTTTGTGTCGGGAGCGCCGGTGCGTAAGTTTGCGCAGGTGAAATCGTTCAAAGTTGCAGCCGAAGGCGGCGAGTGGGTGGCTTTTCTGCACGAAAAGTTAGAGCCGGCAAAAGATACAACTGACACATCGGATAGCGCCAAAGCCGAAAAGGAAAAACCGACGCGCAGCAAAAAGAAAAAGAAAAAAGCCGAAGGCCGGCGGTTGGTGCTGCTCAACATGGCCACCGACAGCATCTTCCAATTTGATGATGTGACGGATTATGCGCTTTCGCGAAATGAGCAACTGATTGCTTTTATTACCAGCACCAACGATTCCATCGACAGTACCCGCGTGATAAGGTTCGATCAGGAACTGGCTTTGGCCGATACTCTGTTTAACAATCGTGGTGTGGCCAGCCGACTGGCAGTGGATGAGCAGGGCGCCCAGCTGGCTTTTGTTTATTCGGCTGACACCTCCAAAATGAAAAATTATGACCTTGCTTATTGGCAGAAAGAAAAGGCGCTGGCTGCCATCGTTGTAGATAGCGCTGCCGCCGGACTGGCCTCCGGATGGCGTGTGAGTGAGCATCGTTCGCCCGTTTTCACCCGCGACGGTGCACAGCTCTTTTTCGGCACGGCTCCGCAGGTTGAGCCGGAACCGAAAGATACGGTGCCCAAAGACGAGAAAGTTTCGGTGGACGTATGGAACTGGCGCGACGACTACATCCAGCCCCGGCAAAATAAAATGCTCGACAACGAGCGCAAACGCAGCTATCTGGCTGTGTGGCACCCTGATAGCCGGCGCATGGTGCAGCTTGCCGATGAGCAGGTGCAGGAAGCAGTGGCTCCGGGAAAAGATAAAACACCTGTCGTGCTTGGATATACCGATAAACCTTACCGGCTGCAGGCGCAGTGGGACGACTACTACCGCGACTATTACGCCATCAGCGTGAGCGATGGCAGCAAAAAATTGCTCACCGCCAAAGCCTCTTCTACGGCAGCACTTTCGCCGGATGCTAAATATTTCGTTTGGTATGCGCCCAACGATTCGGCCTGGTACCTGCGCGACGTGCCCACCGACGAGGTTCGCTCGCTTACCGGGTCGTTGCCTTATGCTTTTTACGACGAGCTGAATGACGTGCCGCAACTGCCGGGCAACTACGGTTATGCGGGCTTTACCAACGACGATCGCTATGTGCTCATCAACGATCGGTACGACATCTGGCGCTTCGACACGCACCACAAAGAGGCGCCGGTGCGCATCACCGACGGTGTGGGGCGCGATAACAATTTGCAGTTTAGATACTGGAAACTCGACCGCCGCCAGGAACATATCGAAAAGGAAATGATGCTGTATGCTTTTAACCTGGAGAGCCGTGCAAGCGGATTTTATTCCGCTAAAGCGGAAAAACCAGCAACGCCGCGTAAGTTGATAATGCAACCTTACAGCTTCGACGACCTGAGCCAGGCGCGCGATGCCAAGACGCTGATCTGGCGCAAATCGGATTTCGACCGCTACCCCGATCTTTATGTCAGTGATGAAAATTTCGAAAACCCTGTGCAGATTACCCACCTCGACAACCAGCGTGCACCATGGCGCTGGGGCGATGTGCAGCAGGTGCAGTGGCTCTCTGCCGATGGTGATTCCCTCGAAGGCCTGCTTTACACCCCTGAAAACCTGGACGTTTCTAAAAAATATCCGATGCTGGTCTATTTCTACGAGCGCAATGCCGACAACCTTCATCGTTTTTAT
Organism: Bacteroidales bacterium; assembly: GCA_012523265.1. Classification (GTDB taxonomy): domain Bacteria; phylum Bacteroidota; class Bacteroidia; order Bacteroidales; family 4484-276; genus SABY01. The sequence continues at coordinate 11,881 of JAAYIU010000044.1, read as the reverse complement.
CACGTCACTCCCAGTCGCTCCATCATCAATCCGGCGTGGTGTGTGAGCAATGGCTATGTGGTTTTTGTGCCCGACATTCCGTATACAACAGGCTATCCCGGACAAAGTGCCGAGCGTGCCATCGTGAGCGGTACGTTGGCCATGGCTGCACAATTCCCTTTCATCGACCGCGACAGGATGGGCATCCAGGGGCAGAGCTGGGGTGGTTATCAGGTGGTTTATCTGGTGACGAAAACCAATCTGTATGCTGCTGCTATGGCTGGCGCTCCGGTGAGCAACATGGTGAGCGCTTACGGCGGCATACGCTGGGGCAGCGGCAGGAGCCGCATGGCCCAATACGAAAAAACGCAAAGCCGCCTGGGCGGAACCCTTTGGGAGATGCCATTACGATACATCGAAAACTCCCCTGTATTTTTTGCTGACAAAGTAGAAACACCCTTGCTCATCATGCACAACGACAACGATGGTGCCGTGCCGTGGTACCAGGGAATAGAGATGTTTATGGCCTTGCGGCGACTGCAAAAGCCTGTGTGGATGCTCACTTACAACAACGAAGAGCACAACCTCACCCGCTGGCCCAACCGCGTGGATCTTAGCATACGAATGATGCAGTTTTTCGACCACTACCTAAAAGATGCGCCACAACCCGTGTGGATGAAACAAGGCGTGCCCGCCATCGATAAAGATACCGAAACAGGCTACGAGCTGGAAGAATGAACGATGAAATCCCTGTAAATGCTAGGCGCAGGGCGCAGGGTGCAGGGCGCCAGGGATGAGGTTGCCCATGGGCTTGAGTTTCGAAATTGTTTACACCGGCTACCGACGGTTGGAATTTGGAACTTGGAATTTTTTAGCAAATCCCAAAAAGCAATAAAACAATTCGCAGATAAATCCCAAAATACAATGAAGCAAGTTTCAAATAAATCACAAAAGACAATAATACAAGTTCCAAATACATCACAAAAGACAATAATACAAGTTCCAAATAAATCTCAATAATCAAATCTCAATAGCCAAACTGCTCCGTGGTTTGTGGTTTGAGTTTCGAAATTGTTTACACCGGCTACCCACGGTTGGAATTTATTTGTGATTGTTTACACCGGCTACCGACGGTTGGAATTTGGAACTTGGAATTTTTTAGCAAATCCCAAAAAGCAATAAAACAAGTTCCAGATAAATCCCAAAATACAATGAAGCAAGTTTCAAATAAATCACAAAAGACAATAATACAAGTTCCAAATAAATCACAAAAGACAATAATACAAGTTCCAAATAAATCTCAATAATCAAATTTCAATAATTAAACTGCTCCGGGGTTTGGAATTTGGGATTTGGAACTTGGAACTTATTTGTAATTTTCCTTTTGGAGCTTCCACTTACATTTCCGCCGGCACCAGTTTTTGCAGAATTAGTTGGTTGTTGCGCAGCAGCGTTGCAGTTAAGGGTTTCCCGATAGTTTCCTGTGTGAGTGCTTTGTGAAGGTCGTCGATGGAGGCTATTGGCTGGCCATCGAGAGCTACCAGCAGGTCGCCTTTGCGCAGGTGGCTGTTGTCGATTGCCGGCACCTGGTTTATTGCCGAAACATATACGGCAGCGTTTTGCTTCAAAGCATGCGTTTTCACCATCTCCGGTTGCAGCCTGATGGTTTGCCCGGTGATGCCCAGCCAGGCGCGGCGTATTTTGCCGTCGCGCATCAGGATTCCGGAAATATATTTGGCCATATTGCCGGAAACGGCAAAGCAGATGCCCTGTGCCTGCCTGATGATGGCGGTATTGACACCGATAACATGCCCTGCGGAGTCCATTAGCGGGCCGCCGGAGCTGCCGGGATTCAGGGCTGCGTCGGTTTGTATGATGCCGTCGATCATGCGGCCGCTTTGCGAGCGCAGGCTGCGTCCCAGCGCGCTCACCACACCTGCCGTCACCGTATGCTGAAAGCCCAGCGGATTGCCAATGGCTATAGCGATTTGTCCGGGCTGTAGTTTGTCGGAATCAGCAAAGGATAACGGTGGCAGGCTGTTGTCGTCAATTTTCAATACTGCCAGGTCAGTGGCTGCATCAGCGCCTATCACTGTTGGCCGAAGCATTTTGCCCGAAGGCAGTGTCACCATCAGTTCTTTGTGCTGGTGTATCACATGATGGTTGGTGAGGATGAAACCCTGCTCAGCGATTGCAAAACCTGAACCTGCCCCGAAAGGCTGTGCTGCGTTGACAGGCTGTGGCATATTTGCTTTGGTGATGCGAATGTTGACTACCGATGCCGAAGCGCGCCCGACTACATTTACAATGGTTTGTGAGTAGGCGTCAAGCAGCGGCTGGTCGTTTTTATCGGGGGAGCTATCTTTTAGTTTCGACATGCTATTTTTATTCGTTGTTGATATACATTCTTAACGGGACTAACTTAGAAAAATCTTTAAGATTTGGATGCTGTGAAATATTATAATTTAGAAACATCAATTTTAAAAAGCTTTGCAGCATTTTTCCATAGGATGAGTTCTTTTTTATCATCGGGCAAGTTGAGTTGTTGCATAAATTTGAGATAGGATTTCATGGTTGAGATGGGCCAATCGGTTCCGTATAGCAGGTATTTGGGTTCACCGATGTAGAGTATCATTTCTTCCAACTGGCTCTTCATGTATTTCTCAAACTTTTCGGTAAAATCGCCAAGCACCAGCCCCGAGAAATCGGTAAACACATTTTTATTTTTATAAACCACTTCCATACAGTCCGTTATCCAGGGATTACCTACGTGGCAAATTACAATTTTCATCTCAGGGTTATCCACGGCTACATCGTCGATGTGGAGAGGGTGCGAAAAGCGAACCCTTCCTGTAGTTGTGTAGGTGTCGCCGGAATGAAACAACACCGGCACATCGTACTCAACGGCAAGATCGTAAACAACTTTAAGGCGGTTGTCGTAAGGATAAAAGGGTTCGTAACCAGGATAAAGTTTCAAACCCTTAATAAGTCCGTCTTCCAGGTAGTCGCTCAGCTCGCGCAGGTCTCTTTGTTTATAATTTAAAAAACTAATGCCCGCAACTACACCGAGGTTGTCTCTGTCGCGGATGGCTTCCACAACCTTTTTTATGCCAGGCCTGTTTTCATTCACTACGTATGAGGTAAGGATCAGCGAGTAGTTCACATTGTTTTCGGCCATGGTGTCGGTAAGTCGGTTCAGGCAATCTTCGAGCGAAACTACCCTGTCCTCGTGGTAGTTGTTAATGTGTGTGTGGGCGTCAATTATCATTTTGAAATAAGATTAAATTTGAATCATTCCTGCAATGATACAAAAGTCTTTGTTCAACAGGCTTATCTTTAGCGGTTTTTCAAATAAATCCCAAAAGACAATAAAGCAATCGTCAATAGTCGGTGTAAATGCGGGGCGCAGGGCGCAGGGCGCCAGGGATGAGGTTGCCCATGGGCTTGAGTTTTGAAATTGGTTACACCGGCTACCGACGGTTGGAATTTGGAACTTGGAATTTACCCCGCGCCCTTCGCCCTTCGCCCTTCGAATGATTAACAGGCACAGCCGGTAAAAATAATGTGGCCGAGGCTTAGCCTCGGCCGAACAGCGAAACGGGCAAAGCCTTTTTTTATCTGCGCTACTGTTCGCCCTCTGACTTTCGAGCGTCCGAAGGATCTCGAAACGTCAAATAAAACACCGATACCGCGCCCATCCAAACCGCATAATTTCTAATTTCTACCCTCGATTTATTAAAACAAATAATTCAGTCCGATGTAGAAGCCGCTGGTGCCGTCGCGTGCATCGGCGGCTATGCCATAATCGGCGGCAACGATAAAGTTTTGGTTCATCGCGATGCGGATGCCCACGCCATAGGTTGCATGCAAAGCTTCGGCACCAAAGTCGAAATAGTTATCCTGGTCGGGGAGTAGCAGCGCCTCCACTTGTTGACGTATATTTACTTTGTTGATTACCTGGCCTGCGTCAACAAAAGCATTGACACCCAGATAAAAGTTTTGATTCCACAAGGTGGTTCTTAAGGCTTTCCATCTGATTTCAAAATTGGCGTAAGCAATGCCATCACCAACAATGCGGTTGCGGGGGGCGCCGCGCAAGTTGCGCACACCGCCCAGCCCTTCTTCGGTGGCGCCGCGCAGCAACGAGGTGATGATGAGCGGCTGCATGTAAAAAGGCACATGTCCGGCCACAGTAGTTTGCATGGATAGCCTTGCGGCAAAGGCAAGTTTTTGTGGGACGAGCGTGAAGTATTGGCGGTGCGTGAGGCTGAGCTTGGCGTAGCTCTGGCTGATGGTGCCCAAGGCTTTTGGCGCAACTTCGAGTGCTGCTTCACTCCAGATGCCGCGCATGGGGTTGGGCTTGTTGTCGCGGCTGTCGTACATCACGCCACCTTTGAGCAGCGTCAGGCTGCCGCCCGCAGCTTCATCGGACAGGATTAGCCCCCAATCGACATACTTATCGTAAAGCCCGGGCTGCTCGCCGGTGGGTCGGAGCTTATCGGCTTCGTCTTTGCCTTTGTTGAGTTTATCGACATCTACGGTTGCAATATCAAAATTGTAATACTGCACGCCGGCCATCCAACGGAACTTCCCGGTCAGTTTTCCGTTTACATCTGTTTTGAAACGAAACATGCGATTATCATATCGGTAAAAAACCCGCGACCGATAAACCTCTTCAGGTGCTTCGTCATCTTCCCACTGCGGCTGATACACGGCTTCATAGCCATTCCAACCATAAAAATTGTAGGCCTGGTTGGGAAGATAGCTCACGTCGATGGTAAGGCCAATCTCTTTTATCAGTTGGTCGCTGTCGTACATCATTCGGTAGATGCCACTGCCCCGCGTGTATGCCGACACTTCCAGATAAATGGAGTGATTGTAAAGCGGATAACGGGAGCCGTCGCCGTAATGATAAAGATTGATCAGGCCGCCATACTGAAAGCCCAGGTCGTTGTCCCAGGAGATGGCCGGCAACACCCCAAAGTTCCAGTCGGTTTTTACTTTCTCCTTTATCGCGGTGGTATCGGCGGTGGATTTCTGTCCATAGGCAGACACCACCAAAGACAATAAAATGGTTGTTAAAACATTTAATCTTTTTACCAGCACATTGGGCATGAAGTCCGTTTTTGATTGATGTCGCCAAAAATAGTATCTTTAGTTTACATTTCGTTAACAAGGAAAAAATTGCTTTAATGTGATGATATTCAGATTGCAGGAAACGTGTTTTTGTTTTTTTAATAAATAAAAATTACAAATTTCGACAGGCCGGCCATTCTTTCTTATTTTTGTCAGCAATAGTTTTAAAAAAGAATTTTCAATAACATAAATCCAACAAACACATGAAAAAGATCGCTTTAATGTTTACAATGCTGATGTTTGCCGCTTTCGCGATGGCACAGGCACAAGATCAGGCTGCACCGCAAGAAAATCCGAATGCACCTGAAATAGAGTTCAAAAGCAACGTTCACGACTATGGCAGCGTTCCTTATCAGGGCGACGGCAATTGCGAGTTTACCTTTACCAATGTGGGCAAAGAGCCGCTGATACTCACCAACGTACGTTCGTCCTGCGGATGTACGGTGCCCAAATGGCCACGTGAGCCGATTCTTCCCGGCCAAACCGGTACCATCAACGTGGAGTACAAAACCAACCGGATTGGTAAAATCAACAAAACAGTTACCGTGCAGAGCAATGCCAAAACCGAAACCGTGGTATTGCGTATCACCGGTCAGGTTTTGCAACCCGACCAAACTACGCCTCCTGAAAACGTAAAGCCTATGGGCGGCAAATAATACCACCGGCGGATATTAGTTTTTCTTACATCCGCCTGCAAGCGTAATAAAATGCTGAAATTTGTCCCGGTCTTCACAAAAGTGAAGACCGGGATTTTTTATTAACAAAACAAAACAATTAGCCAAGATGCCGAAATTATCACAAAAAGGCAAGATGATGCCTGCTTCACCCATCCGTAAGCTGGTGCCCTTTGCCGAAGAAGCCAAAAAACGTGGCGTAAAAGTTTTCCATCTCAACATCGGACAACCCGACATAAAAACGCCAGAGATAGCGCTGGAAGCTGTTCGCAACTACAGCGAGCCGCTGGTAGCCTATAGCCACTCGGCGGGCAATGCTTCGTATCGCCAGAAGCTGGCCGACTATTACCGCAAGTACAATATTCATATTGCACCCGACGAGATTATCGTTGGCGCTGGTGCTTCGGAGGCGCTGCTCTTTACCATGCAAAGCATCATGGATCCGGGCGAAGAGATTATCATTCCGGAGCCTTTTTATGCCAATTACAACGGCTTTGCTACTAATTCCGGTATCAATGTGGTGCCTATCAACAGCACCATCGAGACGGGTTTTGGGCTGCCACCTATCGCCGAATTTGAGAAAGTGATCACTCCGCGCACCAAGGCCATCCTGGTTTGCAACCCCAACAACCCTACAGGCTACCTTTACAATCAGGAAGAGCTGAAGACGCTTGGTGAGCTGGCGCTGAAACATGATTTGTTTTTGATTGCCGACGAGGTTTACCGCGAGTTTTGCTACGACGGACGCGAGCACCACTCGGTGATGAATCTCCCCGGCCTCGACCAACACACCGTTCTGATCGACTCTGTGTCGAAGCGTTACAGCATGTGTGGCGTGCGTGTTGGCATGATGATTTCGAAAAATAAAGAGCTGATGGCCACTGCTATGAAGTTTGCGCAGGCACGTCTAAGCCCGCCCAGCCTGGGTCAGGTAGCCGCCGAGGCTGCCATCGCTACTTCCGACGAATATTTTGAAGAGGTGCTGGCGGAATATCACAAGCGCCGCAACACGGTTTACGAAGCCATCAACAATATTCCGGGCGCGCTCTGCCCCAATCCATCCGGTGCTTTTTATGTGGTTGCCCGACTGCCCATCGACAACAGCGATAAGTTTTGTCAGTGGCTGCTCGACAGCTTCCACTACGAAAACAAAACTGTGATGCTGGCGCCGGCTACGGGATTTTACTCTACGCCGGGTCGTGGCCTCGACGAAGTACGTATTAGTTATGTGCTAAAGGTGGAGGATTTGAAAGAATCGATGAAAGTGCTGGGCGAGGCGCTCAAAGTGTATCCTGGACGTACGCGATAAAAAAATAGAGCAGCGGAGGCTGAAGAAAAAATAAACTTTTGTTTTGGTTTTTCGACGAAAGTATTACTTTTGCCCCCGCTTTGCCCAAGTGGCGGAATTGGTAGACGCGCTAGTTTCAGGGACTAGTTCTCGCAAGGGAGTGCAAGTTCGATTCTTGTCTTGGGCACCAAAGAGCAAAGCTTTGTTCACGGAAAAAAATCCTGTCGGTTTCGGCAGGATTTTTTTGTTATTGCCCCAATCGTCAGTCATACCGTGAATGCTGCCAAAGCATGAACCAACATCCCGAACCTTTGTCTGTCGGGATGGCTTTATTCACGGTTTGACTTTAATCAGATTTAAAAATATTTCCATTTTCTCCCTCGTTGGAATAATAAAAAACTTGGCAACTGACAATTTGTACATAATTTTGTGTGTTATTTAACGCTAAAGATTTTCATTATGCAAACTACAACAATTTCAGATTTCAGTAAAAACGTCAAAAAGTATCTTGATTCAGTAGCCGAGAATTTTGAAACTTTGATTATCAATCGTGGCAAAGATTCCGGCGTGGTTGTTATCTCCATGGAGGAATACAATTCTCTGGCTGCAACCCAGCACGAATTAACTTCCAAAGTAAATGAATCAAGACTTGACGCAGCACTCGAAAAATTTAAAAAAGGAGCGGCTTTTCAGAAAGTCCTGATTGAATCATGAAATACAGTTAAGAATGATGAAATATTGATTGCAAAATGCAGGTTTTATTATTAATAATAGTGGTCAAGTGTTCTATCCTGGTTTATTTGAAATGAAAAAAAAGTCTTACTCAATACTTGCTGGATTGTTGCTCATCTCCGCTACTTTGTTAGCGCAGCCATTCAACATAGGCCACACCACGGTGGGGTTTTTCGATAGCAGCAGAAGCCGCGACATCGAAACGGAGATATATTATCCTGCCGACAGCCCCGGCGAAAATGTGCCTGTAGCTTTGGGGGATTTCCCTGTTATCGTCTTCGGGCATGGCTTTTTGATGAGCTGGGAAGCTTATCAAAACTTTTGGACAGAATTGGTTCCCGACGGCTACGTTATTTGCTTTCCGACCACTGAAACGGGGTTCAGCCCCAGCCACGAAAACTTCGGTATGGATATAAAATTTGTAGCTGCACAAATGCAAATTGAAAACGGCATCAGCAGCTCCATTTTCTTCGACAGGCTAACCGAAAAAACTGCGCTGATGGGGCATTCGATGGGCGGTGGCGCTTCGTTCTTAGCGGCGCAAAACAATCCGGCGATCAGCTCATTGATAAATTTTGCTGCTGCCGAAACCAATCCCTCAGCCATAGCGGCAGCAGCCAACGTCACGGCTCCTGCCCTGATGTTTTCGGGCAACGACGACTGCGTCACCCCGGAGGACGCGCATCAGGTTCCGATGTATGATAATCTGGCCGCAGATTGTAAAACACGCATAAGTATTATAAATGGCGGGCATTGCTATTTTGCTGACTTCAATTTTTTCTGCAATCTGGGCGAATCGCTCTGCAACCCTTCCCTCAATATTTCCAGAGAAGAACAGCAACTCACGACCTTCGACTTTTTGACACTGTGGCTCGACTATTCATTGCGCGAAAATGTGAATGCATTTGCTGTGTTCAACGATTCTCTCCAGAATTCGGCGCGGATAACTTTTGAGCAGTCGTGCAATACGATCGATATAGCAGAAGTAAGCACCGGTGCCGGCATGAAAATATTTCCCAACCCGGCCGTCGATAAAGTCGCTTTCAAGGTTCCAAGCGAAAACATCGGTGGACTGATGACGATTTATAATGTAATGGGAAAGCGGGTTTATCAGCAGCAAATTACTACAGGCGAATTTCATATCGATTTATCCGGTTTCACCAATGGCGCCTATGCAGTTGTTATTTTTAATAATAACTCCTCGTACACAAGCATGCTTTTTAAAACAAATGCAAGATGAACGAAAAAGAACAACGCATAAAAAACTCTCTTTGGGGACTGTTTATCGGCGATGCTCTGGCCATGCCGGCGCATTGGTTTTACAATACATCCAATATCCCGAAATACCTCGGCGGACCGGTTGATGGGTATAAATCGCCGCCGGAAAAACACGTGGAGGCATCTTTGGTGCGAGCAAAGTATAAACCGGATGTGAAGAGGGCTGAAAAATCCGGCAGGAAATATGACATCCTTCATCAGCACCTCAGGTTTTATGATACTTCTTACAACAACTTCGGCGAGAGCGGATTTGGTGTAGATGAAAAAGGTGTGATAAAAATAAATGACCGCCATCATTATCACGCCGGATTGAAAGCCGGCGAAAACACGCTAAACGCACAACTGGTTAGGGTATTGATGCGCCATGTGATCGAAAACGGTGGTTACATCCCCGGCAAATTCCTCGAAGCATTTATCGCTTTCATGACCACCCCGGGGAATAACAACGATCCTTATACGGAGGGATACCTCAGAGCCTGGTTCGAGAACTATTCAAAAGGAATTCCGCCGGCGGCCTGTGCTGATAACCAATACCGATACGCCGGAATAAATGCGCTGGGTGGAATGATAAGACCGATGGTAATTTCTTTGCTTCACAGCGATAGATACAATGCCCTGGGATTTGCCGTCGGACATCAATATTTGACCCATCACAGCGAGAATGTGTCAGCCTCACTGGCCGTTGTGGTTCCGTTGCTCAATGCGTTGGTAAATGGTCATGATCCGATAAAAACGACAAAGGAAATCGCCGGTGAAATGGGGCTGTCCAAATATACCGGGAAGGAATTATTTGCCCAATACCAGCAGAGTGGCGGCATGGGCCATGTGCCTGCCGACGTTATGTGGAAACTGCACACCGAATTTGCTGATGCCCCCTGGGATATCGAAAAATTTGCCAACGAGCATACCGAAAGCGACGTGCTGAAAAAAATATTCTCGACAGCCTGCTTTGCCGAGCATGGAACACCCATGCTGATCTACCTTGCCTGGAAATTCCGTTTCGATTTTGAAAAAGCGCTCCTGGCCAATGTGAATGCAGGTGGTGACAATGTGCACAGGGGAATGGTTCTCGGTATGATTCTCGGCGCTGCAACAGCGTCTATTCCATCGAAATTGATAGATGGTTTGGTAGCTAAAAATGAGTTGGAAAAAGAGATCGAAGCTTTCGCAGCTATTGCCGCGGGCTGATCCGGGATAATAATAGCCTGGGCAACAACTGGTGATTCGTGCATAGTTTTGCGATTAAAAAATTAAAAGTCGGATCGGCTATTGAAAAATGAAATTGTTAAAGAAAGCTCTGGTATTTTTTAGCCTTCTGATCACTAACCCCGGCCTTAAGGCCGGGGTTAAAAAGGCAAGAGCTTTTCAGTGGGCTTTAGCCCAAATAAGTGGAAGTGTTATGATGCGTTGATGGAAAGCTATTGATGTAAAAGTATTGCGGGCTAAAGCCCGCCGGATTCCGTCCGGGCTATCTTACCCCGCCCTGAAGGACGGGGTTATTGAAATGTTGCAGGTAAGCTACACACAATAAGTAATAGCAGAGCTTTAAAGAATTAATGGAATTAGCGCTTTACACAGACGCTAGCTGCCAGCCGAAAAACAAACGGCATTAAACGAAATTGACAATTGCTTAAAAACAGTTATCTTTGTTTCATGGTTATTCGAGATAAAATATTAAAAGATAGAACTAATTTTTTGAATTTGTGTAAAGTTCATAAAGTTAAGCACTTGTATGCCTTTGGCTCATCTACGACTGATAAATTCGATACGGAAAAAAGCGATTTTGATTTACTGGTTGACATTGATGCACCAGATCCAATTGAAAGAGGTGAGAAATTAATTTCTTTATGGGATTCACTTGAATTGTTTTTCAATAGCAAAGTTGATTTGTTGACAGATTCTTCTATCAGAAACCCTTACCTTAGAAAAAGTATTGATTCATCTAAAGTGTTAATATATGACAGAAAAGGGGTTAAAGTATCTGGATGACATCGTTCATTCCATCGAATTAATCGAGGATTTTACCGGCAACACTTCCTCATTCTCCGATTATATTAAATACCTGAAAACTTAAAGTGCTGTTGAAAGACAATTGGGAATAATCGCGGAAGCTGTAAACAAATATGATTTGCTTCATCCTGAAGCGAGTTTAAAAAACGCCAGAAAAATAGTTGGATTTCGTAACCGCATAATTCATGCATATGATGCAGTTGACTCTTCGATGATTTGGGCAATTATTAAGAAGCATTTGACACCTCTCTATCAGGAAGTTAAAGAGCTTATGGAATGGTGGCCAGTTGCTAACACAACGGAAAGCCCCATTCCTGTTTCTTTCTTAAAAGAAATTTCATACAAATTTTCCGTCCGCCTCTGAACTTTAAATTTTATTTTCTTTTGAACCGTCGTAAAATAAAAAATAAATGAAGAAGAATCTGATTGCCCTGTTTCTGGTTTTCTCTGTTTTTATGCTTACCGCGCAGAATCAGCCATCTGTTGCTGAAATCCAATCTTCCGGCAACTACCTCTACGGTATTGGGCAGGCTGATGAATACCGCCAGGCGGATAACAACGCCCTGGACCACCTTATCACACAGATTACCGTTCAGGTGGAGAGTTACTTTGTGGGCAAAACCACCGAGGTAGAAGGTACCGTTGAAGAGTTCGCACAATCCGTCGTGAAAACCTATTCAAATGTCTCGCTGATATCTGCAAAAAGTGTTTTAATCAGCGACCGGAAAGGAAAATATGAGGTGATGCGCTACATTTCGCTGAGAGAAATGGAGCAGGTGTACGC
>JAAYIU010000155.1 GCA_012523265.1 Bacteroidales bacterium | reverse complement strand
AGTTAGCGGTGAGGGTGCGGTTGGAGGTTACGGTGAAAGAATACTGCGCCTCCGTAGAAACCACATCTCCGTTTTCCGTCCAGTTTACAAAATCGTATCCCGTGGCTGGTGTGGCGGTGAGGGTAGCCGTGGATTGTGCCACATAGTTTCCGCCGCCCGAAACTGTGCCTCCGGCAATGGGTGAGGCCATAGCAGTAATGGTATAAACTTCCGGTGTAAACCACTCGAGCGCCTGATTTATCATGGTGTTGATGTCGGCATCGCTGGTAAATTGGGAAATGTCGAAACTGATAAAAAAGGATTTATACATCAGGTTGTCGAGCCAGATAGCGCAGCCGTTTCCTTTAGAGTATGCGTCACCATTTATGGGGCCATCTTCAAAAACGTAAGAACCCCAGGAGCTTATTTCCGGATTGCTCACCTCGTTGGCATACCATTCAGGGCAATCCCGGTTGTAAATCACATCGGGGTCGTCAGAGAATACCGGAATAATCTGGTTCTCGGTACCTATCGGACTTGATGGCAATCCTTTGATACTGCCGGCATGATAACCAGTTAAATCAGGACCGGCGATCCCATCAGGGCCACCATAATAGGGAGTGTTTACCTGAACGTTGTATCCGCCGCGCAGATAGGCTGTAAAAAACTTCTTTAATAACTTAGCATTAGGCAATGCATGCTGTGTAGAGGGTAAATTGTCAGAAGCAAAAAATACATTTTTGGGCATGGCCTCGGTGCCGCCATCCATAAAGTTGATCAATGCCTTCGACAAAGTATCGTGGATGCTGGTATTGCGGGTGCTGTTTGAATAAGCAATTATTATATCGTAGCTCTCCGGGAAACTGTATTCATTATAGGCCGCCCAATTGAACACATCATAATTTACGCCGGCTGCATCCAGCGCTGCCTGGTATTTTGGAAATTCTAAGTTTTGATAATCCTGAAACCCGGGTCTGTTTCCGGGCATAGCCAACAAAATTGTTGCATCGGCAGTGGGCAGCGTGTTAAAGACAAGCGCTTCGCCTTGCCACTGATGAAGCTCTGCGCGGTTGGCGTTGGGCGAGTTATCGGTAGCTGCGAAATAGTATTCGATGGTTGCTCCTGCAGGCAGTTCGCTGAGCAGATAGTGATAAATGTTAGGCTCCTCAAAGGAAGTGTGCATCATCGCTTGCCAACCGTTGCCGGTATTGTAATACAAAGTATCGGAGAGGATGCCCGAAGCATCGGTGATTGTTGCCGAAAGCTCCATATAATCATTAAAGGTATTCCAAACCTTTTGGTGGTTCATGATGGGTGGTTCGTTGTCGTCGCCAACATAAAACTTAATAGCCAGCTCATTGTGGGGCAAATTACCTGCTGGCTCAGGTCCGATGTACTGACCATTTTCCACAGGCGGTAGCATCATCGTTTTGGATGGCAATGGTTGCACTTTGACCTAAAACATGGGGGATATTTCCACCCGACTGACCATTATCTACATTTTGGTATTGCATAATAATATCTCCACTTTCGTGGATGATCACTTCAAAGCTAAGGGTTTGTTCGCCGCCATTTCCTGACACAAACCTCAGATTGTTCCATTGAATTACACCATATCGCTCAGGAGCAGTCCCAAACATTTGATAGTAAACGTCTCCGGTATTTTCCTCGGCCAGCAGGTCATCCCAAAACACGGCAATCAGTGCAGGCATCTCTTCATATCCCGGAATGGAGGCATGATAGTTAAAAATATTCCCATCATTATCCCACCCATTATCAGGAAAAGGTTTGTACCATCTATTTTCGGCAAGCAACAGCTCCCCATTGATGTCCGCATGAAAATAAGTTCGGTCGATACCGTAAAACGGAAAATCGAAACCAATGGGAATGGGTTCCGAGAAATTGTCATCTCCGGCAAAAGCAGTTACGCCATAACTCACTACGGATATTCCGGTGTTGCTGATGTCGATCCAGTTATACTCAGGTCCATCAGGCTCACCGCTGTCGATCCACCGGTAGCTCATCAAATCGGGTCCGCCGGTACCAAAATGCATCACTATTCTGGTGGAATCTATCAACACATCATTGGATGGATCGCCGTCGCCGGGAAGGCTTGTGTACATGGTGATAAGATACGCGCCGGTATCGGCAGGAAGCCAGGCAGGAAAACTCACTTGTTCGGTTTGCGCCGGTTGTAGTGTGCTGGTGAAAGTGAGCGTTTGGTTATAAACCATAGTGTTGGCTGCATCGGTGATGTTGCATCCTACCGGAAAATCTTCGGTTACTTCCGATGTACCAAAGTTTTTGATGGTGCATGCTAGAATGATTTCATTATCTGATAGGTAAAACCCTATGGGGCTTTCGATGGAAAGCACGCCCACATCGCTTGGCTGTGCCTGGCCTACTTTTATATCGTCCACCACCAGCGAATAGGTATCCTGCAGCCATTGGATAGCAAGGTAAACCTGCTGACCCTGATAGGCACTCAGGTCGTAGGTAAATTCCTGATAGCTGTTGCCCAATCCTGTCACACTTTCAAGCACCACGTTGAAATTGCTTATCTGGTTTCCGGTTGTCGAGAGGCGCACCTTCATGTTTTCGGTACTGTACCAGGAACGGGCAAAAAAGGTGAAGAGATCCCCGTCGTTGATGGTCACTTGTGGCGTTATCAACCAATCGTTTCCGTTATTTCCAAAGCATTGCACGGTAGCCATCCAGGCGCCACTATGGGCATAGGAATGCTGCAATGCTCCCCATTGCTCTCCATCATTATTGGCGTCGTAAATAGTCCATCCCGAAGGGATGGCACCACCCTCGAAGCCTTCGTTGATGCTCCATTGTGCGTAAGCGTTATTAGCGTAAGCGCCTGCCAGAAGCATTACAAGAAAAAGTAAAGATTTTGTTTTGCGGATGTAATTGTTTCTCATGTGATTTAAAATTTAGTTGGTTAATTCGATCACAAAGAAATAATCACAGCGGCTGATTTGCAAATAATGCATCTACAAATTGGTAAATTTGAGAGTATTGTCGGATGGTGTAAGAGATTGATAATCTATGTTTTTGATAAAAACGGAAGGGGTAACTCCGGAGAATTTTTTAAAGACAATATTAAAATTTGAAATCGAATTAAAACCCGAATCTTTGGCAATTGCATCGATGGAATAACGTCCACCGATGTCAGGGTCGGAAAGCAGCTTCATGGCTTCTTTCACGCGATATTCGTTAATCAGATTGGAGTAACTCTTGCCATACATCTCGTTGATAATTTGTGAAAGATACGTACGATTGGTAGAGAGACGTTGGGCCAGCTTTTCGATGGTGAGATCGGAACGGGTAAAAATCTTATCCTCATCCAAAAGTTTGTCCAAACGCATCATAATAGCCTCCTTTTCGTCGGGAGTAATGGTGGGCGCCACTTTACGGTCATTAGGCGAAAGCCTGTCAATTTTTTTCCGGGTATTCTTCAGTTCTTGTTCTTTTTTCATCAACTCCAGATTTTTCCGGGTAATGAACTTGTAGGCAATGTTTTTTTTGCGCAGCTGGATAATGATGATAGCCATGGCCAGGGCGAGAATAATCAATGCAATGAGATAGGTGCGGTTTAGGTTTTTTTGACCGTCTATTTTTAATTGTTGAAAATCGTTGCTATATCGCAGGTTTAAATTTTCGTTGGTCAACCTTTCGTTGATGTATTTTTCTTCTATCATCAAAATCTTGGCTGCTTTGTCTATATCAAAAAGGCTATCTTTCAATTCGGTAGCTTCACGAAACGTATTTAGTGCAAGTTGATAATTACCAAGTTTTTGATGTATAATCGCCAGCTGTGCCAGTGCATCTTTTTTGGAGACAGGCTCATCGGTTTGGTCAAAAATGGCAATACTTTGGGTACAGTAATCCAGTGCCTGATGTAGCCTGCCCTGGTCAGTTAAGATTCGTGATAATTTTAAAAATACAGTGGCCAATCCACTTTTATCACCAAATTTTTGATAGATTCCCAATGCCTGATTCAGGTATTGAGTAGCTTTGTCAAGATTTCCGAGCTGATAGTATACTTCACCAATGTTGGTGTAGTTAGAAGAAATTCCATACGAATCATTGTATTGTTCATCAATTTGCACGGCCTCAAAAAAATGTCGCAGCGCAAGCTTAAAATCCTTGCGGTGGATATAGATTAATCCAATATTTGTCAGGCTGATGCTGTATCCTTTTTCATCACCAACTGCTATGAAATCGTCGCGCGCTTCCCCGATATTTTGCAATGCTTTGTCGTAATCCTTCAGCATAATGTAAACCAAACCAATACTAAGTTTGCTGCGTGCCATTTGCAAAGTATCATCAATCTGTTGAAAAACTTTGAGCGATTTGAAGTTGTATTCGTTGGCTTTTTCGTAATCACCCTGTCTGATGTACATCAACGAAATGTTGCTGTAGATGATAGCAGCGCTTTTTTGGTAGTGATGTTCTTCGGCAATTTTTAAAGCTTCTTTGGCATAGTTAAATGCCTGCTTGTTGTTGCCGGTATTAAAAGACAGGAAAAACAACTCGTTGTAAGTTTGCATAATGGCCTGCGGGTTCCCGAGCTGTAGGTTTATTTTTAAAGCTTCGTGCAGAAGACTGTCAGAGGCCCTATATCCCAGCTCATCTTTAGCAGTTTCCACCATACGGATGTAGGCAATCGCCAGATTTTTAAAATCCTCTTTTTGTTGTAAGCTGTCGATCAATTCCTGGTGAAAACGCATCTTTTCTTCATTGGGCAGTTGGTGGTTGCCGGAGGAAACACTACCATTTCCGTTTTGTACGGCCATAAAGGGCAGCGAATCGAGCGGCACAAGATTGCCACCAGCAAGGTGTTGGTAACACATTAGTAATACTACTATTACGACTGTCCATTTGGGCATAGCAGAGCGAAGATAAAAGTTTTTAATCCATTAAAGTTAACGGATTAATTCGCAAAGCTAATGCATCGGGTGAAGGTTTTATACGACTTGTCTTTGTGGTGGCAGTCTTCGCTCACACAAACTTCTCTATCAGTTCGGCCAGGCGTGTGGCGTAACCCATCTCGTTGTCGTACCAGGCTACTACTTTTATTAGCTTGTCGTTTTCGCCCAGCACTGCTGTGAGTCCGGCGTCGAAGATAGCCGAGTGTGTGTTGCCGATGATGTCGATACTCACAATGGGGTCGGTGGTGTACTGGAGGATTCCTTTGAGGCGACCGTTGGCAGCTTCTTCAAAAGCACTGTTGATGCACTGGATACTGGCCGGTTTGCGCAGCGTACAGGTAAGGTCGGTGAGGGAGCCGTTGGGCACGGGCACGCGAATGCCGGCACCGCCCAGATTGCCTGTGAGGTGCGGAAAGATGCGTGTGGCAGCTTTGGCAGCACCTGTTGTGGTGGGCACGATGGAGTAGGCGGCAGCCCGGCCGCGGCGCAGGTCTTTGTGCGGCGCGTCGAGCAGGTGCTGGTCTTTGGTGTAGGAATGTACGGTTGTGATAAAACCTTTTTCGACGCCCCACAACTCGTCGAGGATCATGATGAGCGGCGCCACATTGTTGGTGGTACAGGAGGCATTGCTGATGATGCGGTCGTTGCGGTTGATCAAATGGTCATTAACACCCAAGACAACATATTGAATACTATCGCCATCGCCTTGTGCCGGAGCCGAAATCACCACTTTGCGGGCGCCCGCTTTCAGGTGGCGTTCAGCGTCGGGTCGTGACGTAAAACGTCCGGTGGATTCCACCACCACATCGATATTCATTTCGTCCCACGGCAAAAGCTCAGGATTTTCCTGTGAAAAGACGGCAACTTTTTTCCCGTCGATGATCAGTTCTTTTTCGGTGTAGCTTACCGGCGCAGGAAAATGCCCTTGCGAAGAGTCGTATTTGAGCAGATGGCTAAGCGTGTGTGTGTCGGTGAGGTCGTTGATGGCCACCAGCTCCAGGTTGTCGTGCAGACGCATCTGCCGGCAAAAAACGCGACCGATTCTTCCAAATCCATTGATGGCTACTCTTATTTTGGTCATAAGTTCGTCAGAATTTATACTTTTACACTTTCTTATTTTGTAGCCGCCAAAAGTAGTAAAAAGGCGAAGGGCTGCTCCGGCACGCATACCATCAAATACTAACAAATATTTTAAAACTGTAATGGAACATATCAAAACTTACATCGACGAAAACAAAGACCGTTTTCTTGAAGAACTCTTCGAACTCATCCGCATTCCTTCTGTAAGCTCACTTGCAGAGCACAAAGACGACATGAAGCGGGCGGCAGAGGCCTGGAAAAAGATACTGCTCTCGGCGGGCGCCGACAAAGCAGAAGTGATGCCTTCGGCTGGTAATCCGGTGGTGTATGGCGAAAAAATGACCGACCCCTCAAAACCTACCGTGCTGGTGTATGCGCATTACGATGTGATGCCCGTAGATCCGCTGGAACTGTGGAAAACCCAACCTTTTGAGCCGGTGGTGAAAGACGGCAAGATTTGGGCACGCGGCGCCGACGACGACAAAGGTCAGTCGTTTATGCACGCCAAAGCTTTCGAGCTAATGGTAAAAACCAACACGCTACCCTGTAACGTAAAGTTTATGATTGAAGGCGAAGAAGAGATAGGCTCGCCCAGCCTGAGCGACTTCTGCAAGCAGCACAAAGAGATGCTCAAGGCCGACATCATCCTGGTTTCCGACACCGGCATGATAGCTCCCGACATTCCTTCCATCACCACCGGGCTGCGCGGGCTGGCTTACATGCAAGTGAAAGTAACCGGTCCCAACCGCGACCTGCACTCCGGCCTCTTTGGCGGCGCGGTGGCCAATCCCATCAACATTCTTGCACAGATGATTGCTTCGCTCACCGACGAAAACAACCACATCACCATCCCCGGCTTTTACGACGACGTGCTGGAAGTGCCACAAAAAGAACGCGAGATGATGGCCAAAGCGCCGTTTGATGTGGAGGAATACAAAAAAGCCATCGACATCCGCGAGGTGCATGGCGAAAAAGGTTACTCCACCAACGAGCGCACCGGCATCCGTCCGTCGCTCGACGTCAACGGCATCTGGGGCGGCTACACCGGCGAAGGCGCCAAGACGGTGATCGCATCCACGGCGCATGCAAAGATTTCGATGCGGCTGGTGCCCGATCAGGACCATCATGAGATTGCTCAGCTTTTTGAGAAACATTTCAAAGCCATCGCTCCCAAGAGCGTACGCGTTGAAGTAGAGGAGCTGCACGGCGGCTACGCATACGTTTCGCCCACGGATATGATCGCTTACCAGGCTGCCGACAAAGCCTACACCGCGACTTTCGGCAAACGCCCGGTGCCGGTACGCAGCGGTGGCAGCATCCCCATCATCTCAGCTTTCGAGAAGATTTTGGGCATCAAATCCATACTGATGGGTTTTGGCCTGGAATCCGACGCCATCCACTCACCCAACGAAAACTTCCCGCTCTTCAATTTCTACAAAGGCATCGAAACCATTCCTTATTTTTATAAATATTTTACCGAAATGATGGCGGAGAAGTAGGCGGTTGCGTTTTGTTTTTCTAAAAAATAAAACTAAAACAAAGCTCCCAATCACAAATCGCAAATCACAAGTTCCAAATAAAAAACAATTAACAAATTTCAAATATTCGGAGCAGTTGGTTTTTTTTTGAGATTTGTGATTTGGCCTGGTTTATTTTAAATACTAAGCCCAGAGGCCGCATCATGCTGGTGCGGCCTCTAGCTTTTTGTATGAGCGTGTAATTATGGGTGGGTAATTTTATCGGACTTTACCCGTTATTTTTTCAGTTTATTTGCAACGCCAAAACACATTTGTTGATGCAACAAACCTAAACATCATGGATAACAACGATTTTAAAAAAGACCTCGACCAATTGATCCGGATTTTTAAACGGATGAAAAACAAATCACAGGACGATCATTTTTCGCATCTGGGGCCTGCCTTTACGCAAAATCTCGACTTTATCATCAACAACTACGAGATGGTGCGCAACCAGATACCGCAGGATATGCTTGCGCAGATGGGTGCTCCTTTTCAGCAGATGCTCCACCAGTTTATCGAACAGATGAAAAATGAGCTGGGCGACGATTTTTATCTGGATGAAGAAGTTGACGACACACCCGCCACACAGCCCATTATCACTCCGCCGGCAGTTTCGGCAGAAGCGCCAAAAACAGCAAAAATTGATTTTGCTGCTGAGGTTGCTGCCATCGACAAGCAGTTGAAATCACCAGGCCTTTCCGAGGCGCAGATTGATGCCCTGCTCGACCGTCGCAGCTATCTGATCACCCGAAGCAGCAGCGGAGCATAGGTTTCAGCACCACCGAAAATCTTTTTAAACAAAACAAGCCCGCCTAATCATTGGCGGGCTTGTTTTTTTAATATTCAGGAACAGACTCTTTAAATAAGCTATTGTTTATTCATTACTTAAAGAGCCTTAATCCATCAATGAATTTAAAATCTCTCTGAATATTTCTACAAAGCTGCCGCATCGAAGGCGGGGGGCTTTGCGCTGCGGGCTTTAAACTCGGCGATGCCGCGCTTTAGGAAAGCAATAAACTTATCTACATCCAGATCGTAGGCGCGGGGATTTACCAGCATCTCGCCCTCGGTGTCGAACAGTACGTAATAGGGCTGTGCATTTACGTTGAAGCGGCTGATCTGGAAGTCGGCAAATTTTTTCCCGACAGTTTTTTTCACTTTGCCATCATGCGTAGAGGTTACCCACTCTTGCTCAGGTATGCGTGTCTTATCATCCACATATAAGGCAGCAATCACAAACTCGTCGCGCAGCAGTTGCAGCACTCTGGGATCTGACCATACGTTGGCCTCCATCTCGCGGCAGTTGACGCAGCCGTGGCCGGTGAAGTCGATAAACAGCGGTTTGTTTATTGCTTTGGCGCAAGCCAGCGCCTGATCGTAGTCGAAGTAGCCTTCGAGGCCGTGGGGCAGATGCAGAAACTCGGAGTATTTGGGTGTTTCACAAAGGTCGGCGGCAGAGGTAGCTTTGTTGCTGCTGCTGTTGAAATTAGCAATTTTCAGATTGTCGCGTACAATGCTGTTGATGTCGAAGTCGTGGGTTTGCTGCGGTGGCATATAGCCCGACAAGGCTTTTAGCGGAGCACCAAACATGCCGGGCACCATGTACAGCACAAACGTAAATACGATGATGGAGAGTATCACGCGCGGCACACTGATGTAATGTACGTCGCTGTCGTGCGCAAATTTGAGCTTGCCCAAAAGATAAAATCCCATCATTGCAAAAATGACAATCCAAAAAGCCAGATAAACCTCGCGGTCGAGGATTCCCCAGTGGTAAGTCTGGTCGGCGATACTCAGGAATTTTAAACCCAATGCCAGCTCCAAAAATCCCAACACCACTTTTACGCTGTTGAGCCAGCCGCCCGACTTGGGCAGATTGGCCAGCCACGATGGGAAAAAGGCAAACAATGTAAACGGCAACGCAAACGCCAGTGAGAAGCCAAACATGCCGACAATAGGCTCGAGCACTGCGCCGCCTGCCGACTTTACCAAAATGGCGCCCACGATAGGTCCGGTACACGAAAACGACACCAACACCAAGGTAAAGGCCATAAAGAAAGCTCCGCTAAAACCGCCACGGTCAGCTTTGCTGTCGGTTTTATTAATCATCCAGCTTGGCAGCGTTATCTCGAACATGCCCAAAAATGAAGCGGCAAAAAACACGAAGATCAAAAAGAACAACACGTTGGGAATCCAGTGGGTGCTGAGCCAGTTGGCAAAGTTGGCGCCCAAAGTTACTGCCACCAGGGTGCCCAATACAGTGTAGATAAATATGATGGAGAAGCCATAGGCCAAAGCCTGAAAACGCGCTTTGGCCTTGTTGTCGGAGTTGTGCATAAAAAATGTCACCGTCATCGGAATCATCGGGAAGACGCATGGGGTAAGAATGGCGATAAAACCAGCAAGAATTGAGAAGATAAAAAGAATCCACAAGCTGCTGTTTTCTTTAATCTGTCCATCCACAATCATGTTGCCTTCTTCCAGTTGCGCAGCCGGCACATCACCAGTCTGCACAGGCGCAGCGGCACTACCGTAGAAGTCGAAGCTAAATGGTGAATCATTGGGCGGCAGACATTTGCTGTCGTCGCAACACATAAACTCGTACGAGCCAGTGATGGTAAGCGGCGCATCGCTATCGAGCTGAATTTTTTTGCTAAATACCGCCTGATTACCAAAATACTTTACCACCATATCAAAGTTGGCGTCGTACTCCTCGATAGGCTCCGGCTCCTCAAAAATAACGCGATGCATGGTGGTGCCAGGCTCAAAACCTTCCACTTCTTCGATAGAAACGTTAGGATCAACAAATGAAAATCCATTCAGATTATCAAAAAAGATCGAAGTGGGCACCGGCCCACCGTCGGGAACATGTTGTGAATACAAATGCCACGAGCTATCGATGGTGGTGGTAAAAACGAGTTCGTGTTGGTTGCTTCCGAGATCAACGCTGCGGTAGCTCCACTTTACCGGCTCGAGTACCTGCGCCGATGCCAGAGTGGAAAATCCTAATGCAAGGAATAAAAAAAGTGTGAATTTGAAAAACGATTTGTGTGTTCTGCTATAATTCATCGGTTAGCTTATTTAGTGATCCAACGAGTTTTAAATAAAAATGCAAAATTAAAAAGATTCGGTAATGGAGCGCATCGAATTGGGGCAAATGGAAGAAGTTGATAGCCGGCAGTTCTCATTCAACAGTGTGTTTTCATCATGAAACAGACTTACGCCTTGCGCCCTGCGCCCCGTACTACTCGCCTTGCGCCCCTCGCCCTGCGCCCTGCGTCTTACTCCCTGCGCCCTGCGCCCCGTGCGCTGCTTCTAATTCCACTACGAAAACCTTTTGTGTAGCACTACTGACCTTGTAACGTTCGTCGATGCGATGCCCTGCCACCCACACAATGTCGTGGCCGGAAAGCAGCAGCCATAGATTTTGCTTTTCGATTGTTGATATTTTCTGATCGGTGATAAAATCAGAGAGTTTTTTGCGGCCACTCATGCCCAACGGATAAAAATAATCGCCCCGCTGCCAGCGCCGCAATGTGAGTCGAAACTGAAGTTTGTCATAATCAAGCTGAGCAACGACCAGCGATTTGTTGAGCTGCAGCTCCTGCCGTTCGATCCTCGAAAAATGAAGCTGCAATGGGTAGCTCATTTGCTGATCATCGTCGTTTATTTTAT
Source organism: Bacteroidales bacterium (assembly GCA_012523265.1). Classification (GTDB taxonomy): domain Bacteria; phylum Bacteroidota; class Bacteroidia; order Bacteroidales; family 4484-276; genus SABY01. The sequence goes on along the minus strand of JAAYIU010000155.1, from coordinate 15,049 downwards.
AAATATCAAAAGTCTTTTCCTCTTTCTTTAGCGGCATCAGCACCAGATGCTCGCGATCGGTCATGAGCCGGTGGCTGGCTGATAAAAAGTGTTTTCCCGGCGTGGCATCGAGGCTTTTGATAATGTCGCCGATATCGGACTGGTTGAAGCCAAAAGGCCGAAGCAGCTCAAAAAGCACAAAATCCTGATGCGCCTCCTGGCGCAGTGTGCTGAGCAGGATCAGTGTGTAGTCGCCCTCCTCTTTTACCATCAGGCTGCGACGCCGATTTATTTCATCATCAATAAAATTATGTGTTTGTTTTAAAATTTCAAATGTAGATTTGAAGCCGGTTTCAAATCTTTCAGAAGATTCTTTTAAAGCAGGCAAAACATGATGGCGCAGTCGGTTGCGCAGATAGTCGTCTGTTTGGTTGGAGCTGTCTTCGCGAAAAGCAATGTTATTTTCCATGGCATAATCGACGATTTGCAATCGTGTGGCAAAAAGCAGCGGGCGGATACAATTACCGTTGCGGTATTTGATGCCTTGCAGGCCGGCGATTCCGGTGCCGCGCAGCAGATTGATCAAAAACGTCTCCACCTGATCATCAAAATTATGGGCCGTAACATAAGCATCGAAACCTTCTTTGTTCATCAGCTCTTCAAACCAAGCATAGCGCAAATCGCGGGCTGCAATTTGTGTCGAGTGGTTATTGAGGGTGGCGTAACCTACAGTATCGAAACGCTTCACGTACAAGTGCAGTTTGTTTTTCTGTGCATAATCGCGAAGAAAATTCTCGTCAGTATCGCTTTCGGCACCACGCAAACTAAAGTTGCAATGCGCCAGGGCAACCTTTACTGGCAACTGTCTGAGCAGGTGCGCCATCACCATCGAATCGATGCCGCCGCTCACCGTTAGCAGAATTTTTTGGCCAGGAACAAGCAACTGATGATCAAAAATGTATTTTTGCAGATTAGCAAGCATGCAAGGCAAATGTATAGTAAATCACAATTATTAAACTTTTTTAACCGAAAAAAAACGCCGTTAGTTGACAACTATTTGTTTTTAACGTATGTTTGCAGATTAGTAAACCGTAAAGAAGCTGGGTGGTTTGGCTGTCAAAAATATCCTAAACAATTGATTAGCAGAACCTGCACATCTTTTTTCATCGTTCTTTGTCATTTTGTTTATCTCATTTTAGCAAGTCCTGCTACGGCATTTTCTCAAACTACTTTACCACAGCACGAAGTTATTAACAGCTTAAGGAACGCAGGTTTCGAAAATATATTCGTGAAAACGAAACCGGATACCCTGACTGTTTATCTCGAAAACCGGCGCTTTCGCTTTGATCCACAGGGATTGGCCGAGGCGGTGGTTATCATTCAAAATAATGTGGCTGATGCTGCGGGAAAGTTACAGCTTGTTTTGCTTCAGGATAAAGTAGCGATGGTTCAGGTGGTGATGCCCATGGATTTTTTAGAAAATTACGCAAAAGGGGCAATCGGTGATTCGGCGATGATGCAGCTTTTGGATGTTTCTCTGGATGTGCCACAGTTGCCGCGCAAAGCCACATTAACAAACAGTTCGCTTTACAAAGTTGACCTGCCGGTGCTGTTGACCTGGAATGCCAAGTTTGGCAATTTTAGTAATCCGGTCGAATCCAACATTAACATTATCCCGGAGCTTAACACCACGCTTGCCAAAGGACTTACGCTCAAAGCCCAGGTGATTATCCCGGTGCAAAACGACTTTTACTTCGTCAGCGAGCGCAAAACAGTGCGCCCCGGCAATATTACGCTTAACCAATTTGTTAGCCTGGCCGACAATTTTTATGTAAATATCACAGCCGGCACTTTCAACAAAAACAGAGCAGGCGGCAATATTGAACTAAAACAGCTACTGGCCGAAGGACGCGTTGGTATTGGTGCAAATGTTGGCTATACGCGCTATTACTCGTTCACCGGGATAGAAACGGAGTTTTACGACGAACTGCCCTATCTCACAGCACTACTTACCGCCGAATATCGTTACAATCCTTACGATCTGATTGCACGCATGCAGGTGGGGAATTTTCTTTTCAATACACCGGCAATACGTTTTGAGTTGATGCGGCAATTTGGAGAGGTTCAGATTGGTTTTATGGCGCTGGCCACCAACGACGATTTCGACGGAGGATTTAGATTTGTGATTCCGCTGCCTCCCCGCAAGTACACACGAATCAGGTTTTTCCGCCTCCGACCAGCCGATAACTTTGCCTGGGAGTACCGCGCCAAGGGCTTTCCACAAAATGGGGTAACCTACAATACGGGCTATAATCTCACCGACATGCTGTTGGATTATAATCCTGATTTTATTAAAAAAAGGTTAATTATTGAATTAAAAACACAGTTGAATAAATAGTTTTTCTATTTTTGAAAAAAAAATCATCTATCAATAAAAAAGGAGTAAACATGAAAACCAAATTTTACAAATCGTTTTTCGGCCTCTTCCTCATTGCCGGCGTGCTGATTTTCAGCTTTACGCAATGCAAAAAAGTAGGAACCTCCGACTGGCCTGAACCCAATCCTGAAACGCTTAACGAGCTGAAGGTAACAGTTTTTGACGGCGACCAGGGCAATGCATTGACTGACTATACCGTAACCGTAATAACACCCGACGGCATTCTTAGCGAATACCAACATAATTCGGGAAGCCTTATCCTGGAAGGAAAACAGGTGGGCACCTACATCATTTCGGCTGCCAAACCGGGATACCTCTCGCGCCTCGCTATGGTTGAGGTGGAGAAAACCCCCGAAGGCGTGATTGCCGTCACCAAAGAACGCTTTTACCTGAGCAAGATTGGCAACAGCGCTACGGTAAGCACCTCCGGAGCCAGCATGGCCATCGAGAGCGACTTTGAGCAGGCGCCTATTCTCACCTTCCCCGAAGGAGCCGTTAGTCAGCCTGTGGATGTCACCGTTACCTACATACCGAGTCCGTCAAAGTTTGGCGACTTTGAGGTAAAAGGCGAACGTGCCATTCAGTCGGGTTTCAGCTTCTCGCCCGATCTTACTTTCCCGGAAAATGCCAAGGCCACCCTTCAGGTGCCCGTCACCATAGCTGCTGTACGCAACGGCGACAGCCCAATGCTGCTGGGTAGTTTCAACGAAGACACACAAGAGTGGGAAATTATAGAAGGCGTGCTGAACGAAGACCGCACCATAGCTACTTTTGAAATGCCACACTTCTCGTTATGGTACACTTTCACAGGCTTCCGCATGGTGAAAACCATGACCTGGTCGCCCTACGAGCTTTCAGGCCAATCAGAAAACTGTAGCGAAGGAGCCTGCGGAACATTTGTATATTCTATCGGCTCGTCAGCGCTGGTTACCAGCATGGCCGAATACAGCTTCGACCTGAAAGTTGTCGACACCCGCTGCATTGGCCCACACTTTCAATATGCACAGCAGCTCTTCACACGCTGCCGTCTTGCCAACTTTAAAATTTATAAATACACCGGCGAATACCAGGGCGAATTTTTAAACTTCCCCTTCGAGATATTCAACTGGAAAGTTCAGGAATCTTATTGCCACCACCAAGGCTGGGGCGGTTAATTAAGCTTCCGGATAAATAGTTTACTCTAAAGCATGAAGCATCAAAGTATGTTTCATGCTTTTTTTATTTAATAATCTACACCTTATTAATAGTATCATGCGAAACACGATTTTTCAAACCACATTCATTTTTGTCTTTTCTGCAATGCTTACGTTGGCAAATGCCTCGACTGCCGCAGCACAACAAGATACCTCCAACTTTAGATTCAAAGGCTTTGGGCTTGCTATGGGGATTTATCAGCCCGAGCTGGATTATTGGAAAAACGACGCGACCTCTCCTTTTCGCAACAGCGATTTTAGCACCACATTATTTGTGGAAGGATTTGCAGAGTTCCGCCTTATCAACGATCTGACGACAAAGGCCGGCATTGGCTACTGGCAGGCGCGTGCCGAAACCACCATTCCCACTTATGGCAAAACGCAGCTCTTGCTAAATGGTTATCCCATTAGCCTTGACGTGCGCTATTATGCCTCTCCTTTGCAGTTTGCCTTTATCACGCCCTATGTAGGTGTTGGTGGCGAGCTGGTTTTGATAAGTTATCGATTGGATTTTGCTGATAAAGATGATCCTGATCCAACCAATGGCAGCTCACTGTTAGGCTCGGCTACCCTTGGACTACAACTAAAGCTTTCGCGCAACTTTGCTTTCGACATTTTTGCTGATTACAAGCTGGGCAATTATCAGCAGGCTTTCCTTGTGGAGGTCCCCAACCCCGATCCTGGTCAGCCATCAGCAGAAGCTGAGATCACGCGCGACATTTCCCTCTCAGGGCCGCGGCTGGGCATTTCACTCAAGTATCTCTTTTAGCCGGAGAAGTATTGGGAACTCAAAAATGAAACAGCCCTGCAACGATTCGTTGCAGGGCTGTTTTTTATTCAGTGTCGATTAAGTTAAATCGGAACCATTGTTATACCTTCCAGACATTTCCGCTGTGGAGCACATCCTGCAACGATTTTTTGTTGGATGTGGATTTCACCTGCTCTATCTGACGGTGGAATTTCATATCGTAAGATTCTGCTTCCACTGATCGGAGCACACCCAGAACCATTGGAAATTCGGGTGGATTCAAACTAACGAGCATCTGATGCAACACCGGATCGGGATTTTGTGCATCGTGTATCAGTATGTCGGCTTCGGTAATACCGTTTTCCCCGATGGTAACCGTTTTCAGCTTCAGTCCGTCGAGAACGATACCTTTGTTGCGTTCCTTTCCGTAGATCATGGGTTTGCCATGCTCCACAATGAGTTGCCGGTCGTCTTTCATCTCTTTGTCGGTGATATAAGCGTGTGCTTTATCGTTGTAAATAACGCAGTTTTGTAATACCTCTATCAACGCCGCTCCTTCATAGCGAGCTGCCTGCGTAAGTATAGAAGTGGTTAAGCTCACGTTGTTATCGAGCGTGCGTGCAAAGAATTTTCCTTTGGCACCAATAGCCAGTTCGCCGGGGCTGAAGGGCGTTTCAACGGTTCCGTAGGGTGATGTCTTGGTTATCTGTCCTTCGAGTGAGGTAGGCGAATATTGTCCTTTGGTAAGGCCATAAATCTGATTGTTGAGCAGGATAATATTCAGATTAACGTTGCGGCGCAATACATGGATGAAGTGGTTGCCGCCAATGGCCATAGAGTCGCCATCGCCGGTGATAACCCACACGCTGAGTTCGGGATTTGCCACTTTAACGCCAGAAGCTATTGCCGCTGCACGGCCATGAATGCTGTGCATAGCGTAGGTATTCATATAATAAGGAAAACGAGAAGAGCATCCGATACCCGAGATGACTACATATTTTTCTTTGGGCAGCCCCAGCTCAGCCATCGAACGATGTACTGCACTGAGGACGGCATGGTCGCCGCAACCGGCGCACCATCTTACTTCCTGGTCGCTCTTGAAATCTTTGGGTGCTAATTTAGCTGTTTCAACCATGGCTTATTGTACCTCCAATTGTTTTTTGATTTGTTCTTTAATTTCTTCTATTTTAAAAGGCAGTCCCTGAATCTTGTTGTATTGCATAAAGGAGAGATCCTGGAAGTTGAGCCGCAAATAGCTGGCAAATTGCCCCAGGTTGAGTTCGCAAACCAGCAGTTTCTTAAAGTTCTTGAGAACCTCGTGTGTGTTGGCTGGTAGAGGTTTTATGTAATTAAAATGCACAAAGCTCAGATTGTAACCTTCTTTTTTTAATTGGCGATAAGCGGTGTATAAATGGCCGAAGGTACCACCCCAACCAATGAGTAACATTTCGCCGCTGGTGTCGCCATACACTTTTACGTCGGGGATATGGCGCTGCACATGCTTGACCTTATTTTCTCTCTCGTAGGTCATCACCTGGTGGTTTTCGGGAACGTAGGAAACTGCTCCCGTGATGGCCATTTTCTCAAGACCTCCCAGGCGATGCTCCAGACCTTTGGTGCCTGGCACAGCCCAACCTCTTACCAATTCATCGTTGATACGGCGATAGGGCTGAAAATCTTCGGCACCCTCTTCGACAATGGGTGGATGGATGGCAGGGAGATCGTCTATATCAGGGATGCGCCAAGGCTCCGAGCCGTTGGCCAGGAAGCCGTCGGTGAGCAATATTACCGGGGTCATGTGTTCGAGGGCAATGCGGGCGGCTTCAAACGCATAGTCGAAACAATTTCTTGGAGAGCTTGCAGCCATCACCACCAGCGGGCTTTCGCCATGCCGACCGTAAAGCGCCTGCATCAGATCGCTCTGTTCGGTTTTGGTAGGCAAACCGGTAGAGGGACCGCCACGTTGTACGTTAACAATTACCAACGGTAACTCCATAATAATAGCCAATCCGATGGCTTCTGTCTTAAGCGACAGTCCTGGCCCGGAGGTGGATGTTACGGCCAGATGTCCGGCAAAGCTGGCGCCTATGGCTGTGCATACCCCTGCTATTTCATCCTCCGCCTGGAAAGTTTTTACGCCCAGATCTTTTCGTTTTGATAGCTCCTGTAAAATCTCACTGGCAGGAGTAATGGGATAGGATCCCAGGAAGAGCTTGCGGCCGGCTTTTTCGGCAGCGGCAATCAAACCCCATGCTGTGGCAATGTTGCCGTTGATGTTGCGGTAGGTGCCCGGCTCGATGCTTGCGGGAGCGACGCTGTAGCTCGGATGCAGTGCCTCCACAGTCTCTGCGTAATAATAGCCTGCCTTAAGCACCGTTTTGTTGGCTTCTATTACTACCGGTATTTTTTTGAATTTATCTTCAATATATTTCTTGGTAAATTCTAATGGGCGATGAAACAGCCAATACACCATCCCCAGGGCAAACATGTTTTTGCTGCGCAGGATGCTTTTGGAATCCAGATTTAGACCCTTCAAAGCCTCGCGGGTGAGCGTGGTGATAGGTGCTTTTACAATATTGTAATCTCTGAAACCTAACTGTTGCAGTGGGTCTTTGACGCAGCCGGCACGCTCGATGTTCTTTTCGGTAAAGCTGTCGATGTCGATGATGATCGTGCCGCCCCGCTTAATCCACTTGATGTTGGCCGTTAGTGCGGCGGGATTCATAGCTACCAGCACATCGGCATAATCGCCCGGAGTATTTATCTCCGATTGCCCGAAGTGAACCTGAAATCCTGATACACCACCAATGGTGCCCTGCGGAGCGCGTATCTCGGCAGGATAATCAGGAAAGGTCAGCAAATCGTTTCCCAGCAAGGCTGAGGTGTCAGAAAAGAGGGTGCCGGTAAGCTGCATCCCATCGCCGGAGTCACCCGAAAATCGTATGACAACGTCGTCTAATTCCGTGATTTTATCTTTAGTATCCGTCATTATTTTGACTTATTATTAATGCCACAAAGGTATCCATTCTTTTGTGAAACCACCAAGCCGCTTTCCAAAAAAAGCCCCTTTCCGGATGGGTTTTCGTTGTCACTAAACTATTGATCTCTAACCAACTAAATGTGTACAAGAAGGGGTTATTATAGGGATAGAAAATGTAAGAGGACGTCGGGTTTCGATCTGAACCAATCAAGGCGTTTTCCGGATTCATTTTATTGAATTAAAAAACCAAACAGCGCTTCCTCTGTTTAGATTTTAAAAAACAAAACATCCTGCATGGAACTGGAAAAGCGTTACGGCGAAATCATCACCTATCCCATTATCGGGAAATTTATCATCATCTTCATCGGCATTATCCTCATCTGGATTCTGGTAAAACTCGTGCAGCGCAATTTCATCAGCCGCCTCAAAGACAGCACCAGCCGTTATCGCTCCAGGAAGGCTTCTTCGTTTGCCGGATTTGTGCTGGGCATCACGCTGGTGATTATTGTTTTTAGCGACAAGCTTAGCGGCCTTACCATCGCCTTGGGAGTTATCGGCGCGGGAATTACTTTTGCCCTGCAAGAGCTTATCACTTCATTTGCGGGATGGCTGGCTGTATCCATCAACGGGCTTTACCGCACCGGCGACCGTGTGGAGCTGGGCGGCATAAAAGGTGACGTGATGGACATCGGTATGCTACGAACCACCATCATGGAAATTGGACAATGGGTGGATGGCGATTTGTACAATGGCCGCATCGTGTCCGTTGCCAATAGTTTTGTTTTTAAAGAACCCCTTTTCAATTATTCGCGCGACTTTCCTTTCCTGTGGGATGAAGTAAAAATTCCGGTACAATATGGCAGCGACTATGCGATGGCCAATGCCATGTTTTTTAAAATTGCCAATGAAGTAGCCGAAGAACTCACCGACAGCATCCATGAGCAATGGAAGTACCTGCAGCGAAAGTATCTGCTCGAAGATGCACGCACCGAACCCATGGTGTCGATAGTCGCCAACGACAACTGGGTGGAGTTCACCATCCGTTATGTGGTAAACTATCGTCGCCGACGTACTACCAAATCAGAACTTTTCATCCGCCTGCTGAAGGAAATCGAATTGACAAATGGCGCTATTAAAATCGCGTCGGCTACTTTCCAGTTGGTCGATTCGCCGCCACCCATTTTATCTGTCAAAGATAAGCCAGAGAATTAATCTTCCGGCATAGCACTTCTTTGTGTATATTTGTGGCTGTTCATCTAAAGAGGCCCCGAACTTTCGTCCCGTCTACAACGATGGCATCTTTATAAAAAATATTGTACCATGGAAACCATCCTCCACGAACTCGACAGAATTGCTATTAGTGTTAAATCGCACAAACTGCTGCGTACGCTTCTAAAAGAAAATCCTGAACTTGAAGAAATTATGCGCAACGCACGCAACGAAACCGAAGCACTAGTCGGGATTAAAAATCTTGCGCTGAATCACATCAAACAACACGAAGCCGCTTATGGATTTTATATGCGGGCAGCAGCCGGGCGCGAAGCTTTCGAGCAGTTGCGCTGGCATGACTTTGCTGCCATTCGCCTGCTCGATTATATCGACAATGCCGGACGCACTTTCCCCGACCAAAACCTACGCGGCGAGCTGGCAGTGAGCAATCCCATACAACTTATCTGGCTGGCAGTAACCCACGGCACCGGCGGCGCCAAACCTGCTTTTTTTGAAGATATGCTGATGCTGTTTCGGCAGTTTTCCGGGAAATTTGAGCGCACGTTTCCCGACCGCCGGCAGCTCGAAACCTGGATGGATCGCTGGTGCTCGGGATTGGATCCGCGCATCATCAAATTGCGTGAAGAAAACCGGGAGAGAATTCTCAAAATTCTGATACGTAAGATCGACAGCGGTAAGATAACCGACAGCAAGTTTTATTTCGACAAAGGCATGTCGCAACAGCAAAAATATCACAAAATGCTCGAGTGGTGGGACGACAGGCTTTTTCATTTGCGTTTTGCGGTTCGGTCGCCTGATTTGCTCAACGAACTGCTGGGCAACAGCCTCGACCCCGACACGATGAAGCTGCTCTACGCTGCCCGCGACAAAGGCATTCCTTTTTTTGTAAATCCCTATTATTTGTCGCTGCTGCATGTACGGGTGCCCTACTTTGCCGTGGGCGCCGACCTGGCTATCCGCCATTACGTGGTTTACAGTCAGCAGCTCATCGACGAATACGGATACATCGTAGCGTGGGAAAAGGAGGATGTGGTGCAGGCCGGCAAACCCAATGCCGCCGGATGGCTGTTGCCAAATGCACACAACATCCACCGTCGCTATCCCGAAGTGGCCATCCTCATCCCCGACACCATGGGACGCGCCTGTGGCGGATTGTGCGCTTCGTGCCAGCGCATGTACGATTTCCAGAGCGGCCATCTCAACTTCAACCTCGACAAACTCAAACCCAACGAAACCTGGGAGGAGAATCTCAAACGTCTGCTCGAATATTTTGAAAACGACACCCAGCTTCGCGACCTGCTCATTACCGGCGGCGATGCACTGATGAGCAGCAACCAGTCGCTCGAAAAAATTCTGGATAGTGTGTATGAGATGGCGTTGGCCAAACGCGAGGCCAATGCTAAGCGACCCGATGGTGAAAAATTTGCCGAGATAGTGCGCATAAGATTAGGAACACGGCTGCCGGTGTATCTGCCACAGCGCATCACACCGGAGCTGGTGAAGGTGCTGGGCGATTTTAAAGCACGCGCCCAAAAGATCGGTATCCGGCAGTTTTTTATACAAACACATTTTGAATCACCGATGGAAGTCACACCTGAGGCGCGTGATGCTGTGCAGCGTTTGCTGTCGGCAGGATGGACAATTACCAACCAGCATGTCTTCTCGGCCGCCGCCTCCCGGCGAGGACATGCCGCAAAACTCAGGCGGGTGCTCAACCAAATCGGCGTGATCAACTATTACACCTTTAGCGTGAAAGGCTATATGGAAAACAATTTCAACTTTGCTACCAACGAACGCGCTATGCAAGAGCAGATGGAAGAGAAGGTTTTTGGCCGTATCCCCGAAGAGCACTACGACCAGATTCGCGAATTCCCAAACAATGCCGAAGCCATTACAGAAAACATGAACGCTTTGATGGCTGAAACAAGCTTGCCTTTCCTGGGCACCGACCGCAACGTGCTCAACTTGCCCGGCGTGGGAAAAAGCCTGACCTTTCGCACCATTGGCATCACCCGCTACGGTAGGCGAATTTTGGAATTTGAGCTGGATCATACCCGACGACATACGCCTGCCCTAAAGCAGATGGACAAAGTGATCATCATCGAATCGAAATCTATCAGCGAATATTTGCGGCAGCTCGAAGACATTGGTGAGGATGCCGCCGACTACCAAACCATCTGGGGTTATTCCATCGGCGAAACCGAACCACGTATCCCCATCTACGACTATCCCGAATATGATTTTGAAACTACGCCGCGCTTTACCAATATGGAGACGAAAGTGGTGGTGGAGTAGGAGGATTTTGTCTTTAACAATTTCTAAATCATCAATATAAAAAAACCACAGAGTAAGCAGAGAAGACGCGGAGAGAACAGAGAAATCTTTATCAAAATCAAAAAAAACCCGGCTTGGTGTAGCCGGGTTTTTTTATTAATAAAATGACAATGCTATTCTTCGTCAGCAGCCTGCTCTTCGTATTCTTTGAGCAACTGGGTTTGCACGTCGCCGGGCACCTGGGCGTACTCGGCAAATTTGAGCGAGTACAGGGCGCGGCCTGAAGTGATGGAGCTAAGCGAGGTGGAGTAACGGTTCATCTCGGCCAGAGGTACGCGGGCTTTTATCTTCTGATAGTTGCCTTCGCTGTCCATGCCCATGATCACCGAGCGGCGTCCCTGCAGGTCGGTCATCACGTCGCCCATCTTTTCTTCAGGGACGGTAACTTCTACATCATAGATCGGCTCGAGGATTTTGGGGCCTGCGTTTTTAAAGGCTTCGCGGAAAGCGTTGCGTGAAGCAAGTTTAAATGAAATCTCGTTAGAATCCACCGGGTGCATCTTACCATCATAAATGTACACCACAATATCGCGGGCATAAGATCCGGTAAGGGGGCCGTTTTCCATTTTTTCCATCAGGCCTTTCATAATGGCTGGCAAAAAGCGCGCGTCGATGGCGCCGCCCACGATGCTGTTGATCATCAGCAGCTTGCCACCCCAGTCGAGATTTACCTCGTCGGTGCCACGCACCGGGAATTCGCTGGTAAAAGTCATGCCTTCGGTGTAGGGTTCTATCATCATGTGCACCTCGCCAAACTGGCCGGAGCCGCCCGATTGTTTTTTGTGGCGGTAGGTAGCTTTAGCGCTCTTGGTGATGGTTTCACGGTAAGCAATCTTAGGTGTAACGTATTCGAAAGGAATTTTTTCGAGGTTTTCGACAGTCCACTTTATAAGGTTCAGGTGCAGCTCGCCCATGCCACCTGCGATAAGCTGGCGCAGCTCTTTGCTGTATTTGATGGTAAAGGTTTTGTCGACCTTATGTATCTCATTGAGGATGGCGTTTAGTTTTTCGTCGTCGGCGCTGTTGGTCGATTTTATGGCCATGGTCATCTTGGGATCGGGAAACTCGATAGGCTCGATGATTTCGTTGGCATTTTTGGAGGCATTGAGCGTTTGGTTGGTCGCAGTATTTTTGAGTTTGATGGTGGCGCCGATGTCGCCGGAGCTGATTTTGGAAATCTTCTCGCGCGTTTTGCGGCCAGCCATGATGAAGAGCTGTGAGAGGCGCTCTTTGGTATCGTTGTTAGCGTTGATCATGTCGGTGCCTTCGCTTAGCTCACCGTTGCAAACTTTAAAGAACGAGACCTCGCCCAGGTGCGACTCGATAACGGTTTTGAACACAAAAAGTGAGACCGGTTCTTTGGGATCGCATTTCAGCTCAGTGCCTTTGGTGGTTTTTACCGGTGGCATTTCGTTGGGTGCCGGTGCCGAATTATTGATAAACTCCATCAGGCGGCTCACGCCCATATTATGCTTGGCGTTGATGCAGAACACCGGGAACATCCCTCTGGTGACGAGGCCTTTTTTAATTCCTTTTATCAACTCCTCTTCGGTGAGGGTGCCGTTTTCAAAAAATATCTCCATCAGCGCCTCTTCGCTCTCGGCAGCTTTTTCGACCAGCTCGGCCTGCAGCTCTTCGGCTCTCTCTTTTTCGCTGTCGGGGATGTCGAGTTCCTGTGGAGCACCTCCGTCTTCAGAAAACTTGTAGAGTTTCATTTTCAGCAGGTCGATCACCTGATTGAAGCCCAGGCCTGGATTCACAGGATATTGACAAATGGTGACGTTGCCGCCAAACTGTGCATGGAGCTGACGGATTGTTTCGTCGAAGTTGGATTTTTCGTGCTCCAGATGGTTTATGGCAAAGATCACCGGAGTATGATTGCGCGAGGTATATCTCCAACTGATTTCGGCACCTACCTCCACGCCATTTTGTGCGTTGATCACCATAACGCCGGTGTCGGCAACTTTGAGTGCCGAGATTACTTCACCCACAAAGTCGTCATAGCCGGGGGTGTCGATGATATTAATTTTTTTGCCTCCAAATTCGGCATAGAGCACCGTGGAAGACACTGAGTTTTGGCGTTCGTGTTCTATTTCGCGGTAGTCGGAAACGGTGTTTTTGTCGTCAACGCTTCCTCTTCTGTTAATCAGTCCTCCCTCGAAGATCATGCACTCGGCAAGTGTGGTTTTTCCGGCCTTGGCGCCGCCAACGAGCGCAATGTTCCGGATTTCGTCAGTTTGATATACTTTCATGTTATCCGATCAAAAAAAATTTAAATATTAAAAAGCTAATGTCATCCCTATTTTTAAAGGGTTGCAAAAATATAAAAAACTGATTAATAACGGAAAAAGATTTGTGAATCCTCTTAAAGTTGTTTTGGCTGCCGCTGATTTTCAGTTAAAAGAACGCATTATAAAATTCAACTTTAGGATTGTTTGTCGTGAATGGGAGAACGCATCGTGCGCAGAACCACCACCCTCTTCCTCCTCGCTTTAATTTGTGCAGAAGATAGCCGGTGAGGATAAAGTGTTTATTTTTGCATCTTTCTACAAAAAAGAGAATTTTTATGACGAATACGATCAAAAGAACGATGGTAGCGGCTTTGCTGCAGGATACCAACTACGACCGCCAGGTGAATGTAAAAGGCTGGGTGCGCACCCATCGCGGAAGCGGAAAAATTGCGTTTATCGCCCTCAACGACGGCTCTACCATACACAGCATTCAGGTTGTTGTGGATGTAAATGTATTTGATAAAGAGCTGCTTAAAAAGGTTACCAACGGTTCGGGCATTTCCGTAACCGGCAAACTGGTGCAGTCGGTGGGCAAAGGACAAAACAACGAGATACAAGCCACCGAAATAGAGCTATACGGCACCGCCGATCCTGAGACTTATCCGCTACAGCGAAAAGGGCATTCGATGGAGTTTTTGCGCGACATAGCGCACCTGCGGCCACGCACCAACACCTTTGGCGCGGTGCTGCGCATACGCCATGCACTCTCTTTTGCCATCCACAAATATTTCAACGACCACGGCTTTTATTACCTGCATGCGCCCATCATCACCGGCTCTGATGCCGAAGGTGCCGGCGAGATGTTTCGCGTTACCACCCTCGACCCACAAAAGCCGCCGCTGAAAGAAGATGGCACCGTAAACTTTGCCGAAGATTTCTTTGGAAAAGCTACCAACCTGACCGTGTCGGGACAGCTCGAGGCGGAGCTTGGGGCACTGGCATTGTCGCAGGTTTATACTTTTGGGCCTACTTTCCGGGCTGAGAACTCAAACACCCCGCGCCACCTGGCGGAGTTTTGGATGATAGAACCCGAGATGGCTTTTTATGATATCAACGACAACCAGGATTTGGCCGAAGACTTCCTGAAATATCTGGTGCAGTATGCGCTGGATAATTGCATGGACGACCTGACCTTCCTCAACAAGATGTTCGATGCGGAGCTGATAGAAAGGCTGCGCGGAATTATTGCAGTGCCCTACGAACGCCTCACCTACACCCGCGCCGTAGAAATCCTGGAGCAGTGCGACCGTAAATTTGAATATCCGGTAAGCTGGGGCGTAGACCTACAGGCCGAGCACGAGCGCTATCTGGTGGAAGTACATTTCAAAAAACCTGTTATCCTCACCGACTATCCGATAGAAATCAAGGCGTTTTACATGAAGCAAAACGACGACGGGAAAACCGTGCGCGCTATGGATGTACTTTTCCCCAACATCGGCGAGATCATCGGCGGGTCGCAACGCGAAGAAAACCTGGAGAAACTCACCCGGCGAATTCACGAGTTAAACATCCCCATAGATACCCTTTGGTGGTACATCGACACACGTCGCTATGGCACCGTTCCGCACAGCGGCTTCGGGCTGGGGTTTGAACGGATGGTGCAGTTTGTTACCGGCATGAAAAACATCCGCGACGTCATCCCGTTTCCGCGCACGCCCAAACACGCAGAATTTTAATATCTGTTTTTTAAAAAAGAAGTTTTACTTTAGCAGCAAAATCGGTAAAGAATTATGAGTCCAGTCTAAAAAGGTTTTGGCAAAATTAGGCATAAAAATTCAGGTTTGGAGCTGTTCATAAGATGGCCTTGTAACTGTCACAATAGCAATGAGTTAAAAATTTATGAACAATCTTGTAAGT
>JAAYIU010000311.1 GCA_012523265.1 Bacteroidales bacterium | reverse complement strand
CGATCTCCTGCTCGACGGGGCTTAGGTTATCCATCGCCGGTTTTTTAAATACGCTACCACGCGTCATCCAGTTGACCTCTGGCTGCAGATAGAATTTTTTGCCAACACGCAGGAACACACCAAAGTTGAAGGAGTTTTTCAGATCGGAACTGATATCAGAAGCATCCACTGTAAGCTTGGATGTGTTGAAGCCGATCTTGGGGCCTAACGAAATCTGGCCAAAGGCAAAGCCGGTAGCCAGCAGCAGAATCATTACAAAGGTGAATCGTTTCATAATTTTTATGTGTTTAAGTTAATGTTTCTTTGAAAGGCGACAAATATAGACAGAAAACGCAAAGTGCATTGGTAAAAATTATTAATCATTGCAGAATAGCCCCGGCTGCTGTTATTGGTGATGTTGTGAGCGGCTGAATTAATACAGATTTCTCCCTCCAAATTTGCTTCGCAAAATTTCCAGTCGATGTGACACGCGATAATCTGTATTGGGCATAAGTGGCGGGTGCGCAGCGCCCGCCACTTATGCCCCCTTTGTCCGTGGCAGTCGTGTCATTTCGATCCGCCGGCTGGCGGAGAGAAATCTGTTTCAGAATCAATGCAATCTAATTACCACCGACAGGCTTTATTGAATATTCGATATTCAATTCCATTTTGCATTATCTCTTGTTATGTTTTTTCTTGACTTTTTTTAGTCACCTGCACCGTAAAGGCTTAATTGTTTCCTAAGCTGCTGGTTCCTCCTAATCTTTCACTATTTTTGCCTCCGTTTATTTTATTAATCCGGATTATTAACCATCGAAAATATTATGAAAAAAACTGCTCTACTCTTCACCCTTGTTTCGCTGCTGATGGCGCACACTGCTTTCAGCCAGGTAAAACCTTTTCGCTTTGGTTTAAAAGTAGCTCCCGCCATTAGCTGGGTTTCGCCCGACTCGGAGGGTTATAAAAATAAAGGCACACAGGCGGGATTTTCCTGGGGGTTTATCAGCGACATCACCATCACCGAAAATTATTTTTTCGCCACCGGTTTTAATCTCAATTATCTAAATGGGGAAATTTCTTATCCATTTCAGAATAGGGTGGTGAATGGAACCGATACCACGACCATTACCGGAACCATGGTGAGCGACATGAAACTACGCTACATCGATATTCCGCTTACGCTAAAAATGAAAACCAACCGCTTTGACAAGATGCAGTATTATGGCCAGATAGGATTTTCGCTGGCTTTTAATATCAAAACAAAAACTGAAGAGACCTTTCAATACCGTGTTGGCGGCGTCTATGAGTCCGAAACCAACGAGCGCGACCGCACCGACGATACCCGCCTGCTGAAAGCTTCGCTGGTGTTGGGTGGCGGCATCGAATATTATATCGACAACTCCACCTCCCTGGTTTTCGGCCTCACCTATTACAACGGCATCTCTAATATTATGAAAGGCTACAATACCGTGGACGATGATGTGAAACAAAAAGCGGCACCCCATTTTATCGAGCTTACGTTGGGCGTTATTTTCTAAAAAAGAAAAATCATTCAGCCATGCGCATTGCTCTTGCACAAATCAATTATCACATCGGGAATTTTTCGGGTAACGTATCACGCATCCTGCAGGCCATCGGGCGTGCTATAACCGATGGCGCCGAGCTGGTAGTTTTTGCCGAGCTTGCCGTGTCGGGTTATCCTCCCGGCGATTTTTTGGAGTTTGATGATTTTATTACACAATGCCATAAAGCTATCGGGCAAATAGCCGCCGGATGTGTGGGAATCACAGCCATCGTGGGTGCCCCCGAGCGCAATCCCGCCGAACACGGCAAAGGCTTGTTCAACGCAGCTTACGTCCTTGCCGACGGGGAGGTGAAAACCATCCGGCGCAAAACGCTGCTCCCCGACTACGACGTGTTTGACGAGTATCGTTATTTTGAACCCAACACAGAATTTGACATTGTACAGGTGGGCGATAAAAAAATAGCGCTCACCATTTGCGAAGACCTGTGGAATTTCGGCAACAATGCGTTCTATACCACCACGCCAATTGATGAGCTGATGCGCCACCAACCCGATCTGATGATCAATATCGCCGCCTCGCCTTTTAATTACACGCAGCATGTGGCGCGTACCGATATGTTGCTGGCCAATGTGAATCGTTACAAATTGCCGTTGTTTTATGTAAATCATGTGGGTGCGCAAACCGAATTGCTCTTCGACGGTGGCTCCCTGGCGATTGGTGCTGATGGGAAAGTTGCCGGCGAATTGAAATATTTTGAAGAAGATTTTGAGGTTTTTGATACCGATAATCTGTCCGTTCATTCGCCCCAGCGACCTGGTGATAAATATCCTGCCGATGATCGTAAGATCGGCTTGATACATGATGCCCTGGTGATGGGGATTCGTAATTATTTCGGGAAACTTGGTTTTGACCGCGCATTGCTGGGTCTGTCGGGCGGCCTCGATTCGGCGGTTACGCTTGCGCTTGCAGCGCAAGCCCTTGGAAATGATAATGTACTTTCGGTGCTGATGCCTTCGCCCTTTTCGTCGCAGCACTCGGTGGACGATTCGCTGGAGATGCTGCAAAATTTTGGCAGCCCGCACGAGATCATTTCTATTGGTGATGCTTACGAAAGTTTCGGAAAAATCCTGGCGCCCATTTTCAAAGATTTGCCTTTCGGTCTTACCGAAGAAAATCTGCAGGCGCGCATCCGCGGCACACTGCTCATGGCAATTTCGAACAAGTTTGGATACATTGTGCTCAACACCTCCAACAAAAGCGAGGCGGCTGTGGGTTACGGTACCCTTTACGGGGATATGAACGGCGGGCTTTCGGTGCTGGGCGATGTGTACAAAACAGATGTTTTTGCCCTGGCGCGCTACATCAACCGCAACGGTGAGGTCATCCCCGAAAACATTATTACCAAGCCACCCTCGGCAGAGCTGCGCCCCGACCAGAAAGACAGCGACTCGCTCCCCGACTACGACATCCTTGATAAAATTCTTTACCAATACATCGAGTTGCAAAAGGGTTCGCAAGAACTTATTGCTGCCGGATGTGATGAAGCCACGGTGCGGCGTATTTTAAAGTTGGTAAATACCAGCGAATACAAACGCCATCAGACACCGCCCATTTTGCGGGTTTCCCCCAAAGCTTTTGGCAGGGGGCGGCGCATGCCTATCGTCGCTAAATATCTGTTGTGAAAGAATGGTGATTTCAAAGCATTTTTTGGGCTAAAGCCCACTACATTTTGAATCGTTTTATCCCCCGGCCTAAAGACGCGGGGTTAGTGATTCCTGCATTCATAAAAAAAGCCCGGCACACGCGTGTGCCGGGCTTATTCTTTGACTGGTGATTTAACGTCATCTCTATTTGCTGATGGAATTAATTTCCACCCTGCGGTTCATCTTGCGATTAGCTTCGCTGGTATTGGGGAGCAATGGATTTTGCTCGCCAAATCCTGCTGATTCCAGTCGGTCGGCAGCGATTCCGTTTTTCACGAAATACTCCTTAACGGAAGCTGCACGTTGCTTCGAAAGGTTAAAGTTGAAGAAAGCAGGGCCTGTATCGTCAGTATATCCATAAACGGTGTAACGCGACTGCGGATATTCTTTCATAATCTTGATGATATTATCCAGGCTCTCAATGGAACTTTCGCGCAGTTTGGCGCTGTTGATATCGAACTCTATGTTTTTTTGGTTCATCTGGATAGCTTCCTGTTTTTCGACAGGGATAATTATCGTGGTGGAAGAGGCTTCCTCTACCGGACATCCTGCATTGCTTATTGGACCCGGCTCGTTGGGACACAGATCCCACTTATCCGGCACGCCGTCACCATCAGCATCAGGGCAGCCATGCGTAGCGGCAGGGCCTGGCCCGTTGGGGCAATGGTCTTCGATGTCGATGATGCCGTCGCCGTCGGTATCAGGACAGCCCTGGTTGGCAAGGGTACCAGGCTCGTTGGGGCATCTGTCGAGATGATCCGGAATTCCGTCGCCGTCCATGTCAGGACAGCCGTCAGCCGATGCGGGACCATAGCGATCGGGGCATTTATCAAGGCTATCCACCACGCCGTCGCCATCGGTATCCGGACAGCCGTCGTGTAGTTCTACTCCCGGGGTTTCCGGACAAGCATCGTAAAGGTCAGGAATGCCGTCTTTATCTTTGTCGATTGCCTTACCAAAACGCACGATGATACCTGCTGAATAGTGCATGTAGTCGTCGAAATCGAAAATATAATCATACGATCCCTGGAAGTTGAAGCCCACATATTCTGAAACCCAGATATTGAAGCCTACGCCCATCGGAACGCTTGCGTAAGTTACCTCGTTAATTGTGGAACCGCTTACCCCGGAAAAGATATAGGGAGCGAACCAGCTTTTCTCGTTGATGATGTAGCCGTTGGC
Organism: Bacteroidales bacterium; assembly: GCA_012523265.1. Taxonomy (GTDB): domain Bacteria; phylum Bacteroidota; class Bacteroidia; order Bacteroidales; family 4484-276; genus SABY01. The sequence goes on along the minus strand of JAAYIU010000311.1, from coordinate 3,857 downwards.
AAGATGATACTCAAGCTGTCCGCCGACTTTCCAGAAAAAGTCGCTGTAGATATTATTATCCAGCGGTATGCGATTGAGCTTGTCCACATCCAGCGTTACTTGCGAAGCCACTGCTGTTAGTGTAAACGAATTGTTGAGCATGCGGCCAAAACGCAACATAGTAGGCAAATGTTTGCCCATCCAGTTGGCATCCTGAAACTGATCGCCGACAGGATAGTTGATCACGTTAAAGTCGGTGTAGTTGGCACCCACACCAATGATCCACGGATGATAAACACTCTGAGCTTTTACGGAGAAGCTCATAAACAGTGCGATTGCGAAAAGGAATAGAATTTTTTTCATAATTTTTAAGATTTAATTAATTCAATTTTATGATTAAACAATGTCAATTATTTTTTAGTAGCTAAATTTATCAAAAACAATGGACGAGAAAAACCATGCCAAATGTACTACTATTTAGCAGGTGCCCTTTATACTGCTTGCAAACCGGCTCATTCTTAACAATTTTTACCAAGTCAAGCTTATTTTAAACAAAAAAGGCTGTCGGAAAATTCCGGCAGCCTTGATGTGAAACAACAAACATTATCTATTTTTTACAATTCTAAATTTACAGCTTCTACTGATTTTATTTCAGGGATGGCTTTTTTCATGGCCGTTTCCACACCGCTTTTTAGTGTCATGGTGCTGTAAGGGCATGTGCCACATGCGCCAAGCAATTTCACGTTCACTGTGTTGTCGTCGGTAAGTTCAATAAATTCAATGTCGCCGCCATCCTGTTGCAGGTAGGGACGTATCTGTTCGATAACATTTTCTACTTTACGCTTGATCTCTTCTCTGTTGTTTTCCATTGGATGATGATATTAATAACAAAAAAAGAAACTATAAACTGGCTGAATTATTTCAGGCAAAGGGCGAACCTTTAGGTTTGTTAAGATTTGCAATGATGTTTCTGGCCAGCTCATCAAAAGCTTTGGCCACCGGGTTGTCGTTGTTTTCCAGCGCTACGGGTTTTCCTCTGTCGCCGCTTTCGCAAATGCTCTGCACAAGTGGTATCTCGCCCAGAAATGGCACGCCGGCCTCGTTGGCCAATTGCCTGCCGCCCTCTTTTCCGAAGATGTAATATTTGTTGTCGGGCAGTTCGGCAGGGGTAAAGTACGACATGTTTTCGATAAGCCCCAGGATGGGCACTCTGGTTTTTTCGTTGTTGAACATGCTGAATGCCTTACGTGCATCGGCCAGCGCCACATTTTGTGGTGTGCTCACAATGGCTACACCCGACACGTCTACTTCCTGCACAATGGTGAGATGGATGTCGCCGGTTCCGGGAGGAAGGTCCAGCACCAGGTAATCAAGCTCGCCCCAATCGGTGTCGCGCAGCAGTTGGTTCAAAGCATTGGAAGCCATGGGGCCGCGCCAGAGCAACGCCTGGTTGGGCTGTATGAAAAAGCCTATGGAGAGCACTTTTAGGCCATATTGTTCTATCGGGATAATCACGTCGTGGCCATCGCGATGTTCCGCCATGGGCTGGGCATTTTCCAGATCAAACATCAGCGGGATGGAGGGGCCGTAAATGTCAGCGTCGAGGATTCCGGTGCGTGCGCCTGTTTTGGCCAGCGCCACTGCCAGGTTAGCTGCCACAGTTGATTTGCCCACACCGCCTTTGCCCGAAGCTATGGCTATGATGTGTTTTATCCTGGAAAGGGCATCGCGCGCTCCGGCTTTCAGGGTAATGTTGCCCCGCACCTGCGCATCAGCGCCCAGATGCTTTTCGATGGCATCCACACACGATTGTTCTACAATAGCGGCTGCCTTATCGTTTGGCTTTGGAAACAGCAGCGTGAAACTTATTTTGTTGCCTTTTACCTCAAGATGATCCACCATATTGAGCGAAACAATGTTGTCGCCTTTCGGGAAATAAATCACCTCTTTCAAGGCTTCCAGCACTTGTTCATTGGTATACGACATAGTTCTGTATTTTTATTTTTTACAAAAGTACTATTAAGCATTTCTATTGCCTGCCTGTTGGAAATTGCAAGAGCTGCAGCTAATGGATGTCATAAAAAAAAGACCGGCAATGTGCTGGTCTTTTTAAATTTTAAAAATAAAAATGCTTAAAGGCTTTTTTTGGCAAGATAGAAATCTACCATTTCGTAATTGCTCTTCTCGCGGTCTTCCATTTCGGTCACCGTTTTTGGTGGAGGTACAATTACCTTGTCGCCTGGCTGCCAGTTGAGGGGCATAGCCACGCCATTGGCATCGGAGGTTTGCAGTGCTTTCAGCGAGCGCCAGATTTCGTCCATGTTACGACCAACGTTGAGCGGGTAGTACATGATGAGGCGCACTTTGCCTTTGGGGTCGATAAAAAATACCGCGCGCACGGCAGCAGTTTCGGCTTCGCCCGGCTGAACCATACCATAAAGATTGGAAACCTTCATGTCTATGTCGGCAATGATTGGGAACCGCATGGTGATGCCCAGATTTTTCTTTACGTTGTGCACCCAGGCTATGTGCGAGTGAATGCTGTCGATGCTCAAGCCCATGAGCTTGGTGTTGTGCTTGGCAAATTCATCTTCTTGCTCGGCAAAAGCTGACATCTCGGTGGTGCACACCGGCGTAAAGTCGGCAGGGTGTGAGAATAAAATTACCCATTTTCCTTTGTTGTATTCCGAAAACTGGATCATTCCCTGGGTAGTCATAGCCTTAAAGTCGGGCGCCTGATCACCAATAAGGGGTATCCTTTTTACTTCTTGTACTTCCATTTGTTCTGTCATGATTAGAGAGTTTTTTGTTGTTAATAAATGAAATGAATTTTAAAAAATCAATGATGCAAAACTACTCAAGATCAAGATATAAAACAAATCGAATGTTTCTATGATGCAATAGAGGGGATTGATAAAGTTTTACTTTTGCACTTTTACGATTAGCACTTTCCGGCTTTGAGTATTATTATTTTATAATATTAAAGTCAATGATATCAATAGGTTACCTTTAAAATCCTTCTGTTTTTTTATTAAAAAATGAAGATAACGATAACGAAAAGCCTGCTGCAAGGCTGTAAGAAGAAGTTGGCAAAGGCACAGCGATTTTAGTAATTTTTAAATATTAATTTTCAGTGATCACTCTCGTACAACTACAATATCTGGTGGCCATCGACCGCCACCGCAATTTTGCCAGAGCATCGCAGGCATGCTTTGTAACGCAGCCCACGCTAAGCATGCAGGTAAAAAAACTGGAAGATGAGCTGGGGATTGTGATTTTCGATCGCACCAAAAAGCCAGTGATTGCCACCGAAATAGGGCGGCTCATCATCGACCAGGCGCAATTGGTGCTTAACCAAACCGACCAGATCCATGAGACGATAAAATCTTTTAACCAAAAGATCAGTGGTAAAATCCGTTTGGGGATCATCCCTACCCTGGCGCCTTATCTATTGCCGCGTTTTGCGGGCAACCTGCGACGTCATTATCCGGAGGTGCAGCTTCTTGCCCGCGAACTGCTCACCGAAGAGATTGCCGAACGACTGATAGCTGATGAGCTGGATTCCGGAATTTTTGTTACACCTTATTATAATAGTAAAATCCGTGAGTGGCCATTGTTTTACGAAGAGATGAAAATCTACACCAGCCCTGGCCACGCAATTTACAGCAAACCGCTGATAAAGGTTCGCGATGCCGAAGCTCCCGGCATCTGGCTGCTCAGCGACGGCCACTGCTTCCGCGATCAGGTGATCAATCTTTGCGATATCCCTGCCAGCCGCGAACAACAGACACCTTACGAAGTTGAAGGCGGATCGTTAGAAACGCTTATGCGCATCATCGATCAGGAGGGTGGATTCACGCTGATGTCCGACCTGGCTG
>JAAYIU010000140.1 GCA_012523265.1 Bacteroidales bacterium | reverse complement strand
GGCTGGTTTCGGTATCAATACTATCCTTTAAATTGTATTGCCTGGTTTTATAAAAATAGGCTTTCTCAAAATCGCCTGCCTGCGAATAATAATTCTGCAAGGTGTTGGCTGTCGTAAACTGAACCCCTTTCAAGCCTTTAGCTTCACCAATCGAGTCGGCCAACATAGCATAAAATAAAAACTCCTTCGTATTTTCCATCACCAGGTAGTATTCTGATAATTGATGATAGGATCTGGCCAGATCCAGCAGGTTGTTAAGTTCTTTATAGGTTTCGATGGATTTAAAAACATATTGAAAGGCTGAATCATACTTATCGATTTGCGCATAATAGGAAGCCTGGTTGCTGTAGTTGATACCGAGCCACAGCTTTTGGCCTGTACGCAAATTAATTTCAATGGCTTCTTCCAGTGCTTTGATACTTTTATGAACATTGTTTTTATCCAGGCCATACACATTGGAAGTATTATTCAGACCCCTGGAAATTCCTCTAAGATCATTTAGCTTCTCAGCGATGGCAAGCGAACGCTTAAAATACTCCAATGCCTTGTCGTACTGTTTTTGTTCAAAATAAATGATTCCAATTCCGTTGAGGGCATCGCAGGTTCCTTTTGCATCTCCAATCTTTTCGTAAAGCTCCAGTGCTTCAAAACACAGATTGGAGCTCTTGGTAAAATCATTAAGCTGGGTAAAACTGTTTGCAATAAGCAATGTAGCTTCGGCGTATTCTTTCTTGAATCCCTTGATGCTGGCCAGCTCCTTGGCCTGGATGGCATAATTGATCGAATTTTTCAGATCGGTTTTTGTCTGGGAAATCCTGGCCAGATCGATCAGGGAGCTGACTTTTTCTTTTAGCAGGCCATTTTTTTCAGCAAGCAACAAGGCATTTTCAGCATAGGCTTTTGCCTTGTCGGGCGCTGATGTGAGGTATTCGTCCGAAAGCCGGAGCAATAACTCTACCCGCAATTCCACATCTGTGGTTTGCAACAAAACCTTTTCGATAGAATCGATGACGGCTTGATTTTGCGCTAAACCAATTTGCACAAACAAAAAAAATGAAACGATCAAATACCCGAACTTTATTTTCATCCGTGCAAAAATAACAAAAGCCCCAAGTCATCATGGACAAATTGGGGCAGGATATGTATTGGTGGACATTGCCCGGTATTTCTTTGCCTGACTTTTTGTTGTCGGTTGATTTTCAATACCGTTTTTTCTGATTGCGCGGTGGTGTTTAAGTATTCTTCCTTTTATCAGGATGCTGGCTGGTATGGATAATATTTAAAACGCTTACCGTATCAACTTCTTCATTACCATGTTTTCGAGTCTTCTTCTAATTCTTTTAAAGTTATGTATTCACCGCTTTCAATTTGTTTTTCAGCCTCAATAAGGTCAGCCAACACTTGCTGTTTTTCAATTGGTTTCCCGTAAGGGTTAAAGCCAACTATGGTATCATTTTCTTCAAATTCAGAATACATATTTTGGTACAACTGTTTAATGACTTTCTCATCAATCAAATGTAAATGGCTGTGAATGTAATCCCTTTTTTCTAAAGTCTCCATGTTAAACATATTCTCTACAATTAACGATTAATATTGACTTTTAGGTTCACGCTCACAGATGTAACTTCTCCACTTTATGCGGCTAAGGTGTGGCATGGCGGTAGTGTTGCCGTGTTCATCGTAACTGTACACATCGGTGCGGCCATCGTGGCTGAGCAGGCGGTTGGTTTCGTTTTTGTATGTAAAGCTCCTTCCCATTGATTTTCTTATAGTTCTTGAGTGATATTAATAGATTACTTGCTATCGCTTGTTAAAGCTAAATAGCAAATAAATGTGGTAATGGCTGCAAGAACGAAATATTCCCAGAACCTTCCTGAAATTTCCTCGAAAGATAGCGGAAGACCTCCTGGTATTTTTGCCGGCCCAATAAAGTATTCGTTTGCCATAAAAAACAACAACGAGAGTATAAAACAAGCCAACGTTATTTTGATCTTTCTATTCATTATCCACTTAGCTTTATTACCTAATGGATTTTCTGTCCAACTTTTCGATTTCATAAGGAATAGTAGGTTTAACAAATCTGGTATTATCAGCAGGCATCATTTGCAAATTGGAAGTATTCTTTGAGTTACTAAATTGGAAATCGTTTTTCAAAACTTCTTTACCATTTTTGATTAATTCATGGCGGTGTGAATAAGAAAAAAGTGCGAACTTGAAAGCTTCTGAATATGCTGAGGATAGTGGATTTTGAATTGGATCAACTCCAGACAATTCAGCCCCGGCAATTTCTAACACAACCCCCGTTAGTTTTGGATAGGTGGCAACAAATCCCTGAGCAGCTTCGTATGCCAGTCCGGCCTCTTCGGCAGCGGCTAAAGCCCCTTTTGCCAAATATGGAACAGAAGCCTTTACGCCTTCAACAGCCACGGGAAGTAGAGATTCAATCAATATGGAACCGGCTACTGCTCCACCGGAAAACAGTATTGGATATAATGCAAACTTTTCAACATCTTCTTTGAAGGTAGATTTCGCAAGTTCAAATGGCTTCCAATTATCTTCGTTTAAATAGTAATAGTCAGTAGCATGCAAATCATCATGTGTCGAGACATCCTGTTTTAATATTGTAAACTCATCAGAGGTGTAGATGGATAAATCCTGTCGATCCGGATACCAACTTTCAGTCAGTTCTTGACTGTAGTTCCATTTGCTTTCGGGTTTGGTAGGCGGATGCACCTGATCCACCTCATCCTCGCTCTGCATTCCCGTTGGGTCAGTGTAGCGT
>JAAYIU010000139.1 GCA_012523265.1 Bacteroidales bacterium | reverse complement strand
GACACAAGCTCAGGATAACGGCTTGCGGTTTGTAAATTTGTTTGATTCAACCACAAAACCCGGAGTAGCCTGCTACCGGATACCGGCAATAGTTACTGCCCCCAACGGCGATGTGGTGGTGGCTATCGACGAAAGAGTGCCTTCCTGCGGCGACCTTAGATCGAACACCGATATAAACATCGTGATGCGCCGCAGCACCGACAACGGAGACTCCTGGTCAGCCATCGAAACCATCGTGGATTATCCCGTTGGACAGTCGGCCTCCGACCCTTCGTTGATTGTGGATTATGTTACAGAAACCATTTTTTTGTTTTTTAATTACATGGATTTAGACAACGAAAAAGACATCTATTATTTTCGGGTTTCCCGAAGTGGTGACAATGGAAAAACCTGGAGCGATCCCGTTGATATTACTTCACAAATTTCAAAACCCGAATGGCACAACGATTTTAAGTTTATCACTTCGGGGCGGGGCATCCAGACCCGTGCGGGGAAGTTGCTGCATACGCATGTGAATCTGGAAAACGGGCTGCATCTTTTTGGTAGCGACGATCATGGCGAAAGCTGGTATCTCATCAACAATCCAATTGTGCCGGGGGATGAATCCAAAATTGTTGAACTGGCCGATGGCACCTGGATGATCAACAGCCGCGTAAATGGTGCAGGAATCCGCTACATTCATACATCTGCAGACCAGGGCACTATCTGGAACTCAGCACCTGATTCGGCGCTCATCGATCCGGGCTGCAATGCATGCATCATCAGATATACCAGCACCGCTGATGGCGCCGACAAAAACAGGTTGTTGTTTGCTAATGCAAAATCTACCGACGATCGTGTAAACCTGACCCTGAGAATCAGTTACGACGAGGGCGCGACCTGGACAGCAGGTAAAACCATTTATCAGGGAGGTTCCGCTTATTCTTCCATGACCGTTCTTGCCAATGGCGATATTGGTTTGTTCTTTGAAAAAGACAATTATCAGCAAAATACCTTTGTCCGCATTTCGTTGGAATGGCTTACCGATGGTGAGGATTAATAAAACGCCATGCAGGAACATTAGAAAATTCATAAGCGTAAATCATAGAGAGGCAGTGAAATGGTCGAATTCACAGAAAAATTTCCTGAGCTAATCAGGGACAAGCGATGGATAGAATTAAAAAATTCATTGAATGAATACGATTCAATTCAGCTTACGCAACTCATCGAAGAATCATCCGAAAATGATCAGATAATTCTTTTCAGATTACTCAACAGATCGCAGGCTAAAGAAGTCTTCCAGTTGCTTTCGTACGAAAATCAGGAACAGATTATCGAAGGGCTGGCACAAAATAGCCAGGAGCTGTCGGATTTGCTCAACGACCTGGAGCCTGACGACCGGACAGCCTTTTTCGAAGAGCTGCCCGGCCAGGTAACCCAGCAGCTTATTCAATGCCTTTCGCCCGAAGAGCGAACGATTGCCATTCAATTGTTGGGCTATCCCGAAGACAGTATCGGGCGATTGATGACTCCCGAATATGTTGCCATTAAGCCTCAAAATACCGTCGGACAGACTTTTGAGCACATCCGTAAATTTGGCCGGGATTCAGAGACGCTCAACGTTATCTACATTGTCGACAACGATTGGAAACTCGTCGACGACATCCGGATCAAAGAGCTTCTGCTCGCTTCTCCGCAGCAGAAGATCGAAGAGCTTATGGATCGCCGCTTTATTGCGCTCAATGCCATGGATGATCAGGAAAGCGCCATCAAAACATTCCGGGATTACGACCGCGTGGCGTTGCCTGTAATCAATGCCGAGGGCACGCTGATAGGAATAGTGTCGGTGGACGATATGATGGACGTTGTGGAAGAGGAATCCACGGAAGACTTTCATAAATTTGGCTCGTTTCAAAGTGCGATAGCCAACCCCTTGACGGAGCGAATAGGCGCTTTGTACAAAAACCGGATTGTGTGGCTGGTAGCCCTGGTTTTTATGAATGTTTTCTCCGGCGCTATTTTATCAAGTTTCGAACATGTAATTCAAACGGTAGTTTCGTTGGTTTTCTTCCTGCCTCTGCTCATCGACAGCGGCGGCAACGCAGGCTCTCAGTCGGCTACGCTCATGATTCGCTCATTAGCTATCGGCGATGTAAAAGTAGGCGACTGGTACCGGCTCATCGGCAAAGAAATTCTTGTGGCTTTGCTTCTGGGCGTTACGATGGCCGTAGCCGTTGCCGCCGTCGCCAGTTTCAGAGCGCCCGAAATAATTTTGGTGGTGGCCATTACGATGGTTTTGACGGTTTTGAACGGCAGCCTGATTGGCCTCCTCTTGCCCTTTGCTTTTACAAAATTAAAATTGGACCCGGCTACCGCCAGTGCACCGTTGATTACATCCATCGCCGACATCAGCGGAGTGGTTATTTATTTTTCTGTTGCAAGCTGGTATTTTGGATTTTAATTTTACGCTAAAGCGCAAAAAGATTTTATGTGCTAATTGATGTAAATATCAAATGGCAACCGCATTTGTGCGCCGGTGGTGTTTTGCCAATATTTCATGTATTGATAGAGGCGGTAGTTGTCGCCCAGCTCATTTTTAATTTTCGCTTCGATGCGGGTGTTGCCCGTTAGCTCGTCGATGAATTGCTGAAAAGGATCTTTTTGTTCGGGGTATTCCTTTATCGACCAGGTTTCTAATCTTGCGAGCGATATGGCTTCGTTGATGGCGTCTTCCATGCCGCCAATCTCATCTACCAATCCAATATTTACAGCGTCGGCACCGGCCCATACGCGTCCCTGGCCAATTTCATCCACAGCCTCCCAGGTCATGCCGCGGCCATCGGCCACATGCTGCACGAAAGTAGCATAGATGTCTTCGATAGATTCTAAAATCACATCATGTTGAAATGGTGTGAGCGGACGCATGGGCGTCATCATGTTGGCATTTTCGTGCGTTTTCACATAGTCGAAAGTTATGCCCAGTTTGTTGCGCATGGTATTTTGCAGGTTGGGCACCAGCCCCAGCACGCCAATGGAGCCGGTGATGGTGGTGGCGTCGGCGTAGATTTTGTCGGCAGCACAAGCGATATAGTAGCCGCCCGAAGCAGCTACATCGCCCATAGAGACGACAAAAGGTTTTTCCTGAGCAGCAAGTTTCACCTCGCGCCAGATGACGGCGGAAGCCAGCGCGCTGCCGCCGGGAGAGTTTACGCGCATCACGATGGCTTTTACTTTATCGTCTCTCCTTGCTTTACGTATGGCTTTGCTGATACGCTCTGATCCGATGGACATGTCGTCGCCCTCGCCGCTGTTAATCTCCCCGATGGCATACACCACGGCAATGCGGTTTTTGCGATCTATCTTTGGACTATCGGGATCGGCAGCGTCGGTATATTTGGCCAACGAAACGGTTTTGATGTCATCGTCGTCATCCATACCCAGCCGGCCTTTGAGTGCAGCGAGCACCTCATCTTTATACATCAGCGCATCCACAAAATGATATTTCAGCGCATCTTCGGCGGTACGAAGGCTCAGGTTTTCGGCAATCTCGTTGAGTTGCTCTACGGTCAGATTACGCGAATCGGATATGCCATTCGACATACGCGTCCATACCGCATCAAGGATGGCTTGCATCTGCTCGCGGCTCTCATCGCTCATTTGCTCCAGCAAAAAAGGCTCTACGGCGCTTTTATATTTTCCGTGGCGGATGATCTGCATCTCGGCATCGAGCTTCTCGAGTGTTCCTTTAAAAAACATCGCCTGGGCAGAAAGACCTCTGAAATCTACGCCCCCTTCAGGATTGAGGTAGATGCTGTCGGCGGTGCTGGCCAGAAAGTAGGAGCCTTGCGTGTAAACCTCGCTGTAGGCCAGGATAAATTTCCCTGACTTTTTAAACTCCAGCAGTGCGTCGCGAACCTCTTCTGCAGTAGCCATGCCGCTTTGCACTCCGGTGAGGTCGAGATAAATCCCTTTGATGTTGGAATCGCGTGAAGCTTTGTCAAGATTTTTAAGGATATCGTTCAGGCCAATGGATTTTTTGAGATCAAAACTCGCGAAACTAAAATTTGAGAAAGGATCTTTGGAGGTACGGTCGATCAACGGAGCGTCGAATTTGATGTGCAAAAGTGTGTTCTCTGCAACCTGTGTTTCCTGCGTTTGCATCATGGCAGCAAGACCGGAGATCAATCCCAGAAACACGAAAAACATGATCACTGACATGATCAAAAACCCCAGCATGGAGGCGAACATAAACTTGAAAAAATCTCTCATAACGTATAATTTTTGGTGAGGCCACAAATATGCGAATTTCTTTTGGAAAAGAACCTTATTTTTGGTACCTCTAATTTGAAAAGGCTATGATGCACCAAAGCTATCTGCTGCTGGGCAGCAACAAGGGCAACCGGGAACGAAATATTGTAAAAGCTGTTAAAGCCATTGCGCAGCAGGCGGGCATCGTAAGCAAAATGTCGTCGTTGTACAGATCGCAGCCCTGGGGTTTCCAGGCCGAAAAAGATTTTTATAATCTCGCACTGCTGCTGCAAACACCTCACGAGCCGCATACCTTGCTGCACATCCTGCTGGAGATAGAAAAATCGTTGGGGCGTGTCCGTGACAGTAAGCCGAGCTACACCTCGCGCACCATCGACATCGATATTTTATTTTATGATAAATTAATCCTGGAATCGCCCAAGCTAATCCTCCCGCACCCGCGCATTCAGGAGCGACGGTTCGTGCTTAGGCCAATGATGGAGCTGGATCAGGATTACAAACATCCCGTTTCAGGTTTTTCTATCGCGCACATGCTGGCAGCGTGCAACGACACTTCAGAAGCAGAAGAAATTAAAAAAATGGAGAATATTTTTATTAAAAACAAATGACCCTCACACGCTATAATTTTATTTCGATAGAAGGCAACATCGGCTCCGGCAAAACCTCGCTGGCTACCCGCATTGCCCACGACTACAACGCCAAGCTGATCCTGGAGCAGTTTGAAGAAAACTCGTTTCTGCCCAAGTTTTACCGCGAACCTGACAAATACGCTTTTCCGCTGGAGCTTTCGTTTTTGGCCGAACGCTACGAGCAACTTAAACGCAGCCTTGCCGCCCGCGATCTGTTCAAGAGTTTTACCGTGTCGGATTATCTCATCGACAAATCCTTCATCTTTGCCCGCAAAAATCTGCCGGAAGATACTTTTGGTTTGTACAAAAAGTTATTCGAGATTATCAGCGAGTCGCTGCCCAAGCCCGATCTGCTGGTGTATCTCTATCTCAACATCGACAACCTGATGCGCAACATCCGGCATCGCGGACGCAGCTACGAGAAGGATATCAAACGCGAATATCTCGAAAAGATTCAGGAGAGCTATCTGGATTTTATCCGGCAAAAAACCAACATGCGTATTTTAGTCATCGACACCAACGACCTCGATTTTGTAAATCAGCCGCAGGATTACGAAAAAATATTACAACTCATGTCCGAAGAGTATCCCATAGGGCTGCACCGGCTTAGGCCGTGAAGTTCGGGAATAAACAGGGAAATCTCAATGGTTTTGATCACTGAAATTTTTAAATGTATTGTAACTGTTTAGCTATTGCTGATTATTTGAATGATTGCGGTGCGAAGTACTTCTTTTTTGCCTCACCCCCGACCCCTCTCCAATTGGAGCTACGGTGTACACACAAACCTTTTCATTCCGTGGCCAAACTGACAACAAAAAATTCAGAGCATTTAGACATTTCTATCAATTCATTAAAAAATAAAAGGGTGTAAACGTTCTGCAAGAGAGAGTTAAGTTGGGCGAATTATAAACTTCCTGCTTCGCCCGAAACTATTGCCAGCAGCCGCCAGTACGCCGGCGCTCTCCTTCTCCTTCAAGAGAAAGAGTCGGGGGATGAGGTCTTTGACCTTAAAAACCTTATCCTGTTTCCTAAAACCTTAGTAGAGAATATGATCCAATAATAATTATCCAACCTTATTACCTTGTTGTCAATACTCAATAAGGTAATAAGGTTGCTACGAGATGTTGTATTTATCTACTAAGGTTAATTAATTGAAAATAAGGTTTTTATTTCTTCGCCGGAAACCATCCACTGCAGCGGCTTGTGCGTCGGCGCTCCGCTTCTCCGCCAACCGGAGGAGAATGCCTGTCCCGATTATCAGGAGGCCGGGGATGGGGCATTGGCGGCAAAAAAACCATAACACTTGCTGCAAGCATTTGCACCAAAAGAAGTACAATTTATTTGTTATTTGTTTGCTTGTCTTTTTGGAATTTTGCCACAGCTACCTACCGCTCTTCATACTGCTGCTGGTAGTAGTTCTGGTAATCGCCCGAAGTAACCCGTGCCATCCACTCGCTGTTTGTGAGGTACCAGTCGATGGTTTTAGATAAGCCTTCCTCAAATTGCAGCGACGGTTTCCATCCCAGCTCATTTTGCAGTTTTGCCGAATCGATGGCGTAGCGCATGGCGTGGCCGGCGCGGTCTTTTACATAAGTGATCAGTTTTTCGGAGGTGCCGGGCGTGCGCTTCAGTTTTTCGTCGAGCAGCCTGCACATCAGTTTTATCAGATCAATGTTCGTCCATTCGTTGTGGCCGCCGATGTTGTAGGTTACGCCCATCGTGCCGCGATGTAAAATATGATCGATGGCGTCGGCGTGGTCATCTACCCACAGCCCGTCGCGCACATTTAAGCCCTTGCCATAAACCGGGAGCGGCTTGTTGTGGCGGAT
>JAAYIU010000290.1 GCA_012523265.1 Bacteroidales bacterium | reverse complement strand
GAGAAATTTTTTAAAAATTGATAATTCAAAATCTTATTCCCGCAGTAGCTCAAGCCGCAGCATATTGAGAGCGGTCAGCGCCGCTTTGCGGATGTTGCGATGGCGGTGCTCGCCGAACAGGAATTTTCGGGAAGTAACATCTTGGGCCGTCGATAAGGCGATCCAGGTGGTGCCGACAGGTTTTTCGTCGCTGCCGCCGTCGGGGCCTGCAATTCCCGAAACCGCTAAGGCATAGTCGGTGCCAAACGATTTGCGCATACCATCGGCCATCGCTTCCACCACTTGCCGGCTAACGGCGCCATGCGCTTCCAGCATTTTTTCGGGCACGGCCAATGCCTGCATCTTTATCCGGTTGTGATACGCCACCACCGAGCCTTGGTACCACGCGGAACTTCCCGCCACCGAGGTGATGAGGTGCGCCAGATATCCGCCCGTGCAGCTTTCGGCGGTGGAAACCGTACGGTGCTTTTGCAGCAGTAGCTTGCCCGTTACGGCTTCTAAAGAATCATCATTAAAACCGAAAATCAGATCAGGAATAATTTGTAATAATTTTTCAATTTGATTTTGGAGCATCGCGGCAAGCGCTTGTTTGTTGTCGCCGGTGGCCGTGAGTCGCAGCCGCACAATGCCGGGCTGTGGCAGATAGGCCAGCCTGACATTTGCGGGAAGCGCATTTTCCCATGCCTCGATGGTTTCGGCCAGCAGCGATTCGCCGATGCCCTGTGTAAGGATGGTTCTGTGAAGTATAAAGGAGCCTTCAAATCTTTTGAGCAGCCGCGGCAAAATCTCATTCAGCATCATGGGTTTCATCTCGAAAGGAACGCCGGGCATAGAGATATAAATCATGCCTTCGTGTTCAAACCACATCCCCGGCGCCGTTCCGTTAGCATTTGGGATGACGGTGCACGACTGCGGGACGTCGGCCTGGTGACGGTTCACTTCGCTCATGGCATAACCACGTTGCCGGAAGAGTTGCTCGATATGATCGTAAGTAGGCTGGTGAAAAACCAGCGGCGTGTCGAAATATTCGCAAAGGGTAGGTTTTGTAAGATCATCGTTGGTAGGCCCCAGACCGCCGGTAATCAGAATCACGTTGGCGCGTTGCGCAGCCAGTGTAAGTGCCGAAAGAATATGGTTGCGGTGGTCGCTGATGCTGGTGATCTGATGTACCTGCAAGCCCACAAGGTTGAGTTGCTCGGCCATCCAGGCCGAATTGGTATCAACCACCTGCCCGATCAGCAACTCGTCGCCTATGGTAATGATCTCTGCTTTCATAAATTGATTTGATTAATTTTGTCCTTTTTTTTTCGCAAAAGTAGGAAACTAAACGCTTTCAGAATAATATTGATCATGACAAAACCTAATCCTCGTATTGCCGAATCCGAATTGATTATCAATCCATCCGGAACAATTTACCACTTGAATATCCATCCGGAAGATGTAGCCGAAAATGTAATCCTCGTTGGCGACCCCGACCGGGTAGAAAAAATATCAGCTCGTTTTGATAAAATCGTAACCCGCAGCCGCAACCGCGAGATAGTTTGCAACACCGGATTTTTTAATAATAAATTTCTTACCGTTTTATCCACCGGCATGGGTACCGACAATATCGACATCGTGATCAATGAGCTGGATGCATTGGTAAATGTTGATTTTGCTACGCGCACCATCAAGCCGCAGCATACCTCGCTCAATATTGTGCGGCTGGGCACCAGCGGCGCCGTGCAGCCCGATATTCCGGTAGATACGTTTGCTGCTTCCACGCATGGCATCGGCCTCGACGGTCTGCTCAAGTTTTACGACAGCAGCCACGTTGTCGATCAGGAGCTTTCTGATGCCTTTATTCAGCAAACTGGCTGGCACAAAGATTTGCCTTACCCTTATGCGGTGGCTTGTTCGCCATCACTTTTCGGTAAACTCTCCGACGGCATGCACACGGGCATTACGGCAACGGCACCGGGGTTTTATGGTCCGCAGGGGCGCGTCATTCGTATTCCGTTGCAGCACCCGCAGCTCATGGATAAAATGGCCGCACTGCGTTACAATGGCCATCGGATTATCAATTTTGAAATGGAGACATCAGCACTCTATGGCCTTGGTAAACTTCTCGGACACCAGACGCTCACCGTTTGCGCCATCATCGCCAACCGCGCCAACAGCACCTATTCCAAAGATCATCACAAGGCTGTCGATAGTCTGATAGATCTGGTGCTGGAGCGTATTACCACCTGAATGTGACAATTTCTAATGATATTAAAACAAAAAGGCCACTCCTGAAGAGCGGCCTTTTTGCTAAGAGCAAATTTGTACCAGCTTTTACCGGACAAAAAGTTTGTGGAGTGTTACAGAATTTCTATGGCTCATCTTCACAAAATAAATACCCGCCTTTAGCGATGCTGTCGATATCCGCACTGAATTGGAATTTGCTTCCTGCCGATAAACCAGCTGCCCGGCGCTGTTGATAATTTCGATTTGCTGCATGGCTTCATTTGCATCAATTACAAAATAGTCGTCAGCCGGGTTGGGGCTGATAACAGCAGTTGAGAGCAATTCGGCGACGGAAGTGATGTTTTTGGAAGGAGTAAGGTAAAAGTCGTGATTCAGGATTTCACCTGCAACGATTTCCGCATCCGAAAATTCCCCGATTTCATAGCCGCTGGCAGAGCAGGTAAAAGTATAGTTTCCCTGCTGTAGCATCATCGAGTAATGATCGCCAAATGGTGTTGGGGTGGAAATGTTTTGCTGTCCGTTTTCTATTGCAGAAATGGTAGCACCGCTAATGGCAAGGTTGCTTTCAGCGTCGCGCACAAAGCCCTGAATTGTTCCGTGTGTAAAAGTTGATGATTCGGTAAGCTGATGGTACTGATCCACCTGCAGATTTGGGAATTCCTGTACAATACCGGAAGGCCAATGCACCTCGACAAGAATGTTTTCGGTGATATTGCCCAGGCCGATGATTTGCGCAAGCGAACCCTGGCTATAGAGTCCTGTGCTTCCCGTAACGTCGCGCATAATAACCTCTTCGCCAACATACGCTACAATGCGGGCACCGATGGCGCTGCGATTGCTTGTGGTGCCGGTAAGTCGGAGGCCGAGCCAGTGGTTGCTGCCGCCATTGTTGTGAAAAAACCCATCGGGACGGCTTCCCGACTGTGTGCCACTGTATAGGTCGATGTATCCGTCGTGGTCGAAGTCAGAAAAAACAACGCTTGTGGATTTTTCCCAATCGAGGTATACGGGGTCTTCGGTCATGAGTGTAAAGGTTCCGTCCTGGTTGTTGAGATAGAGTAAGTTGCTGCGTGCCGAGGAGCGTGCGCTGGCCACTACCAGGTCGAGCCATCCATCATTGTTGATGTCGCCCCAGGAGCTACCCAGGCTGGTAGTTTCGTCCTGCGTTATGGCCATGTCGTTGCGGCTGGTAAAAGTACCATCGCCATTATTTTCATAAAAATGATTCTTTTTGTCGTTGTACCAGTCGTGGCAGGCCACGTACAGGTCAAGGTCGCCATCGTTATCGTAGTCGCCCCAGGAGGCGCTGTGCGAGAGCAGTGTGTCGTTAACAATATCGCCTTCGGTAATTTTGGTAAAGGTGCCGTCGCCATTGTTGTGGTAAAGAAAATCTTTTTCGGGAGGAAGCGTAGTGGCAAAATTGTTGGCAACATACAGATCCTGCCATCCATCGTTATCGTAGTCGCCCCAGGCGCCACAATAGGAAGTTCCCGTTTCGGTAACGATCTCTCCTTCGGTAATTTTAGTAAAAGTACCATCGCCATTGTTATGGTACAAATAATTTGGACCGTCGAAGTTGGCCACAAACATATCCAGCCAGCCATCGTTGTCGTAATCTACCCACGATCCGCTGAGCGACCAGCCCGGATCTTCTACAATAGCGCCCGACATTACCCTGCTAAAGGTGCCGTCGCCCTGGTTGTGGTAGAGCACGTTTTGCGAAGGGGCATTAGGATTGGCCAGATTAACAACATACAAATCGATGTATCCGTCGTTGTCGTAGTCGCCGGCAGTAGCACCCATCGAAGTAAGCATTTCGGTGGCTGGCAATATTAAGGTGTCGCGCGTAAAGGTGCCGTCGCCGTTGTTCCAAAAGAAGCGGTTTAGTTCGCCCGCGTCGTTGTTGCAGGTAAAAAGATCATCGAAGCCATCGTTGTTGAAATCGGCCCACACAGCGCCGTAAGTGTCGTCAGTGGCAGTGGCTACAGGGCCTTCCAGAATTTCTGTAAACTGAATTTGAGCTTTCAAATTCCACCCGTTTATTGCAATGAGCACTACGGCAATCAATCGGAAAAGGTGTACATGTTTTTTCATAAGAGTTACGATATTAATGAATATTTAAAATAAAAATATTTTACAAGATTTATAATTAGCAAAAGCAACAACAAGCTAAGGTTTGGGCGTATTTTTGAGCCGATGATAGGCGCCGGCGCGGTAATGATAGCGCCCTGCAGATAGTGCCTCAATGGCCTGGCGCAGTTCGCCAATGCTAAAAGGTTTCAATAGGAAGCCCTTGGCTCCTGCTCCAATGGCGGAGATGAAATAGTTTTCCTCTTCATACATGGTGATAATTATAACTTTAAGAAAGGGATATTTCTCGGTGATCTCGCGACACAGCTTCAGACCATTGTCGTCGCCCAGACGGATGTCGAGAAAAAGCAGACAGGCATCCGTGTTTTGCAACACACGCCACAGCTCGCTGGCATCCGCAGCTTCGCCCACCACTTCCAGATTTTCGATCTCCATGAGCTGCATGCGGAAAGCGTGGCGAAACATCGTGTGGTCATCGGCTATGATTACTTTCATTAAAAAATGAGTTTTCATAAGTAAAAATATTCTGCAAAAATATTCTGCGCCCAGGGTTGAGCAACGGGTAGAAATACCTGTTTTGTGAAATTATTTAGTGTTTGTCTTTCGAGAAAGGTTTTATTGTGACAATCCATATCCCGGGCATTTTGCCTTGGTTTGAAACGAAGGGTTGTAACAACCCGCCCCTCGCTGGGATTGCCAAAGGCAATCCCAGCGAGGGGCGAGCAAAAATGACAAATCAATTATTCAAAAAGTGTGACCTTATGAACCGACACTATTTAGCTGGTGAGCTTAAATTACGAAAGGATGAGATCTTTATTTGAGTGGGATGCTGAGAATATTCACCGGCGCCATCGTCAGGACTAAACTGCGTTGAGCTTTCAGCGGCCGGAAACGAGAATCAGTTCTCCATCCCTTGCGCCTGGATGGCTGTAATCACCACTGTATTGACGATATCTTTTACGAGGCATCCGCGGCTAAGATCGTTCACGGGTTTGTTGAGGCCTTGCAGCACCGGGCCGATGGCTACGGCGTTGGCAGCACGCTGAACGGCTTTGTAGGTGTTGTTGCCGGTGTTCAGATCGGGGAAGATAAACACGGTGGCTTTGCCGGCCACATCGCTGCCGGGCATTTTCTGGCGTGCCACGGTAGGTTCAATGGCGGCATCATATTGTATGGGGCCAGCGATCTTTAGGTCGGGGCGCCGCTCGCGTGCTATGCGTGTGGCGTTGCGTACTTTTTCCACATCTTCGCCTTTGCCCGATTCGCCCGTAGAATATGATAACATGGCGATGCGTGGCTCTATGCCAAAGTTCATAGCTGTTTCGGCGCTGCTGATGGCGATGTCGGCAAGCTGGTCAGCGTTGGGGTTGGGGTTTATGGCACAGTCGCCATACACCAGTACGCGGTCGTCGAAACACATCAAAAATGAGCTGCTGACGATAGAAACGCCGGGTTTTGTTTTAATAAATTCAAAAGCAGGACGGATGGTGTGCTGCGTGGTGTTTGCTGCTCCTGACACCATTCCGTCGGCGTGGCCTTTGTGCACCATCATGGTTCCCAGATAGCTCACGTCATGCATCAGCTCGAAAGCTTGTTCTTTGGTAATTCCTTTGTGCTTGCGCAGACGGTAATATTCGGCAGCATATTCGTGTACCAGATCGTTGTCGTAAGGGTCGATGATGTTTACCCCCTGGAGGCTTAGTTGCAGGGCGTGTGCTTGTTTCAATATTTTTTCTTCGTTTCCCAGCAGGGTGATGTCCACAACATTGCGTTTGAGCAGTATTTCGGTGGCGCGCAATATGCGTTCGTCCTCCGATTCGGGCAGCACGATATGTTTTCGGTTGGCGCGGGCGCGTTCAAAAAGCGCATACTCGAACATAATGGGTGTGATCATGCGCGAGCGGGTGATGCGCAGGATTTGTCCCAGCACATCCACGTCCACGTTGGCTTCGAAGTGGCTGAGTGCTGCTGTCAATCGGCGATCGTTTTCAGGGGTAAGCACCGGATGGATGGCGCCCACCTGCATGGCCGTTTCGAAAGTGTCGGTTTCAACGCCGTACACAGTCATAGGAAGTTGTCTGACACCCTCCATCAGTCGTTGCAATTGCTCGCTGGGCTGTATGCCGCCTGTGAGCAAAATTCCGGAGATGCGGGGAAAGTTGTCGGCGAGCATACTCATAAAAAGTCCTGTCAGCACGTCGGTGCGGTCGCCAGGGGTGATAACCAGCATCTGGTCGGTGGAGAGTTTGAGCACTTTTTCCAGACCCATAGCGGCCACCTTAAACTCCATCACATCATGGTTCAAGTACTCATCGTCGCCATAAATATGTCGGGCGCCGAGGGCTTTTACAATCTGTCGCATGGTGAGCTTTTGCAGCAGGCTTTTCTCTGGAATTATGAAATTTATTTCGCCGGGCTTCCCGTGTTGTGCGAAAATGTTTTTGGCTGCCTCCAGGTTTTTCTCATCCACGCGATTAATACAGGTGCCTATCTGGTCGCATTTTTCCTGTGCTAATGTGTCGCGGACTATGTGGAGGTTTTCGCCAATCTCTGTTGCCGACTTTCCATGGCCGTTGATTACAGCCAGGATGGGTGCGCCAAGGTTGTTGGCAAACCGTGCGTTGATGTCAAACTCGAAGGGTACTATGGAGCCTCTAAAGTCGGTGCCTTCTATCAGAATAAAATCACACTCTTTCTCCAGATTTTTATATTTATTAATGATGGTGGTGTAGAGGGTATCCAGATCGCCGGCTTGCATGAGTTCCAGTGCCTGGTTGCTGTTCATCCCAACCATGTCGTCGTATTTGAAAGGCAACTGATAGTGCTCGGCGATAAGCCGGAGATGCGAATCGGTTTCGTCGTTGGCACGAACCACAGGTCTGAAAAAACCGATGCGCTTCACATGACGCGAGAGCAGCTCCATGAAACCCAGTACGACGAGCGATTTTCCTGCCCCTGATTCGGCGGCAGCGATGTAAAGATTGGTAGACATAAAAGTTGAAGAAAAAGTGATAAAATTTCTGTTTGCAAAATAACAACGATTATTCGGATTGGCCTGTCATGGCCACTTTAAAATACTTTACGCCAACCTTACAATTGCGGGCAAAATGAACTTTTTTGAATTTCTCCAAAGAAAAACGGGTGGTAATTTCTAAATACTGTAGCTTTGCGTTTTGTAAGCATTAAACTAATTTTTAAACCAAAATTTTTATTATGAAAAGATTTACAATGCAACTCCTGGCAACGATGCTTCTTGTTACAGGACTATTTTTTGGCCTTCATGCGCAGGCACAGAGCCTTGCCATCGACTTCGACCGGCAAGCCCCTGAGGTGCAGGTGGGCACCGACAACATGAATCAGCTCGATGCTACTTTTACATTAAAAGGTCTCAACAGCCTTAATGTAGAGACCGACGGTGGTACCTTTAGCGAACTCTACATCCCCGGCGCCTATGCTGTGGGTACGTTGGGTACTCCCAAATTGCCGGCTTTCAAAAAACTTATCGAGATTCCTTTTGGCGCCGATGTTTCAGTAAAAGTAAAAAGCTTCGCGGTGACCGAGTATCAGCTTGCCGACTATGGTCTTGCAAACCCCATTATGCCGGTACAGCCTTCGCTGCGCAAAGATCAGGAGGCTTCGGATGTGCCTTTTGAATTTGATGCAAAGGTTTATCAAAACGATGCGTTCATCAGCCCCGAGCTGGCGACGGTAGAAGTGCTTGGCGTGTTGCGTGGCTACCGCATCGCCCGCGTTACGGTGGCGCCCGTCAACTACAATCCTGTAAAAGGCATCATCCGCGTGTACAACGACATAGAGGTGGAAGTTACTTTTGATAACGTGGATCAGGCTTTGACGGAGTATGTAAAAGCATCCACCTATTCGCCGTATTTCGATGTCGTTCATCAAAGCCTCATCAACACTCTGGGTGGCGGCGGATATCCCGCACATCCCGATCTTACCAAATATCCGGTGAAATATCTGATCGTCGCCCCGCGCATGTTCGAGAACGAATTGCAGACTTTCATCGAATGGAAAACCATGAAAGGTTTTGAAGTGATCACAGCCTATACCGACGTTATCGGAAATTCGTATTCTGCCATCCAAACCTGGATTCACGCACAATACAACGCAGGAACACCCACCGACCCGGCGCCAAGTTTTGTTCTGCTTGTCGGCGATACCCCACAACTCCCCTCCAACATGGGCTCGTCGTCAGGCAAAATGACCGACCTCTATTATGCCAGCGTCGATGGCGACTACTTCCCGGAGATGTATTACGGAAGGTTTTCGGCTACTACTTCGGCGCAGTTGCTTACGCAGATAGCCAAAACGCTTTATTACGAAAAATATGAATTTACTGATCCCGGCTACCTCAACGACGTAACGCTGATCGCCGGTGCTGACGGTACCTGGAACCCTCGGGTAGGACAGCCTACCGTTAAGTATGGTACGATAAATTATTTCAATGCTGCTCATGGTTTTGTTAATGTTAACGATTATCTCACCAGCCCTTATTCGGGTTGTTACAGTCCCGAAAAAATTGCTGTTTCGATGATTAATTATTCAGCACATTGCGGCCAGACTTCCTGGGGCGACCCCAGCCTGTCGCAAAGTGCTGTAAATGCTTTTGTTAATAACGGAAAATATCCTGTGGCCGTGGGCAACTGCTGCCTGGCAGCCGACTTCGGGTATGCCGAACGTATCGGCGAAACGTGGCAGCGCGGTGTCAACAAAGGCTCGGTAGCTTACATAGGCTCTTCGCCCAGCAGCTACTGGTTCGAAGACTTTTACTGGTCGGTGGGTGCTTTCCCACTCCAGGGCAACAACAACGGTTATGTGCCTACTTTTGCTGAAACCACCTGGGGCTCGTACGACGCACCTTTCAATGGTGATTACGTTACTACCGGAGGAACTGTTTTGGTGGGCAACCTTGCCGTAACGGAAGTTCATATTCAAAATTACCCCAGCCACAGCAGCCCGCTGTATTACTGGCAGGCCTACAATGTGTTGGGCGACCCCTCGCTGGTACCATTCTACACCGAAGGTACCAATAATAACGTGTCGCACATGGCCATTCTGCCCATCGGCCTCCCATCCTATGAGGTTACCGCCGAACCCGGTTCGTATGTTGGTATTTCTAAAGATGGCGTATTGCATGGCTCCGCATTGGTTGGCCCAACAGGCATCGTGCAGGTTCCGCTTACTCCTGTCCTTTCGGGAGGTTCTGTTGATATCGTGGTTACCAAACCGCAATTTAAACCTTACATGGCGCAGGTTCCCGCCGCAGCCCTCGAAGGCCCTTATATAGTTTTTGATAATCTAATCATCAACGACCCTACAGGAAACAATAATGGCCAACTCGACTATGGCGAAAGTGTTACTCTGGACGTAACCATGAAAAATGTGGGTGTAGATGCTGCTACTAATGTTAACGTTACCATGACAACCACTGACCCCTATATTACCATCACCGGCGGAAGTGCTTCTTTTGGAAACATCGCAGCCGGCGCAACTGTAACCATAAGCAATGCTTTTGCTATCGAAGCTGCCGAAAATATTCCCGACGGATATAGTGCCAGTCTGAAACTTAACGCCTCCGACGGCACAGAGGTTTGGGAAAGCTATGCTACGGTGCTGGCACACGCTCCTAATCTCAAATTCTCGAGTTATGTTATTAATGATGCTGGTGGAAACAACAATGGCTTCCTTGATCCGGGCGAAACGGCTTCGATGGTAGTGACCATTCAAAATGCCGGTTCCTCAAATGCTTCTGCTGTAATGGCGCAGCTCACCAGCACTGATCTTTATGTATCTGTAATTACTTCTGCTCCACAGGCAATTGGCACCTTAGCTCCCGGTATTACCGGTACGGCTACCTTTACAGTTCATGCCGCTGCCAATACTCCTTTTGGACATACGGCCGAGTTGACGCTCAACATGACCGCAGCTATGGGCATTAGCCAGCAGGATGTCCTGTTGATAGAATTTTCTGACTATTGTGAGGCTTCAACAACCTACCAGGATGAATTCATCTCAAAAGTTGTTTGTGGCGATATCAACAACAGCAGCGGGTGGCAAAATGCCGTTGCCAACTACACCGACATCACCACTACCCTCGAACCCGGCGTGCCGGTACCTATTACCATCACCAACGGAAACGCCTGGAGCAGTGATAAAGTAACGGTGTGGATCGACTGGAATCTCGACAAGGATCTTGGAAATAATCCCAACGAGACCTTCGTGCTGACAAGCAATGGCGGTGGCGCAACCTTTACCGGAAACATCGTAGCTCCCGCAGGGCAGCAATCCGGCCAGTATCGCATGCGCATCCGAATGACCTACAGCTCTGACCCACAGCCATGCGGCAATTCAAACTATGGTGAAGTAGAAGATTACACAATTTTGATCGGAGCACCGATGTATCTGGAACCTCCGCAAAATGTTTCGTGTTCGGTAACCGGAAGCAACGTTTCACTATCATGGGAAGCTCCATTGCCTATGGCTTCATCAGTGAGCGGATATCGCATTTATATGGATGATGAAATGGTAGCAGCCGTAGAAACCGGCCTAACCTATGTTCACAACAACTGTCCGGCAGGTAGCCACTGGTTCTCGGTGTCGGCGGTTTATCCCGAAGGGGAATCGGAAATTGCACAACCGGTGCACGTAGAGGTTGGAAACATTCAGGGCAAACTGCAGGGCTTCATCCGCGATGCTGCCACCAACCTGGTGATAAATGATGCGTGGGTTACCACCGTCAACGGCGACTATGGCGCAGTGTCGTACAGCACACCCTTCGGCAGCCATTACACGCTGCACCTCATGGGCGGAACCTACAACGTCATCTGCAATGCGCAGGGATACACCTCGGCGACGCACAATGGAATAACCTTAGAAAATGGCGGAACCACAACGGTGAATTTCTACCTCATGCCCACCGACAGCTATGGCGAAGGTACCACTACCGGCATCGGCAAGTACGACACCGAAGATTTGAGCATTTATCCCAACCCGGCTTCAACTGTTCTCAATATCAGCATCACAGGCGCTGCCTCTTCGCCACGCTACACGCTGCTCAACTATCAGGGCAGCACTGTTTACACTCATGAAATTGGTGAGCTGTCAGGATTTGCCGTTCAGCAGCTCGACATTTCCGAATATGCTGCCGGGATTTATTACCTGCGATTAGAAACTGATCAAAATGTAACCATCAGAAAAGTGGTTATTAAATAAAAAAAGAGTTATTTTTTTTTCATGATAAGCCCCGGCG
>JAAYIU010000348.1 GCA_012523265.1 Bacteroidales bacterium | reverse complement strand
TAAGTAAAGTTTTCAATTCCGATGGTACTTTTCTTGTCCACATCATTGTATTTCCAATCGACAACGCCGAGTGGTTCAATTTCAAAATCGTTGCAGTTTTCAAAATCTTCTACAATATCCATCGTATGGTTCCATTTGAGCTGTGCCGACAAATCAACATACAGCTCAATCTCGAGGTTAAAGGGCTGCAAAAGCATTTCTATCAATTCCACATCCCTCGAATAATCAGGGTCAACCGAAAAATCGATATTTGATTCATTATAATTCTCAAATCCGTCATGCGTAATCATCAGGGAGTACGTTCCCTTCATTACTTCAGGAAAAACAACGACTCCGTTTTCCTGCTCAACGTTTTGGGTATAAATCTGGTTTCCGCTATTGTCTGATAACTTTACAAACGCACCCATACTTTCGTTGTTTGGGGTGTTGGTGGTAACGTTGATGGTAACCTGTGTAGATAATTGATTTTCGATGCGGTTAGAAAATGCCGCTTCGGAAGAAAGCCCGCCGGAATAAACTGCTTCAACGGCATACTTGTACCAACCCGGGTCAAAGCTCGAAAAATCATCATCCGTAAAAGAGGTAGCGCTGATGTTTTCTTCCAGCAAAGTCCATAATTCAGGAGAGTTTTCCTGGCCTTCTTCAAGTCGGTAGATTGTATAGGTATTTAATGATCGTGATGGCTTGGCTAAAGGCGATTGTAGTTTTTTACCACTGTTCAGGTTGTAGCCTTCAGCCCGTATCATCAGGTTGCCAGGTATATCACCCAAACCCAGCTCTTCCATCAACAGGAATTGGTTACTTCCGTAATCTTCCGAAACCCAGTTTACGCCGGTTTCAAAAGGATATTCGGGGTTGGTGCCTCCATCGATGCCAAGTTCCAGACGCAAGGGGTGGCTTAAGGCAATATAAAATCCGTTTTCGGTAGTGATGGTATCCGGAAAGGTAAAGCTGGTCCATTGTAAATCTATGTTGGGAACGTTGGATTGCACAAAAATGATGGTGTTTGTGGGATTTCCCTGGCCATTCAATGCAAATACATACACATTTACAAACTCATGCGGATATTCAACATTATTGAGATACCAACTCATCTGATACAGCTTGGCCGGCTCTCTGAAAACCTGCCCGAAGACAGCAATTTCACCAGCATAATTATGACCGATCTGCGTTACCATTTCTCCGCCGTCGCGACGGTAAAGCGTACGTTCGTATGGAGAGAGCCAGTCTATTGTAACAGTAGCACCATTTCTGACAGCTTTTATATTTGAGGGGCTTTCTAATTTATCGGTTAGAAAAATATCTCCCATGTCCACCGTCGGGCTGGCGACAGCCAAATCTATAATTTCAGTTTCGTAGCCATTTTTTGAAAATGTCAAAACATAATTATCATCATAATACACATCCTGAATGGCAAAAGTACCATTGGCACCTGATGTCCCGACGTAAGTATCGTAGCCACTTATCTGAATGTTGACATCAGCGATCGGATTATTATCGTTGTCGAGCACGATTCCTTCAACAGTGGCTTTGGGCAAATATTCCAGAACTACATCCTGGGTAACATTACCAAAAATATCCAGCGTCAACGAATCGACAACATAGCCAAAAGCGGAATAGGTTACCGTGTAGGTTCCTGGCACCACATACGAAAATTCATATGCGCCCTGCGTGTTGGTGAGGGTATGCAAATCCGTGCCCAGGATAGTAACCAGAGCATCGGCTACGGGGGCAGCATCAGGATTGTTAATTGTGCCGGCCAAACTGCCCTCAGCAGCCGTATTGATGCTCAATTTAACATCGGCCAACTGAGGAAGGCTCATACCTGTTTGAGAGGGGTCGGTGGTTGGCAAGGTAAAATCAAAAGACGTATCATAACTAATATAAAGACGCGACCTTTTATCATTATCGTCGAGGGTAGAGGCTTCAAAATTGAAATGATTCTCGAAAGTATTCTCGCTGATGGTATGCTCAACCATGATACAAATATTGGATTCGTTGTAAACAAAAGGAGTTGTCAGGTCGAAAATCATCTCCTGATCCTGGCCGCTATACATCACCACGATGCCTTCGTATACGAGTGTAAACGCCTCCAGGGGAATCCAAAACCCGGCTGCTTCCGAAAGGGATGACTGATCGGTGTTCGCAATCCAAATTTTAAAATACTCCGTATCGATAGTATCGGGGTAATTGTTCGTTACGGTTTTGTAAGTATAGATTACTTGTTCGATGGCGCAGGATTCGTGATTCATCTCTTCGGCAGTATAAATACTCTGGGTAAGCGAAGTATTCATAAAAAGGTCAACCGGATAGTTGTAAGAACCCCAGGGTGAAGAATTATTACCAATAATAATCCACTCTTTTGCACCGCGCGATTGCGTTGTGCTAATCATTTGCTGGTGTTCATCAAACGAAAATCCGTTTTGGATATTCAAAAAGTTTTCTACTGAAGACTTTTGATCGCCACTTTTGTGTAGCGTTATCTGGCCCTGTGCATTATGGCTTAACGCCAAAACCAGGATGATCAGATAAGTGATTGTTTGTTTGTAAAAATTCATCTTTAAAATTTAATTTAGTTAAAATAGTGTTTTAATACATCGAACATTCTTCAGCCGCAAAAGTACCTTACTCAGGTTGTTTATCCTGATATTCTGTCACAACAAATTCAACACAACGCGTTTTTTACGTCATCACATTATCAATACAAAAAGTCATAAATAGCAGTAATGCTGTGGATTAAGGTTTGATTATAACCCTGACAGGGCTTAAAGCCCTGTTAGGGTTTAACTTTTTGGGAAGCCCTGTTTATTATTAATCAATAAAAAATAAAGCTGTACATTTGTAGAAAAGTAAAAACTATGAATACATGCACATTTCAAACAAAACTGGAGAGCAATGTCCTAAAGCTTACCGGTATTGATAATTTAATTGGTAAAGAGGTGATCATATCCATTATTGAGATTCCAAAGCAAATAGATAAGAAAAAACGAAGATGGAATTTTCTTGGCGCTGTAAATTTGAATAAGCAAATGGATAAAACTAACATCAGAGATTTCGCGTATGAATAGCATATTACTCGACACCAATGTTTTGATTTATGCTTTTGATGAATCTTCTGAGTTTCACCAAAAATCAGTTGAATTATTTGAGAGTGAAGAGAATAACTTGTTTGTTACAACGAAAAACATTTCTGAATTTTTTGCAGTATGTTCAAAACTAAATTTTGACTTAAACAAAACACTTGGGTTTTATGCAGATATTAAAGAGAATTTTGAAATTCTGAAACCAAGTGAATACAGCTTAACCATTTTTGAGTCATTAATAAGAAAGTACAATCCTCGAGGAAACAGAGTGTATGATATCGAAATTGTTTCGGTGATGCTGACAAATGGTCTTACAAAAGTAGCGACTGCTAATTTTGGTGATTTCAGCAATATCGACGAAATCGAAGTGGTTGCAGTAAAGTTTAATCCTTCCTAAATTGCTATGGAGGTGTTTTGGCTAAGAAAGCGCAACTTAAAATTTTCAACATGGCCGACACACTGATGCAAGAAACACAACTTGCCAGTGGGCAAAATTCCATATCGCTGCAAAACCTCTCGCAAGGGATTTACCTTTTTGTGGTGCAGGCAGGGAATTCAGTGATACAGAATAAGGTGGTAGTTTATTAAATTAATAACCCTGACAGTGCTTAAAGCCCTGGCAGGGTTTATTGTACTCCCCATTCTTTGAAACCAAAAAAACCTGCAACAGCTTGACTGCGGCAGATTTTTTTATTAAAAATAAAATTGAAATCTTTTTTTTAAAAATCCAGCAACTTCTTGGCGGCGTGGTATATTTTCTCTTCGTTGGGGAGGATGGCTTTTTCCAAAATCCTGTTAAATCCCACCGGCGTAAAAGTAGAGCCAACGCGACGCACCGGCGCATCGAGATATTCGAAAGCTTCGTCGGTGATCATTGCGGCAAGCTCGCCGCCAAAACCGCCAAACACTTTGTCTTCGTGCACGATAAGCACGCGGTTGGTTTTTTTTACCGAAGCCAGCACCGCCTCTTTGTCGAGTGGTATTAGCGAACGCAGGTCGATCACCTCTACGGATTTGTTGTGGTCTTTTTCGAGTTGCTCGGCAGCCTTTACGCTCATGTGTGTGGTGTTGCCGTAGGTAATAATGGAGAGGTCGGTGCCTTCGCGGCGCACCCGTGCTATTCCAAAGGGAACTTCAAAGTCGTCGGGAACCTCAGCTTCCGAGGCGGGATCGTTATAAAGGGCTTTGGGCTCGAGAAAAAGCGTAGGGCCTTCGCTGCGCATGCTGGTGCGCAACAAACCGGCGGCGTCATCGGCATACGATGGATAAACGATGCGGATGCCCGGGAAGTTGGTCATGGCACCTTCGATGGTTTGCGAGTGGTAAAGCCCGCCACCGATGTAGCCCCCCGATGCCAGGCGGATAGTAACGTTGGGTGCAAAGGCGCCATTGCTGCGCCAGTAGTCGTGCGTAGCCTCTACAAACTGCTCCATGGCGGGCCAGAAATAGTCGGCAAACTCGGCACCTTCTACAACAATGCGTATTTTCTTATCAAAACGGCTCATGCCGTTGGCCGTGCCCATGATGTAATCTTCGGCAATGGGCGCGTTGAACACGCGCTTGATACCAAACTCCTGCTGCAAACCTTTGGAGACATTAAAAATTCCGCCTTTGTCTTTGTTGGCCATATCCTGCCCCCAGATAAAAGTGTCGGGGTTGTGGCGAAACTCGGCTTTAAGTGTGGAGTTGAGCGCTTCGATGAGCCGCATGGTCTTGCCTTTTTCGTTGCCCTGCAAACCTTTGGGGTATTTTTCGGAAACAAAAGGCTTGGGAATCACAAAATCGAAAATTGATTTTGGGTCGGGATCGGGTGCCTTGAGCACTTTTTTGTGGGCAACAGAAATCTCTTTCTTAGCTTGTCCGTCCATCTCATCAAGCTCCTCATCGGTAAAAATACCGGCATACGTAAGTCTCTCGCGAAACTTCAACAAAGGATCAAGCAAGTCCATTTCCGAAAGTTCAGCGTCGTCGCGGTAAAGCTCATGGCGGTCGGAGTTGGAGTGTGAGCCCATGCGGATACAGTTGGCATGGACGATCACAGGAACTTCTTCTTCTTTTACTATTCGTCTGGCTTTGAGCATGGCATTCATCGAGTTGATGGGGTCTTTGCCATTTGCATAAATGATGCGCAGGTTTTTAAAGCCTTGGAAATTATCGGCGGCACGGGGGTTTGCGGTCTGCTCCTCTTTGGGCACGGAGATGCCGAAACCATTGTCCTGAAAGACAAAGATCACCGGCAGCCGCTCTGTGGAAGCGCCGTTGATGGCTTCGTAAACATACCCTTCCGATGTGGACGATTCGCCCTGCGAGCTGATGGCCACGGCGTCGGAGCCATAATATTTCATGGCACGCGCCACGCCTACCGCATGCAGGGTGTGGTTGCCGGTAGCTGATGAGGTGTTGTGGATGTTCCAGGCCGGTTTGGCAAAATGGTTGGACATGTGGCGTCCGCCGCTGGCGATGTCGGTAGCCTTGCTCAGGCCGTTGAGGATGATCTCTTCCGGTGTGAGACCGGCGGATATTGCCGTAAGCATGTCGCGATAATACGGGAAAAGATGGTCTTTGCCCCGCTCAAAAATTTGGCCAATAGCAAGCTGGATGCCGTCGTGTCCAGCATATGGCGCATGATACGACCAGCCCAGCGCCTGCTTCAGGTAGTTGGGAGCTTTGTTGTCGAGCTGGCGCCCCAGCGTCATCAGATAATACCACTGCTTAAGCGTTTCGCGATCAGTGCCTTTGATGCTATGAATCTTGTCCTCTTTGGTGAGGATAAATTGTCTTCTGTTACTCATTGCAAAAATAATTTCTTTCTAAAATATCTTAAATATTAAGCTAACTGCCCCTGTAAACAGCCGTTAGTAGGGTTTGTTCAGGATTGAAAGATACTGGCATGCAAAACCAACATTTATCGCGCATTACAGATGAATGCTTTACGGTGTTAGTCGGTATTTTTATAAAAAATATAAAGCAAACTCCAAATGGCCAAGCGCATGACCCGCAAGTCTTTTCACGGCCTACTCCACTGAACTGTACACCTTGATGACACTACCTTTGAAAAATAAATCTTTTCCTGCCAAAGGATGATTAAAATCGACGGTGATGGTGTCAGTGGTGATTTCTGTTACCAAACCGCTAAATTCCAAACCTTCGGGCGTCTCCATGGGCAGGTACATGCCCTCCTCGATGTCTTCCGCGGCGAGGTCGTTATCGGTGATCAGTGTATGGCGATTGTACTGATGCACGGCTTCGGGGCGGTATGGACCATAGGTTTCGGCACTGTGCAGCACAAATTCAAAATCATCGCCGGCTTTTAGGCCCATGAGCTGTTGCTCGAAAGGCTCGAACAAATTGCCGTGGCCAATTACTACAGTCATCGGCTTGGTTTTTTCGACCTGCTGAATTTGCTCACCCTGAGCGTTACCCAGCTTCATCTCGAAGGTAAAGGTGACTTTTGTGTCTTTATCAACAACCATTGTATTAACAATTTTTAATGATGGCAAAAATAACCAAAAAGAGACGGTGAAAGATGAAAAGCTATTTTTGCCGCGTTTCGAAAATCTTATTATAAACTTTAATAAACTACAAGATGAATATTAGAATCAAAACCTGTTTTATCATTACACTGTTATTTCTCACTGTTGGCCTGCAGGCACAGGATGTTACACCACAGAAAAAGATGTACGCCAAGTCGTTTTACCACCAAAAGGCGCCTGAGCTGGTGGTAGAGAAATGGCTAACCGAACAGCCCGATACCAAAGGTAAATTTGTGATGATCGACTTTTGGGCTACCTGGTGTGGTCCCTGTAAACGTGCTATTCCGGAAGTGAACAAATGGGCGGAAAAATACAAAGATCAAATGGTGGTGATTGGCCTGTCGGATGAGCCGGAAGCCAAAGTTCGCAACATGAAAACGCCGGTGATAGAATATTACAGCGCCATCGACACACAGGGACGTTTCAAGAAAATATTTCAGGTGAGCGGCATTCCGCACGTGGTGCTCATCGATCCACAAGGTGTTGTGCGCTGGCAGGGTTTCCCGTCGCTGGCCGGGCACCAACTCACCGAAGAGGTGCTGGAAGCGACTTTTGCTAAATATGGAAAGAAATAAGAATTAATAAAATAAGGTGCAGGAAGTTTTAAAAATAGAGGGACTTACCAAACGCTATGGCGCCATCCGCGCCATCGACGGGCTGAGCCTGGAAGTTCAGAAAGGCCAGGTTTTTGGCATCCTGGGACCCAATGGCAGCGGCAAGACCACTACGCTGGGCATCCTGCTCGACATCACCCGTCCCGACCGTGGCACTTTTTCCTGGTTTGGCCAAAAGCCTACGCACCTGGCGCGCCGGCGCATCGGAGCCACCCTCGAAAGCCCCGTGTTTTATCCTTATCTCTCGGCCATCAACAACCTGAAAATTATCGCCAACATCAAAGGCATCGGCTATCAGGGCATCGACGATGTGCTGGAGCTGGTGGGTCTGTATGGCCGGCGACACAGCAAGTTCAGGACATATTCACTGGGCATGAAGCAGCGGCTGGCCATTGCTTCGGTATTGATGGGCGACCCCGAGGTGCTCATCTTCGACGAACCCACCAATGGCCTCGACCCTCAAGGTATTGCTGAGATTCGCAACCTGATCATCGATCTGGCGCGACGTGGCCAAACCATCATCCTGGCCAGCCATCTGCTCGACGAGGTGCAAAAAACATGTTCGCATGTGGCCATCCTGCGACGCGGACAAAAACTATTTTCCGGCCCCATCAGTGCGCTCTCCAAAGAAACTGAGGTGCTGGAACTTTCATCCGATGACCCGGAAAAGCTTGCATCCGCTTTGAAAGAAATTGATGAGATCACTGATATTAAAAAAGAGGGCAACCTGCTGCTTGTCAATTCACGGGGACGGTTTACGGCAGCGGAACTCAACGGGTTGCTGCACGACAAAGGCATTATGCTCTCGCACCTTAACCTGCGCCACAAAAGTCTGGAACAAGAGGTGCTAAAGCTTCTGGAGGAGCCGGCATGAAAGAGCTTTTGAAAATAGAATGGCTCAAGCTGAAAAGCTACCGCGCCTTCTGGATTATGGTGGGATTGTATCTCGCAATTCTCTTCTCAATTATTATCGGGCTGCCGTCATTTCTCGACTTTCTTGCCCAAAAAACCAACGACAACGTTTACATTAATGCGTTCAAAATCGTAGCTTTCAACTTTGCCGACATCTGGCAAAACATCGCCTATGTGGCTGGCTGGCGCTGGTCGATAAAAATTTTTCTGGCCTTGCTGGTATTAATTTTTATCTCCAACGAGTTTACCTTTCTTACTATCCGCTCCAACATTATGCACGGCCTCAGCCGCACGCAGTTTATGCTGGGCAAGCTGTCGGTTGTGTTTTTGCTTACGCTGATATCAACGGTGGCGCTGTTTGTTGCGGGTATGTATCTGGGATTGATGTTTTCAGCTACCAAAACCATCGGCGCCATTTTTGGGCGCATCTATTTCCTGGGCGCCTATTTCCTCGAACTTTTCACCTACCTCACCTTTGCACTGCTCATTGGTTTATTAATACGAAAAACGGGCTTTGCCATCATCACGCTTCTTTCGTATAATTTTCTGGAGCTGATCCTTCAGTATTATGTAAATGATGATTATCAAAAATTCCTGCCTGTCAACGCGATCAATGGAATTATCACCGGCGTAAATTCTTCGATGTTAAAAGTGAAAACACCTGAATTTGATATGAGCATGATCTTACAGGAGCACCTCTCACCTCTGAGCATTGGTGTCTGCCTGGCTTATCTGGCTTTGTTTCTGGGTGCAATCTATCTCTACCTGAAATGGCGGGATCTTTAAACATCTTTCTCACCGCTCATCTCTTCTTTTTAAGCTTTCTAAAATCTAAGATCTGATCACCTCAAAATCGCCTTTGTCTTTGATGCGGATGATGCGCGAAGGCTTGAGTCCTGAAATTTTGTCGTGGTAAAGATCCACCACATAATCCACAGCAACTTTTACCTCCTCCGAAATCTGCTGAAACCGAAATGGAGTAGCTGCTCCCGAAATATTGGCGGAAGTAGAAACGATGGCTTTATCAAGTTTACCTATCAACTGCCGGCAAAACTCGTCGCGTACCATGCGGATGCCAATGGAACGATCCGCGGCTGCCACGCCTTTGGCTAAATTTTTAGCATTTGGATAGATGACTGTCAGCGGACGGTCGAAACTCTGTACCAGGTCTTCGATGAGCGGATCGACGTAAGTCACATAATTATAAATACGCTGGACGGAATCGACGAGAATGAGCAGGCTTTTGTCGAGTACGCGCTGTTTGATTTTGTAAATTTTCTCGACAGCCTTTTGGTTCGTAGCGTCGCAGCCAATGCCCCAGATGGTATCGGTGGGATACAAAATAGTGCCTCCCTGGCGTAGAATAGAGGCAGTTTTTTCGATTTCTGCCAGCATATGTTCGTGTTGTGAGTTGTCCATGAGCGCTCCTGTGCCGTTTGCAAATCTATAAGTAAATTACGGAATTCGACGCAATAATTTTACAACGGGGATGGTGAGCGCACATTTAAAATGTCCTTCGGGACACCGCTGGTAGCCGTGGAGGCCACATGGACGGCAGCTTAGCGCAATATCTGTTTCTATAATAGCAGCATCCTGGCTCAACGGGCCGAAGCCGAAAGCGGGCACCGTGGAGCAAAAGATTGCCGTAACGGGCGCATTCATGGCCGATGCAAAATGCAGAGGCGCCGAGTCGTTCACGAAGTTCATGGCAGCATCTTTCATCAGCGCAGCCGTCTTCGATAATTACAGGACTGGCCTGCACGGGTTCCAATACGCCACCAATCCCTACTCCACCGCTCAGATGCACGTTTTGGCCAATCTGCGCACACGAGCCTACGGTGGCCCAGGTATCCACCATCGTCCCCGTGTCGATGTATGCGCCTATGT
>JAAYIU010000124.1 GCA_012523265.1 Bacteroidales bacterium | reverse complement strand
CAACTCCGAAGTGGAGATAGTAAAACTTTTACAAACAAATCTGAAATCGGCTTTGGTTCTATCGCGTAAGTTCCACCTGCCGCTCTGCAATTCTGGGGCGGGTGCCATCGTAAACGTGGCTTCCGTTGCCGGGATAACTGCGCTTAAAACCTGTGCCATTTATGCCATGGCCAAAGCCGCCATGATACAGATGACCAAAAATCTGGCGGTGGAATGGGCCAAAGATCACATTCGTGTAAACGCCGTTGCTCCCTGGTACATCGAAACACCACTGGCGCGCCAGGTGCTTAGCGACTTCGACTATCTAAAGTCGGTGCTCGACCGCACACCAATGCGCCGCGTGGGCACGCCCGCCGAAGTAGCCAACGCAGTAGCTTTCCTGGCCATGCCCGAAGCAGCTTACATCACCGGGCAATGCCTGGCAGTAGATGGCGGATTTACCATTTATGGGTTTTAATGAAAGATACGGCTACAACCTCAACAATCAAATGCATACACTGTGGCGACGATTGCGGCAGATATCCCGTGGTGTGGGACGAGAAAAATTTCTGCTGTCAGGGATGCCTTACCGTTTATCAACTCTTAAATCAAAACAAACTCAACCAATATTACACTATTGTAGACACACCCGGCATCCGCACGGAGAGCCACGACTATGGTAATAAATATGCTTTTTTGGATAATGATGAGATCAAAACGCAAATCCTCGACTTTTCGCAGGGTGAGATTTCAAAGGTAACGCTGTTCATCCCTTCTATCCATTGCAGCTCCTGCATCTGGCTGCTCGAGAACCTGCACATCATGGATGCCGGTATCAAAAACTCGTTGGTGCATTTTACCAAAAAAGAGGTCAGCATCACTTTTAATCACGACCAGATTTCGCTGCGGCGACTGGTGGAGCTGTTGGCTTCGGTACATTATATCCCGCAAATCAATCTTCAGAAAACCCAGGCGGAAAGCAAACGGGCTTCCAATACGCGTCTGATTGCAAAGATTGGCGTGGCCGGATTTGCTTTTGGCAACATCATGCTTTTAAGCATGCCCGAATACCTTTCGTTTCGTGATGATCTCGACAGCAATTTTCAGAACTTTTTCGGCTGGGTAAGCGTACTGCTGTCGCTGCCGGTATTGCTATTTAGCAGCAGCGAATACCTTTTATCAGCATGGAAAAACCTGCGCCACGGCATGGTCAACATCGACCTGCCGATAAGCATCGGCATCGTGGCGCTGGCCGGCCAGAGTTATTTTGAGATTTTTTCGGGCACTGGCACCGGCTACCTCGACTCACTTGCGGGGTTTATCTTTTTTTTATTAATAGGAAAATGGTACCAAAACCAAACGTATCAAAGCCTGGCCTTCGACCGCGATTATACCTCTTATTTTCCTGTGGCCGTAACGGTGCTGGAGCATGGCGCCGAAAAAAGTGTGCCGCTGCACAGCATAAAAACCGGCGACCGGCTGCTCATCCGCAACCATGAGCTAATCCCCGCCGACGGAAAAATAGTAAAAGGT
Organism: Bacteroidales bacterium; assembly: GCA_012523265.1. GTDB lineage: Bacteria > Bacteroidota > Bacteroidia > Bacteroidales > 4484-276 > SABY01. The sequence continues at coordinate 3,420 of JAAYIU010000124.1, read as the reverse complement.
CAGGGCAACATCGACTATTCGTTTGTAACGGGCGAATCGCTGCCGGTGGCCCGAAACGAAGGCGACGATCTGTTTGCCGGCGGCCGTCAGATAGGCAGTGCACTGGAAATGGAGGTGCACAAAGAGGTTTCGCAAAGCCAGCTTACGCAATTGTGGAACGAAAACACATCCACCGAAAAATCCACTTCGCGCATCCGTTCGCTCATCGACCGCCTAAGCCGTAACTTTACGGTATCGGTGTTAATTATTGCTTTGCTTACCGCAATATATTGGTACATCGTCGATCCCTCCATAGCGCTGATGGCTTTCACCTCGGTGCTCATCGTGGCTTGTCCCTGCGCCATTGCGTTGTCGATGCCTTTCTCGTTTGGAGCGGCCATGCGCTTTTTTGGTTTTAATGGTTTTTATCTCAAAAACACAGATGTGGTCGAACGCCTTAGCCATGTTGATACGGTGGTATTTGACAAAACCGGCACCATCACTTCCAACGATCGCCACGAAGTAACCGTGCTGATGGATAACCTTTCGGAGGCCGAACGCATCGCAGTACGTTCGCTGGCGCGGCAGTCGGCGCATCCGCTAAGCAAAGCGTTGTTTGAATGGCTGCAAAGCGAATCCAACGCAAATGTGATGGATTATATGGAGATACCTTCGTCGGGAATAAAGGGTGTGGTTGATGGGATGGCCATCCGGCTGGGGTCGGCAGCATTTGTTTTGCAACAGCACGAAGAAGAGGAAGTCTTTGATTCGCAGATTTATATTTCCATCAATGGAGAATTCAAAGCGCGCTATGCCATAAGAAACAGCTACCGCAAAGGGATGGAGCAAATTGTAATGGCGCTGGGGCGCGATAAAGAACTGCACCTGATCTCCGGCGACAACGATGCGGAGCGCCCCCACCTGACAAAGATTTTCGGGAACGAAAACCGGCTTCACTTTAACATGTCGCCGCAGCAAAAGCTCGAATATGTAGCGCGGCTCAAAGCCGCCGGGCGCCATGTGCTGATGATCGGCGACGGCCTGAACGACGCCGGCGCACTCAACACCAGCCACGTGGGCATCTCCATCGCCGACGACATCTACCAGTTTTCACCCGCCTGCGACGCCATCCTCGAAGCAGTACGATTCGACCAGCTCGAACAGTTTATCCGTTTCACGCACACTTCGCTCAACATTGTAAAAGTAAGCTACGGCATCAGCATCCTTTACAACCTCGTTGGGCTGGCTTTCGCCGTGCAGGGATTGCTCTCGCCCATCATCGCGGCCATCCTTATGCCGCTCAGCTCCGTCACAGTAGTAAGTTTCGTCACCTTCACCACACGGTGGGCGGCGAAAATGAGGTTTAAGGATTAAGCAAGTTTCTTCATCAGGTAATAAACTTAAAGTCATTAACGACTTTAAGGTTGTTACCAGCAGCTACTTCCACAAAAAACCAAACAGAAACGCTGATTACAAAAAAGGCTAACTTTGCGTAAAGTGAAAATAAAAAATGCTAATCAAATAAAAGTAAGTCATGAGCAAAAACCCAAGTGATGGCGAATCGTTGTTGCCGGTTGGTGGTAATTACCGCAAATTGTTTACCTATCAAAAGGCGGAGGCCATTTTTGACATCACCTTTTATTTTTGTGAAAAATACCTCCGCCGCGGCGACCGCACCATCTACCAGATGGTTCAGGCAGCCCGCTCGGGCAAGCAAAATATTGCCGAAGGCTCTGCGGCTTCGGCCACCTCCAAGGAGATGGAGATAAAGCTGGTGAATGTGGCTAAAGCCAGTTCGCAGGAGTTGCTGCTGGATTATGAAGACTACTTGCGTACACGCAACCACCGGCAATGGGAGGATGGCTCGGTAGAATTGCAAAAGATGCGTGAACTTGGCCGCAAACACAACGATACCGCTTTTTATATGCCCCTGGTCAAAGTGCGTCCGCCTGAAACTATTGCCAACATGGCCATTTGCCTGATCAAGCAAAACGACTATTTGCTACATAAACAACTAAAAGCTCTGGGCGACGATTTCCTGAAACACGGCGGCATGCGCGAACGTATGACCCGCATGCGTATCGAATGGCGGCAGAAGTGATGCAGTGTACTGGTATTTTTAGTTTTGTGGGTTTTGTGGGGGCAGGGTACTTTAGTCAGCTACAGAAGGTACCGCAGGATGCCGTCCTCCGCCGACACAAAAAACCAAACTGAAACGCTGATTACAAAAAACTAACTTTCAGTAAAATAACAAATTCAAAAAAAACAAAATGGAACAACGAAATCCATTGTCGCTAAAAGAGTATAAAGTTATTGCCAACGACGAGATAGCGCCTGGGGTATTTGTTTTGCGCTACCGGCGCAATTTTACATTTATTCCGGGGCAGGTGGTGGCTGTGGCGCTCCATCCGGCACATCAGCCGCGCCTTTACAGCATCGCCAGCGGCATGCAGGATGACGACGTCTGGCTGCTTTACAACATCCGCCCGCAAGGCGAGCTTACGCCACCGCTTTCGGAAGCAAAAGCCGGCGACAGCATCTTTGCCTCAGCGCCCACGGGCAGTTTTTATGGCAAAGCAGCGCCGGCAGTGTGGATTGCCACCGGCACCGGCATCGCTCCTTTTGTCTCGATGTGGCGCTCGGGCATCCGCCGCAACAAGCTCCTGATACACGGCGGAAGGTTTCTGCACTCTTTCTATTTTGAGGAACAATTTAAAGAAATCCTGGGCGAAAATTATATTCGCTGCTGCTCCAACGATAGCGGCGACGGCGTTTTCCACGGGCGCCTAACCACTTGGCTCCAGAAGCAACAGCACCTCCCCACCGACAGGAAATATTACCTTTGCGGCAGCGCCGAAATGGTGGTGGAGACGCGCGACATCCTTATCGAAAAACAAATCTCGTACGATAACATCGTGGCGGAAATTTATTTTTAAAAATTAAAAAACCAATAATAACATGGCCAAAGAAGCCCTTTTTGGAAAAACCCTCAGCGAGCTGCAAAAGATAGTGGCCGACTTCGGACTGCCAGCCTATACGGCAAGGCAAATCACCGGATGGCTTTACCAAAAAGATATTACCACCATTGACGAGATGAGTAACCTGTCGAAGAATGCGCGCCTACTGCTCAACGAACATTACGCGTTTGGCCTGACGCCATTTACGAAAGTGCAGACTTCGACCGACGGCACCCGCAAATACCTTTTTGCTGCCGGCGACATGAAGTTTATCGAGACGGCATACATCCCGGAAGTGGAGCGTGCTACCCTGTGTGTGTCGTCGCAGGTGGGCTGCAAGATGGGCTGCCTCTTTTGTATGACCGGCAAGCAGGGTTTTCAGACCAACCTCACCGCCGGACAGATCATTAACCAGGTGCGCAGCATTCCGGAAACGGATAAGCTTACCAACCTGGTTTATATGGGCATAGGAGAGCCTTTGGAT
>JAAYIU010000220.1 GCA_012523265.1 Bacteroidales bacterium | reverse complement strand
TCGTTCGCCCGACAATAATCTACGGATTTTTGTATGTAGAAATCAAATGTGTCAGGCTCCGGTTACCACAACTGACGAGGCTCAGCAATTGCTTGTTTATTAATAAAAAAAACAGGATTTGCTTGCGGAAGCAGCGATCAATCGTCAGAAAATTCTTTGAGCAAACGACGATAGACGGAGAAGACATTGGCACGGGAGATAAAGCCGAGATACTTACCTTCGTCAAGCACCGGGATGTTAAATTTTCCCGTCTTCTGAAATTTCTGTACCACGTCAGCCATCAGCTCGTCGGGATGTACGGTGACATCAGGCGTTTCCATCAGATCGCACACATACGTAGTTTCGTACAACTCGGGCTTAAAGATGATGTCGCGGATTTTGTCCAAAATGATGAGGCCGGCAAAGTTTCCGTCATCATCCACTACGGGAAAGATGTTTCGGGTGGATTTGGCAATAACGTTTACCAGTCCGCCAAGCATAGCATCGGGATGGATGGTGATAAAATTAGTTTCGATGAGTTTGCGGGCATTCATTAGCGAAAGCACCGCCTTGTCTTTGTTATGTGTAAAAAGCTCACCACGCTCTGCCAGATGTTTGTTGTAAATCGAATGCGGCTCAAAATAGATAATGGTGAGATAAGAAATGGCGGATGCAATTATTAAAGGTGGGAAAAGCTCATAACCACCGGTAATTTCGGCAATGAGAAATATGGCTGTGAGCGGTGCATGCATTACGCCTGCCATAACGCCCGCCATGCCTACCAGCGAGAAGTTGCTCTCGGAAACCGAAGCGGAGGATACAGTGTTGATGAGACGCGAAGTGAAAAAACCGGTGATGCCGCCCATAAACAACGACGGGGCAAAAATACCACCCACACCTCCAATGCCGGTGGTAGTGCTTGTAGCTACTACTTTAAAAAACAATATCAGCATCAGCAGCAACAAGAAAAGCCACTGGTTTTCGATAAAGCTGCTGAAGATGCTTTGGTTGATAATGCTTTCGCCATTACCGGTGAGCACTTCTTCGAGCGCTTCATAGCCTTCGCCAAAGAGCGACGGGAAGGTAAAAATAAGTAAGCCCAGCAGCGAGCCGCCCACAAATATACGCAGCCAGGTATTGACGATACGTTTATAATATCCCTCGATACGCATTACTGCACGGGTAAAATAGAGCGAAACCAATCCGGTAATAACCCCCAGCAAAATATAAAAAGGAATGTCGTGCAGAAGAAAAGGTGTAGCAATCTGAAAAGAAAACAGCACATCGTTGCCCAGCAGGAAAAAAGCTACCGTAGCACCAGTAACAGCCGCCAGCAGCAGTGGTATGAGCGAGGTCATGGTGAGATCGAGCATGAGTATCTCGATGGCGAAAACCACTCCGGCAATTGGTGCTTTAAAAATGCCGGCAATGGCACCTGCGCTGCCACAGCCAATAAGCAAAACGATGGTTTTGTGATTGAGATTGAAGAGCTGCCCCAGGTTACTCCCGATGGCCGAACCGGTGAGCACCACCGGCGCCTCCAAACCTACTGAGCCACCAAAGCCAATGGTGAGTGAGCTACCGATCATCGACGAAAAAGTGTTGTGTGGCTTAAGCTTACCTTTGTTGCGCGAAATGGCGTACAACACTCTGCTCACCCCATGCCCCAGATTGTCGCGGATGAGGTAGCGCACAAAAAGTACCGTGAGGGCAATCCCCAGCATCGGGTAAGCCATGTACATATAATTTTCCTCCTTAAAGTCGAAGCCGTGGGTCATAAAAAAATGCGTGTAGTGCACAAGGTTTTTGAGCACTATGGCAGCCAGACCGGTAAGTATGCCGATGATGAGACTGAGAAATATTACCAGTTGTCGGTCCTTAACGTGGCGAACTCGCCAAGCCCGCATTTTTCGTATGATTACCTTAATGTTCATTTTATGGCTGCGAAAGTACTATTTCATTTGGGAGGTTTCTTCTTTTTTTTCGTACATCAACTTTCATTTAAAAACTTAAATATGCAATTGTTTTGATGGAATTTGCTTCAAGCAAGACTGTTTTTTTTTAACAAAATCTTAGCAATTATAAAATGTACTGAAGAAACATTTTATAAACTCCGCCGGATAAAAAATCATTTGCCTTACATGTCCTGTGTTAAGTAGTACAC
>JAAYIU010000116.1 GCA_012523265.1 Bacteroidales bacterium | reverse complement strand
GCGGTGTGTCGCCGGGAGAAATCTATTCCGTTTTGTCATTACCTCATTATGCCCAAAAACTTTGGGTGAACTCTCAGAATGACAAAGGTTTTCATGGGTTTGTGAAGGTGATGGGGTGGGTGGCGGCGAAGCCGCCACCCACCCCATCACCTAAGAACCTAAACCTTTGTCATTCTGAACCAAACGCAGTGGAGTGAAGAATCTAAAACCAATATTATTAATTTAATCGGACAGTAGTGATTCCTATCATAAAAAATAAATTTAGATGCAAATTTAATAAAATCTCATTCATCCTATAGAAGTTTTGGGTTTGTTTGGTCGCTGAACCTGATCCCACTAATGTGCTCCTATTAATTCCATGTGTTTCTCTTTTGGTTTGGTATTCATTTTAAGATTAAACCCAATTGTGGCTGAGTAGAGGTTGATTTTGTGCTCAAATTCGTGTGTAAAACCTAAGCCAATAAAGGGATAAATAGGGCCTCTGGCAAACAGTCCCTGCGTAAAATGGATTCCTGCTACGGGTCGTAACTTGTTTAACTCCTCATTATTGTTACCGAGAGCTGTATGCGCTGAGGCACTACCTGTAACCGAAAACGGGAAATTGCCTTTAGGAAAAAAGGTTCTGAATACCCCAACGCCTAACCCCATAGCATGATAATAATGTGGTTTGGTGCTGTAATATGTAACGTAAGATTCTTTTATGTTGCGGGAATAAGTCGCGCCAATGTACCATCTAACGATCGACTCATCGGGTTTGCTGAAATATGCCAATCCGGCCACAGGAGGGTGTATCCATCATTGGATACAAAGCCAACATTGATGGCGATGCTCTTTTTTACCAAAGCGTTGAATCCGAGACCAAAGGCCGGCTCGGCGTCTTCGTAAAAAGCTTGCAGGTAGGCCAGCGAAATACCGCTGTTGTCGCCAAAAAGCTCTTCTTGTGCTGAAGAAGCAAGCGAGAACAATAAGAGGATAAGAAAAAGTAGTCTTTTCATAATATTTATTCATTCGGATTTTTCACTGGCGTGCTGTCGGTAAGCACTATGAGCAGATCGTCGTCGTGGTCGAGATGATAGAGTTCTTCTGTTTCGAGATAAATCGACTGGCTGTTGGCCTGCATCACAAAACGGATTTTGTTGCTTTCGGGCACATCGGAAACCTTTTGCTTGCTTGAAGTTTCGCCCGGCAGCAGTTCGTACGCAAGGTATGTGTCGCCCCACTGCACGTTGGTAATTACAACCTGCGAAATGTTGTTTTGCACCCTTATTTTGCCGGGCTTGCACGACTGCATGAGCGCCACCAACAATATGACTATTACAATTTTTGTTGTTTTCATAGTTTAATAAATGGCTATTTCGATTTCTCCAAGAAAAATGCTTTTGAGGTTTTGTTCGATTCTGAAGGTGGAATATTGCATCGGGTAGTATTTGTGTGCGGTGTTGTCGTGGAGCGTAACCTGCAGCGACTCGATAAAGCAGGCGTACTCGCCAGGAGGCAGCTCATAGGCAGCATTGAGATATTGCGCAAACTCACCGGCGGTGTTGTAATCAGGCTCCTCGATATCCTGATCAGCAATTATCAGATAGTTCAATTTGCTGCTGGCCACCGACGTGTTGCCGATATTGGTTTTAGCAACTTTGGAAGTGTCGATGGGTTGTGAGTTGGTTTTAGTCCAATAGTGTTCGTTGATGAAAATCTTCACCGAATCCACGGAGCTAACCACCAGCCAGGTGCTGTCGGAGGTTTTGATGTTGATCAGCAACAGCAGCTCTTCAAAAGGGATTTTTTCCTCGTCGGAAATAACATTACGCTGGGGTGGACTTAGTCCGTCGTCTTTTTCGCAACTTGCTGTCAGCAGGCCGATCATCAAAAGGTAAATCAGTTTTTTCATAGGTTTAAAAATTGAATTTATAATATTGAAGCTATCGTCTTGGTTGGGACTGTAATATTAAACTTTCCTACTCACATTTCTGGGTTTTAAAAATCTCGTCAAGGTCAAGGGAATTTAATGTCTTGTCGTTATAGTTCCAAATGATAAAGTTGAACCAGCAATCACATTCCGCCCGGCTCTTGCCGTATTGTTCTTCACAAATTTTAAAAAATCTTTTCTCTCCCTTTTTATGCCAGTACTTCGACATTTCAGGTAGGCTTTCATTTTTACTTTGAGAAAAATCAAAATGTATTGGCATTGTAAATTGACATCTTACCGGTTTTCCCCATTGCTTACCAGGAATCCAGTCGGGCATCCGGTTTACTAAATCCAGGCTTACACTATCAAGATCAGGATGCAATCCTCGAACAATTGTTGCATCTTCGATCGACCCATCCGGCTCAACAATGAACGAGACATACATGATTCCCCTAACATTTGCATCTTTTGCGGCCTGGGAATAAACTGCATTTATGTTTAGATATTCCGATAAAGCTTGCTTTCCTCCAATAAACTGTGGCATTTTTTCGACGACCTGGTAAATCTCCATTTCTTGCTGATCGGTTGTGTCGCTCTGCGCATGAGCCAAAGCTGAAATCGTTAACACAAAGATTATTAAGAAAAACCTTTTGAACAGAAAGGCGTGCGAGCTGCCTGCTCCGTTGCTCACGGTATTCTTACCCGTGGTTTTGTTTGTTTTCATTTCTGTTTTGATATTAAAATTAAAACTTACCAAAGGCAAATATAAAACTTTTGAGTTTTCAAAGCAGCCACAAATCCGGGCATCTGCATCACTTGTAATGAATCCTTTTGAAATCAACAGCATATTTTGCAGGGACGAAACTCACCAGCAAGATCATCGGGATCATTAATAACAATAGCCAATGATTTTTTTAATTCTCATATTATCAATATTTTGTCATTAGTCTCACCCGCCCCTCGCTGGAATTTCCTCGGGCAATTCCAACGAGGGGCGGGGTGTTGACAACCCTTCATTTCAAACCCAGGCATAAATGCCTGGGCTACGGATTTGCCAAATGCCCGGGCTATAGAGTTCCTTAATAAAACTTGCTTTAAAGCCAGACACTAATTAAATCGTCGATAGCAGATAGAATATCAAAAGCACGCCACCGACGATGAGTACCAGCGTAGTAAAAAATAAGAGTATCGTAGAGGGATAAAACGAATTGTCTCTCAATTGCGCTTCGTGCTTTCGGTACTGAACGAAGGCCATCAGCGCAAGCAATATCCCGATCGCTACCATCACCACTCCCACCACCGACGAATGCGACTGCGAAGGATAGTCGGCGGTTTTGAACAACAGCGTGATCTGCTTGAGGAATAGCCCAAACCTTACGATTACGAATCCAAAGCCCATCAGGGCTATGCTGGTGCGTATCCAGGATAGGAAAGTCCGCTCGTTGGCAAGGTGCTCGCGCGACTTGTCAAACATATTTGTGCCTTTTGGTTGTTTCATTTTCGCCGTGTTTTTGGCCAAAGCAAATTTTTCTCTGTGTGACGCATCAGTCTATTCAATCGGTTCTTTGGGAAGCCGTTTCAGGTTTTTGATGTAACGCACTTCATCGAAAGGCTTATCTGATTTGAAAACTCCAAAAATTTCCACAGCAACACATTGTGCAATCACGGCTTTGGCCTGGGTATCATTATAACCTTCATTTTTCAATCTGTTGTAAGTTGTCTTTGTTTCAGGAGTGTCGTTGTCGTTAAGTTGGTTTTCGATGATCCCGAAAAGATGCTCTTTTAAATTTCCGTTTACTTCCATGATTGTAAAAACGTTTTGTATGGTTAACGGTTTAGGTTATTTATTTTTCATCACACAAGATTTCATGTTTAATATTCTGATCATCCTTAAAATTTACTTTTGTTGCGATTGTTCCAATAATCAAAAATATGGTCTCTTTGTCTCCTGGCTGTTTGATCCCAAAATACCGTTAACTCATCCATTTAGCATCTTCTTTTTTCAAATCAGTTTCTGATATCAGATTCCCTTGTTGTATCATTCTCACTCATCATAAGCATTTCGATTTGATGAGAATCTAAAGAAAGTTTGTCTTTTGTTTGAGTTGAATTGAAAATTGTATCAATAGCATTGAGCAATTGCTCATTGTTTGTGGCCATTATCTTGTCAATCAGAACTACGGAGATGAAATCGAAGAACGATGAACTTTGATGAATTAACCGAATTTAAAAAGGATTTGAAAAACCTTTTAAAAAAATACAGAACCCTGACATCACGACATTTCAACAGCCTGGCCATTTACCAAAACGCTGAAGCTTACTTTCGACGTCTTGCGCAGCATATAGGTCAAGCCGCAGTACTTGTCTTCGCTCATGGTTACGGCCTTTTTTATCGCGTTCACATCGGTGTTTCCATCAATACGATACACCACATCGATGGTTTCAAAATACATGGGGTGCTCTGTGGTGAGCTTTCCTGAAACATCTACCACGAACCTTGTGGGCATCTCGGCCCTCATTTTTTCTAACAGAAAAAGCACAGCACCACCTGTACATCCGGCAAATCCCTGCAAGAATAGGTGCTTTGGTCCTGTAGTGTTATTCTCCGTGGCTGCGGCGCCGCTTTGTACTGCAATGGCCACTTTAGCATCTGTTTTGTCGTTGGTTGCAGTGAACTGCATTTTTTCTGTCCAATCGACGGAAATGTTTAACGGGTCTCTCATTTTTTATCCTTTTAGTTTATAATAAGATTATTAATTTTTTCTTTTCAGTAAGTCGGGCAAATCACTTTGTTATTTACCGCAATGTCGTCCTACTTATCCGACGGAGTGGTGTCGAATCTTTCGTTTGGCAAACCAAACAGCCCCCGCAGGAATCCATGAAGAATTGCTATTGGCAAAAGCAGAAAGCCAACGATTTCCATCCCCAACTCATAAAACATCGTGCTGTCTTTGTAGGGTTTGCCTTTGAGCCGCGACTGGAAAGCGCTCAGCGGGATTCCGTACATGTTGCCGGCAATCATCACCTGCGCGGCCGAAAGGATGATGCGGGCTTCTTTTTCGCCATATTCTTTTACAATAACATCGTAAGCGTACTTGGTGGGATACCCCCGTGTATCGGCAAAATGCTGCGCAAACATGATGGCTTTGGCTTCTTCAGGTCTGATAAAATCGCCCCCGCCGCTTAGGAAACTGCTAATCTCTTCGTTGCTCATGCCCTGGCTCAAAGCCATTTTGGTGTGCTGATAAGAACAGGCGGCACACCCGTTTACCTCCGTAACGGCCAGTTGCAAGCGCTCCACAAAATGTGGATCCACCAGGTTGCTTTTTCTGTTGCCCATCAGCTTCGATACAGCTCTGGGCGCAAAAACAAACGACCGGTACAATTCCCACAACGTAAATTTTCGTTTAAACGTTACCCTTTCGCTTATCGTTTCAGGGATTTTTATCTCCTTTTTCATCTCATTATTTTTAACGAACATCTCAACGCCAATGGCTGAAGTTGATCTGTTTTTGAATTGGCTTAACGCCAATGGTGCCTTTTTAGTCTTATTTTAGTTCATCATTGCAGAAGGCACTGATAACTTTTGAGAAAACAGATTAATTTTTAGCAGAACCCATCACAAGCAAATTGCAGGGTTCAACTAACCAATAAATCAGATGGGCAGGGGGTTTTGAAATTTGTTTTTTGGGATTTATTTGTCATTGTTTACACCGGCTACCGACGGTTGGGATTTGTCCTCTGGAGCTTTGCCCAAGCGAAATCCCAAGAGCTTTGCGATTCGGGAAACGAACATCGAATACCGAACACCGAACACCGAACAACCTGATTCTAAACTATCCGCTCTCCCGAGATTTTCTCTTCGTCATCCAGCGCTTCGTTTAGCTCCCTGAATTCGTTGAAGGTTTCGAGCGTGGCTGCGGCTTCTTCGGCATCAATTTTCTGAAGGGCAAAGCCTGTGTGCAGCAGGATGTAGTCGCCCACCACCACATCATCCACCAGGCTCAGGTTGGCGCTGAGCAGCGTGCCGCCCACGCTCACTTCGGCAGTGTCGCCTTCTATTTTCATCACTTGTGCCGGTACGCTTAAACACATAATATTTTTGATTTTTTGAATTATTAAAAACGATTTGAATCACAAAAATAATCTTCTGTCAACGTTGGCATCCAAAAAAAAAGCTGATTGGATTTTTTTTATTATCCGCGCAAGCGTTTGGCGGCTATGGCAAGCTGCCCCAGCGCGATGCCGCCGTCGTTGGCCGGGATGAGCTGGTGCCAGAAAACCTCAAAGCCTTTGGCCTGCAGTTTTTCTATCGATCTTTCCAATAGAATTTCATTTTGAAAGCTGCCTCCGGAAAGCACTACCTTTTGCAACTTGCTTTGCTGCCGCAGTTGCACAGCGGTTTGTACGATAGCTCCCACCACCGTATTATGAAAACGCGCTGCAATTAAACCTAAAGCACTCTTTTTCTCGAGATCATCAACTATAGCGCGAATCATCGGGCTGAAATCAATAATTTTTTCATTAATAAAAGGATAGCTTTCGCTGATATTTTCCTGCACCGCGTCTTGCAGTCGCATGGGGGCTTCGGCGTGAAAACCTGCATGTGTGCAAATTCCCGTGAGGGCGCTCACCGCATCGAACAAGCGACCGCAACTGCTGCTCAGCGGTGCGTTGATGTTTTTGATGATGGCTTCACGCACCCATTCAATTTCTGCGGAAGCAACATTTTTTAAAAATTTAAAACCCGACAAATCAACGTCGTGACCAAAGGCGGCCATCAGGTACGACAGTGCGCTGCGCCAGGGAGCTTTGGTAACCAGATCGCCGCCCGGCATGGGCACATAGGCGAAATGGCTAAAGCGCTGGTAATTTTTTAGATCACATATCAAAAATTCGCCACCCCAAATGTTGCCGTCGTCGCCATAGCCTGTGCCATCCATGCTGACGCCGATTACAAGTTCGTCGAGTTTGTGCCCGGCCATACACGAAGCGATGTGCGCATGGTGATGCTGAACCTCAACAACCGGAATGCCCAGGCTTTTGCCGTAGCGCGTCGAGAGGTAATCGGGATGCATATCTACAGCTACGGCCTCCGGTTTTACATGGAAGAGTTTTTGAAATTTTGTAATCGTCTCCTCAAAAAATTCGTTGGTTTCGTAATTTTTCAAGTCGCCGATATGCTGGCTCATAATGGCCAGTTTGTCTTTGCCCACAGCAAAACAATTCACCAATTCGGCGCCTGTTGCCAAAAGACCATCTGTGTTAAGATTGGTTCGGACAGGCGTCGGCGCAAATCCGCGTGAGCGGCGCAAAAGCATAGGCTTTTCGCGCACCACCAGCCCCACCGAGTCGTCGGTGCGGTTGATAATGTCGCGGTTGTAAACCAGGAATGCATCAGCAATGGTTTTTAGGCGGCTTATCGCAATGTCATTATCCAGAATAATGGGTTCGTCGGACAGGTTGCCGCTGGTGAGTACCACTGCCGGAGTTTGCAATTTTTCGAACAGTTGGTGATGGACGGGCATGTAGGGCAGCATCACCCCCAGGCGGCTGAAGCCGTTGGAAACCGAGGGCGCCAGCGGCTGCCGGGTCGCCAGCAGCACAATGGGGCGCTGCCAGGAAGTGAGCAACAGTTCTTCGGCTGGCGAAACGTCAGCATAATGGCGCAACGCATCCAGCCCGCCAAACATCACGGCAAAAGGTTTTCCTTCGCGGAGTTTGCGTCGTCGCAAATTGGCCACTGCTGTTTCGTTGGTGGCGTCGCACATCAGATGAAAACCGCCCATACCTTTTACAGCTACAATTTTTCCTTGTTGCACCAACTCCGTTGTGCGTCTCAGAATATCGTGTATGCCTGTGGTGCTGCGGCCGTTTTCGATAAGTTGGTATTCCGGGCCGCAGTGGTTGCAGGCTACCGGCTGTGCATGGAAGCGGCGGTTGAGCACGTCGGTGTATTCGCTGTGGCATTGCCGACACATTTCGAAAGGCTGCATGGCCGTTTTCTCGCGGTCGTAGGGCAGATCGCCGATGATGGAAAAGCGGGGGCCGCAGTTGGTGCAGTTGGTAAAAGGATAATCGAGGCGGTGCGCCTGGTGCTTCATGTCGTGCAGGCAGTCGTCGCAAACGGCTATGTCGGGGCTTACCTCGGTGATGCCGCTGCTGTTGTCGCTGCTGCGATGGATTTTAAAATCATCAAAATTCTCAACCGGCACCTCTGTCACGTCGATATTATCAATAGCAGCAGCCGGTGGTGCCTGTTGGCGAATGTCGACCACGAAAGCGATGAGCTGCTCCTGCGTTCCTTCGGCACGGATGGTCACCCCACGCAGATTGTTCGACACATAGCCGCGCAACTGATGCCGGTGCGCCAGCCGATAAACAAACGGGCGGAAACCCACGCCCTGCACAAGCCCTGTTATGCTGATGATTTGAGATAGAATAGCAGACGGTACAGGTTTCATAAATATAGGATCAGCAGCCGTTTTGTTGGTTACAGGCGAGCATTTATGAGTCCGGTCTAATAACTCCCAAAATTCAATCTTGTTGAGAGT
>JAAYIU010000079.1 GCA_012523265.1 Bacteroidales bacterium | reverse complement strand
CGGCAGGCTTTATCCCCAATTTTATTTTTTGAATATTGATCTGAGATTCGACCCCGTCTAAAATTATTTTTTATTTGGTTAAAAAAATATTTATTCCTGTCCCTGCAAAGGGATGGTTAATTATTTACCTTTGCCTGTCTAATTGGGGTTTTACACAAAAACAATGTTATGAGTCAAAATCATTTATCCAATCGGGTACGCTCATTATCGGAGTCGGCCACCCTTGCTATGACCCGCCGTGGCCGTGAGCTAAAAGAAGCCGGAAAAGATGTCATCAGCCTGAGTATCGGTGAGCCTGATTTTAACACGCCAACGTGCATCAAGGAAGCAGCCATCGAAGCTATTCAAAACAACATCACTCACTATTCGCCGGTCGCCGGGTACAAGGAGTTGCGCGAAGCGATAGCTGCTAAATTCCAAAAAGAAAACAACCTCACCTACCGCCCAGGCCAGGTGATTGTTTCGGGTGGCGCTAAGCAATCTATTGCCAATGCCATTCTTTGTTTGATCAATCCGGGTGATGAGGTGTTGATACCGGCGCCCTATTGGGTGTCGTATCCCGAAATGGTGAAGATGGCCGAAGGTGTGCCGGTGATAATTCCCTCGGCGCTTACCACCGACTTCAAGGTTGACCCGCAGGCGGTGCGAGAAAAGATGACGGACCGCACCCGACTATTCGTTTTTAGCTCGCCGTGCAATCCTTCAGGGACTATTTTCTCACGGGAGGAGCTGCGTGCACTGGCAGAAGTACTGGCCGAAAAAGAAGATCTCTATGTGATCAGCGATGAAATCTATGAAGAGATCAATTTCGGTGGGAAGCACGAAAGCATGGCGCAGTTCGACTTTATCAAGGATCGCGTGATCACCGTCAACGGCGTGTCGAAAGGCTTTGCCATGACGGGATGGCGCATTGGTTATGCCGGCGCTCCGCAACATATCGCCGACGCCATGAACACCCTGCAGGGACAATACACTTCGGGGCCGTCGTCGATATCGCAGATGGCAGCGCTGGTAGCGCTTAGAGAAGGAGCGTGTGCCCTGGATGAAGTTAGCAACATGAAAAAGGCTTTTCATGAACGGCGCGACCTGGTGCTGGAACTGCTCAAAAAGATTCCGGGTGTTAAAACCAATATTCCTGAAGGGGCTTTCTATGTCTTTCCCGATGTGTCGTCATATTACGGCAAAACCGATGGGACGCACACGATTAAAAACGGGATGGATTTGTGCATGTATTTGCTCGACACGGTGTATGTGTCGCTGGTGCCCGGCGAGGCCTTTGGCTGCGACGACTGCATCCGCATTTCCTACGCTACCAAAACTTCCGAGATTGAGCGCGCTTTTGAGCGAATTGCCACAGCGCTCGCAAAGCTGCACTAAGACGTGGGGAATTGTTGTTGTTTTTTAATAAAAAAATTACAATTTAGAACTCTTATCATACAGCACTTCCGGATCGAAATCGAGTTCGTTAGTCCACTGGTTCGGTTTTGACCAATTTATAAAAAATATTTTTTAAAGCTACAATCCCTTCTTTTCGCCTGGGGTTTGATCTTGTATTGCGAACGCAACCGCTGACAACAGATGGTGCAAAAGTGGCTTTCTGCTTAGGGGATAATCGTATGTTTGCACGCAAATTTTTAAAGATCAGTGATGAGTAGAAATGAGTTTTTAGAACTTTTCGATTCTTTTACCACCAAAACTATTATGATCATTGGCGATGTGATGATCGATTCCTATATTTTCGGGTCGGTCGATCGTATCTCACCTGAGGCTCCCGTGCCGGTGGTGGCCGTCAACCGGCGCTCGAACCATCTGGGTGGCGCTGCCAACGTGGCGCTCAACATCAGAGCCATGGGCGCCCGCCCGGTGCTTTGTTCGGTGATAGGGCAGGAGGAGAAGTCGCAGGAATTTATGCAGTTGATGAAAGAAAACGGTCTTTTTTCAGGAGCCATTCTGCGCAGCAAAAAAAGAATCACCACCACAAAATTCCGCGTCATCGGCAACAACGTGCAGATGTTGCGTGTGGATGAGGAGTGCACCGGACAATTGTCGGAGGATGACCGGCAAACATTTTTGCACATGGTAGCCGCGGCTATTGACCAACAGCACGTTGATGCCATCATTTTTCAGGATTATGATAAAGGTGTCATCGATCCGACGTTGATTGCAAAAGTGGCTGAACTGGCTGCAAGATTTAAAATTCCGGTAACGGCCGACCCAAAGCATCGCAATTTCGGAGCCTATAAAAATATTACACTTTTCAAACCCAACCTAAAGGAGCTGAAAGAAGGACTTGGCATGGAGACACTCCCCAAAGGCATTGAAGAACTCAGAGGTGCAGCACAGCAGGTTCATCATCGCAAACAGATCGATCTGGTGATGATTACGCTTTCGGAAGAGGGCATTTTTATCAGCCGGCAAAATAGCGACGGAACATTCGCGGAGCATCTTCTTGCGGCGCACCGACGCTCTATTGCCGACGTTTCGGGTGCCGGCGACACCGTCATCAGCGTGGCAACCCTGGGACTTACAGCAGGAATGAATGATTTCGACTTCGCTGCCTTGAGCAATCTGGCTGGCGGGCAGGTGTGTGAGTATGTGGGCGTGGTTCCGGTGAATAAAGAAAAGCTGCTACACGAGTGGGCGAAAATGAATGAGAAAACGCTTTAGCATGAAAGAAGCCCCCCAACCAAACAGACAAACCGCTTCCGGTACAATGCCAGCCAAAGCTACCATTGCGCAAAAGGAGCAGGTACAAAAGATGTTTGATAATATTGCGCCAAGCTACGATCTTTTAAACCATCTGCTCTCGGCGGGCATCGACAAGCTGTGGCGACGGCGTGTCATCAAGATGATCAGCAAAAGACCACACGGGCATATCCTCGATCTGGCTACCGGCACGGGCGACCTGGCCATAGCCGCTGCTGCACTGCCCGGCACCAAAATTACTGCGGTCGACCTCTCGGCCGAGATGCTTAAATTTCAGCAAAAGAAGCTCGAAAAGAAAAATCTGCAGGAGCAAATTACTTTGTTGCAAGGTGATGGCGAGGCATTGCCTTTTGCTGACAGCACATTTGATGTGGTGATGATCGCCTTTGGTGTGCGCAACTTTGAAGACCTGCCTAAAGGGTTGGCCGAGATGCACCGGGTATTAAAAAAAGATGGATTAGTAGTGATCCTGGAGTTTTCCAAGCCACGGACATTTCCGGTAAAGCAGCTTTATCAGTTTTACTTTACACGCATCCTGCCTACTGTCGGGCGCTGGATATCCAAAGACAAAAGCGCCTACAACTACCTGCCTGATTCGGTTGGTTACTTTCCCTCTGGCACCGACTTTACGCAATATCTCACGCGAGCTGGCTTTGCCCATCCTGCCATCCGAACCCTGACGCTTGGCATCGCTTCAATTTACTCAGCCCGAAAATAAAAGCATTGCCTACCCGTTTGATCACTAAATTTTTAAAAAACGGATTAATTTGAAGCATCATAAGGTTCTGCGGGCTTTGCTCATCATCGTGACCATTTTATTTGGTGCAGGATTGAAAGCACAAGTCAACAAGGTTCCCAACCTTAAACTCTACGACTACGACCAATTGCATTTTGGTTTTATCATTTCCGGCAACCAGATGGATTTTACCCTTAAGCCGGTGAGCAATCTGCAGCAGCTTTATTTTAAAGGCCGTGAGTTGCCGGAGTTCGACCTGGGCTATGCCGACGTGGATTCCGCACAGGTGTATGGTGTTCTTCCGCTGGCTAACGTTGGTTTTACAGTTGGCATCGTGGGCGATCTGCGTTTGGGCGAATATTTTAATCTGCGTTTTATCCCCTCGTTGGCTTTTGGACGGCGCGACCTGCGCTACGATACCCGCCTTTACCGCAACCCCAGCCTGTATCCCGAAAGTGATACCATCCGCGTGGTGCTGAAACAGAAGATTCAGTCAACCTTTATCGAATTTCCTCTCTTGCTCAAATACAAATCCAAACGCGTCCACAACTTTAGGGCTTACGTGACCGGTGGCGTTAAATTTGGTTTCGACCTGGCATCACAAGCCCACAAAACCGAGGAGAATAACTACGAACCCAAGCTCCTGCGCACTGACACTGACGGCGTGCTGGGCGGCGGCATCGAGTTTTATATGAACTGGTTTAAGCTGGGCGTGGAGCTTACTATGTCGTATGGTAGCCGCGACATACTGCTTCGCGAAGGAAATATGTACACCAACAGCATCGAGTCGTTGCGCTCCAAAGTTTTTATGTTTACCTTCACTTTTGAATAACAGCTCTTTATTTGTTGATGATTAAAAATTAAAAAAATGGAAACTGATCAGCTCACAACGGATTTATTCCGCGCTATTTTCGAAAAAGCCAGCCTCAAACAAAATGTTTACGACAACACCTACAAAACTTTTTCAGTTTTTAAAAGTGTTATAAAGCAGTTGGCTAAAGAGTTTCAGGAATCGAAACTTTACAAAAACAGCAATATAACTTTTGAATACAAAAACAGAGGCGAGTTTGAGGTGGAGCTGAAGTTTGCCGGCGACATCCTGATCTTTATCATGCATACCAACGTGTTTGAGTTTTCGCGCGACCACGAGGTGATGAAGTTGCCCTATATCAAAGAAGACGCCGATCGCAGCTATTGTGGGGTCATCAATATCTACAACTTTCTGGGCGATTCGTTCAAATACAAGCGCATCAACGATCTGGGCTACCTTATCGGTCGCGTTTTTATTAACAAAGACAACCATTATTTTATAGAAGGCAAACGCGAGCTGGGGCAGTTGTACCGGCGCTTCGACAAGGCGCTGATGACCGAAGAGGCGGCGCACAAGCTCATCACTTCTGCCGTGAGCTATACCCTCAACTTCGATCTGCTGACGCCACCCTACGAAGAGGTAAAACTGCTCACCGTTCAACAGATACAAACCACGCTCGACAATATGAAAATCCGTACCGGCAAACGGCTGGGTTTTAAATTTCAGGCCGACAAAGAGGAAGAAGAAAAGGCAGAAACCGATGGTGGTGTGATACCTAAATAGTGTTTGTCTTTAAAGTAAGGTTTGTTGAGGAAATCCATAGCCCAGGCATTTATGGGCTACAAAAAATTCCTAAAAAACAATAAAGTAAATCCTAAACAAATTCACCAGCACCTTCATGTTGATTGTACATGCCGGCAATAAGTGCAGCGTGTTGTGTTTCGATGGCGCGGCGGCGGGTTTTGAGTGTGCTGGTAAGGGTGTTGCTTTCGATGCTGAAAGGCTCGGGCAGCAGCGCAAACTCTCTCACCTTTTCGTAATCGGCCAGTTCGGTTTGCAAAATCTCTATTTTTTCTAAAACATGTGCGCGTATCCTTTCGTGCAGCAGCAGTTGCTTGTTATCAGCATATTTTAATTCCCATTTTTGCGCAAGCGCCACCATACGTTCCATCACGGGTATGATGATGGCTGTAATATATTTGCGGTTGTCGCCAAATACCACCACCTGCTCAAGCAAAGGCTCCTGGTTGAGCAGCGTCTCTATTTTTTGCGGCGACACATATTTTCCTATCGAAGTCTTCATCAGGTCGTTCAGGCGGTCGCGCATCACCAGGTTGCCATTGGCGGTAAAAGCGCCTTCGTCGCCGGTACGGTACCAGCCATCGGTGAGCGCTTTGGTTGTTTCGTCCGGTTTTTTATAATAGCCCGAAAATACCGTTCGTCCGCGCACCAATATTTCGTTGTTGTTGTCGAGCTTTACTTCTATTCCGGGCATGATGCTGCCGCACGATTCAAACTCATAGCGGTCGGTTTTGAAGCAGGAAACGGAGGCGGTAGTTTCTGTGGCGCCGTAGCCGTAATTGATGACAACGCCTGTGGCGCTAAAAAATCTGAGCAGATGTATGGGCAGGCTGGCGCCGGAGCAGGGCATCGAGCGCATGTTGCCACCAAAAATTTGCCGCAGCTTTTTCAGAACCAGGCGGTCGGCAATTTTGTGTTGAATGTTAAGCATCAGTGGCAGCGACTCGTTATTTTTTTTATGGTCGATCACTTTGTAGCCTGTGGCAATGGCCCATCTGAAAATGGCGCGTTTGGTGGCAGGCCAGCGGCGGTATTCGTCCTGAATGCCGTCGTAAGTTTTCTCGAAAAAGCGCGGCACGGTACACATCACCGTTGGTTGCGCCTTTGGCAGCGACTGAATAACTTCTTTTGGGTTTTGTAGATAAAAGTTGGTGCAGCCGTTGTAAAAGATCAATAGCGTCCAGGTGCGCTCGAAGATGTGGCTGAGCGGCAGGAAGGTCATCGACACGTCTTTGTCGGTAAGGTCGAGACGGTCGTCGTGAATAGAAAATGAGTAGAGGAAGTTGTCGTGCGAAAGCATCACGCCTTTGGGTTCGCCGGTGGTTCCTGAGGTGTAAATGATGGTTGCCAGATCGGATGCAGTGGCCAGTTGCTGCTGTGCCTCGAGTAGCGCCGGAGCGCACATTTCGCTTTTGCAATAACTGCTGAAGCTGACGCATCGCGGATCGGTGAGATCAAGCTCATCATTATAAACCACTACTTTTTGCAATGTGGTGGTGTTGTCGAGGAGCCACAGCGCTATGTCGAGCTGCTGCTGGTCGCCGGCGAAGAGCATGTGCATGCCCGTTTCGTCGATGATATATTTGCATTGATTGCGCGAAGCAGTAGCAAAAAACGGGACTACCACCGCACGAATATTCAGGATGGCCAGCTCGGTGATGGTCCACTCAGGAAGGTTTTGGCTGAAGATGCCGATGTTGGCGCCTATGCCAAAATTCTGCGCCAGCAGCACTCGCGAGAGTTTTGTATATTCTTCCGTCATCGTGTTCCAGCTTTTGGATTCGATGGCGCCGGCAGCGTTGAAATAACGCATGGCGTCTCTGTTTTGGTAATGGGCAGCCCGTTGCCGGATCATGTCGGGAATACTTTTATACTTCATTGTTGTAGGTTTTATTAATAAAAATAGCGCCTTTTAGTAGCCATTAAAAGAGTGCATCTCGCCGATGGGTTTGCGTTTTTTATCAGGAGGCTCGCTGCGCTCGGGATATCCCACAGCTATCAGCAGCCCGATGGTTTTTTCTTTTGGAATGGCCAGCAGTTGTTTAATCTTTTTCTGATCGAACCAGCCAAGCATGCATGAGCCTATGCCAAGCTCGGCAGCCTGCAGACAGAAATGCGCGGCAGTAATGCCGGTGTCGATCAGTGGGAAATCCCTTTTCTTGATTACAGCGCCAATCTGTGTGATGACTTTGGGTTTTTCGATTACCAGCGCCACGATAAGCGGCGCCTGGTGTACAAATTTATTAAAAGCTACCAGCGAGCTGTAGGTAGCCTTTGCCAACTGCTGCACAAGTGCAGGTTCGTCGGCAACCACAAAGTGCCACGGCTGCGAATTGCTTGCCGAGGGTGCCAGGCGCGCCGCCTCGATGCATTTCATCACCTCCTCGCGCGCCACCGGCGCAGCCTGGAAGCGCCTCACGCTGAAGCGTTGTTTTATTAACTCTATAAATTCCATCGGGCAAAAATATGGTTAAATTTTGACAGGTGTCTGATTGTATTTTTTTCTATTTTTACAAAAAATTGGTTGCTAATGAAAAAACCAGCCCACCCCCATACGAAGCGTTCTGCAAAATTTAATAACCCATTGCTTACAAACAATGCCGTATTTGACGAAGATGCTGGCCTGCATCGCTCTACCGACTTTCTTATTGTTGGCATTGGTGCTTCAGCAGGTGGCCTCGAAGCGTTGGATTTTGGAAAAGCAAACTGAATAATAAAACCTGATGATGAGAAATCCTGACAAAAAAACGGAAGCGCAAAAGCTGCGCGAAGCCGCCGAAACCCAGGCAAAGAAAAAGCCCGGCCTGAGTGCCCGGGCACTTACGCATGCCGATGCGACCAAACTGGTTCATGAGCTGGAAGTTCACCAGATAGAACTCGAGTTGCAAAATCAGGAGCTTCTTAGCTCAAAAAACAAGCTCCGGATCGAAGCCCAAAAATACACCGAACTCTACGATTTTGCTCCTATGGGGTATTTCACCCTGTCGCACACGGGCGAGATTACGGAGCTAAACCATAGTGGCGCAAAAATGCTTGGCAAGAGCCGGTCTGACCTAATGAACCGTCGCCTCCAATTGTTTATTTCACCCGAAGATATTCCTGCCTTTAATAAGTTTATCGAAGATGTTTTTAAAAAACCCGGAAGCCAAAACTGCGAAATTGAAATATTGGCCGGGAAAGACCAAAAATTATTTGCGATGTTTCATGGTGTTGTAATAGAAAGCACAGCACAATGCCTGTTAACGGCAGTGGACGTTACCCAACGCCACCTTGCCGTGCAGGCACTAAGGGAAAGTGAGGAAAAATACAAAACCATCACCGACTCGACCACCGATATTATTTTTATTGTTGATAAAACTGGCAAACACCTCTATTTTAACGAACAGGTAGAGCATATTCTCGGATATAAAAGAGATGCATTGATCGGTCGGAATTTTTCGGAATTTGTTCCCCTTAAAGAGTTGCCACGCTACCTTGGGCAGTTATCGAATGCCTTTTTAACGAAAGAATTAAAACATTTCAAAACCCAGATTTATCACAGCGATGGTCATTTGGTGGATGTAGAAATCAATGGAAAACTCATCCGGCAGAAAGGCGAATTGGTGGGCGAAGTAACCATCAAAGATATCAGCGAGCAAGTAAAAGCCGAGGCGGCTCTGCGGAAAAGTGAAGAGCGTTTTAGCCTGGCCATGGATGCTGCCAACGATGGATTGTGGGATTGGGATTTGGCCGCCGCCACCATTTACTTCAGCCCGGGATGCTATCGCATGTTAGGTTATGAACCCAATGCTTTTGAATCGACGTGGGGAAAATAGGAAAAGCTCATCCATCCCGTTTATCTGGATGTTTTTCTAAAATACATCAATAATTCCCGTGAAGGCATAGAGAACAATAATTCAATTGAGTTTAGGGCAGTAACAAAGGATAAAAAGTGGTGCTGGATATTCAGTCGTGGAAAAATTGTAGAACGTGGTGCCAAGGGTGAAGTCGTGCGGGTAATCGGCACGCACGTTGATATTACCAAACAAAAACATGCGGAGATGTTAGTGCAGCAAGACCACGAGCGTTCGTTGCGACAACGCAACGCCTTGTCGCAGCTTATGCTGGATGAAGTGCATTTGGACGAAAATTTTGAAAAACCCTTCCATCAAATTACCCGCGAGGTGGCCACCGCCATGCATGTGGAGCAAGTAAGTATCTGGCTGCTCCGTGAGGATAAAAAATTCATGCGCTGTGTGTCGCAGTATAAAAGTAGCCCTGAGCAGCACAGCTCGCGCGAAATCCTGAATTGTGGCGACTTCCCAGAGTATCTTAAAATTATAGCCAGCGAGAGTAAAATATATTCGGACGATGCACAGAATGATCCCCGCTTCAAAGAGTTTTTAAACAACTTTCTCATCCCTTTGGAGATAAAGTCGGTACTTAATATGGGGGTTTTTGTTGAGGGCAGCCTTGAAGGGGTGGTTTGCATAGCACATACCGGCTCTGCGCGTTCCTGGCACCACGACGAAGAATCCTTTGCCACAGCAGTAGCGGCCATTGTGGCGCAAACTCTGGCCAATATTCGCCGCAAGCGAGCTAACGATGCGCTGCTGGAAGAGCGGCAACGATTGTCGAATGTAATACAAGGCACCAATGCTGGCACATGGGAATGGAACATCCAAACTGCTGAAACATTTTTTAGTGCGCGTTGGGCCGAAATGCTGGGGTACACCCTTCCCGAAATATCTCCCTTTACCAACCAAACATGGAATGACCTTTCGCATCCTGATGATTTGAAAAAAGCAGAAAGCCTTATGGAAAAACACTTTAGTGGCAAGTTGGATTATTACGACTGCCACGTAAGGATGAAGCATAAAGATGGTCGTTGGATATGGACATTACATCGGGGTAAGGTAATATCGTGGACCGAGGATGGAAAACCCCTGCTCATGTCGGGTACCCTGCAGGATATAAACGACCATAAGCTGGCCGAAGAAGCGCTAAAGACGAGCGAGCAACGCGCAAAAGCTCTGCTTGATGCTATCCCGGATTTGATGCTTAGAGTTAATAGTGAGGGGGTATTCCTGGATTATAAAGCAGCCATCGGCGAATGGTATTACCCGGGAGAAAATATTATTGGTAAACAAATAACCGATGTGGTTCCTCCCGAGATCGCCGGTATAATGCTTGAGCGTATCGCCAAAATCCTCAAAACCGGAAAAATGGTCATTGGTGAATATCACTTAAATATACCCCAAATGGGTGCTATTGATGTTGAAGCACGCGCGGTACATGGTGCTAATAGTGAAGTAATCATCATTGTGCGCAATATAGGTGAACGTAAAAAAGCAGAAGCCGAAATAAAACTCAAAAACCAGGAGCTTGAAAAACTAAATGCTACCAAGGACAAGTTTTTCTCGATAATTGCACACGACCTGCGAAGCCCTTTTAATGCTATCGTCGGATTTAGCGATTTGCTTGTTGCTCAGGTACAAGATAATGATTTGGAGGGTATTGAAGATTATGCACAAATTATTCAGAAATCATCGTACCTGGTCATGGAACTGCTCGCAAACCTGATGGACTGGTCCCGGTCCCAAACAGGCAGAATAATTTTTAAGCCAGAGCAATGCGACCTCTTTGATATCATCAACGAAACAATGTGTGTGCTTTTGGAGATAGCCCATCAAAAGTCGATTGAAATCAATAGTGATGTTATGTCTGGCACTTTCGTTCAGGCCGATAAAGAGATGATTGCTACCGTACTAAGAAATCTGATAACAAATGCCATATAATTTACGCATCCGGGTGGATGCATTAAGCTATCAGCCGCAGAACAAGCGCAAGGAATAGTGGTATCGGTGCACGACAACGGGATTGGAATTTCAGATACGAATATTAAAAAACTATTTCGTATCGACGAAAACTTCACCACCATCGGAACTAACAGCGAGCAGGGAACCGGATTGGGGCTTGTTCTGTGCAAAGAGTTTATCGAAAAGCATGGAGGGCAAATTTGGATAGAGAGCCGGGAGGGGCAAGGGAGTGTATTCTCTTTTTCGCTGCCAGGTATCGTTTAGACCAAAAAGTTGCACCGTAATTGTGCGCACAAACGGTTCAGGCTTAGATAGCATTCAAAGTATTACTAGAAAGCCTTTGGTTTAAAATCTTTTTGGTTTATAATGGAAGAAGAGTTTCCGGTAGCTTTGATGACAAAGAAACCCAGCTTTTCGGCCATCCGGTCGCTGGCACCATCGGCAGTGATGAAAGCCACTCCTCCGTAAATCTTTTTATCGGCATACTCGGGCATGTAGCGTTTTGCCTTCCAAACCTT
>JAAYIU010000298.1 GCA_012523265.1 Bacteroidales bacterium | reverse complement strand
TTTTTCCAGCGAATTTCTTTGTCATTCGAAGGCATGGTTCGCCAATCCGCTTCAGAAAATTGGTCACCGATGGTTTCTTCAAGCACTTTAAATACCGTTTGACAATGAGCTTTGCCGTTTAATCTCACCAGGGCATGCAAAATAGGTAGACGTAAATCCTCCGGGTTCATAAATGTTCCTGATTTTGATCGTGAATACAGTTTAGGAGGTTTTGGCGCAGGCATATTTAGCGCTTGCCATTCTTCGCGTAAGGTTCTCACCTTTTGCTGAATGGCAGTGACCTGTTTCGCCTTATCCAAAACGGTCTGCGCCTGGTCAAACTTCTTTTCAGCAGTCAGCTCACTGATTTGTGCATTTAGCTCAGGGATAACCCGCTCCAACTCTTCCAGGAGCATATCAAACGCTGGTTCAATCTCATACTTTCCCATTATTCCTCCTCGAAAAGCTGCCGAACATATGAATTGGAACAACAAGTATATTGGTCTTGATATTAACCGGTTAATATCGAATTAGAAATGTACAATCCCATTAATTAGCTTGTCTTTCCAATCAGGACCGAAACCATAACTCTCAACTCGAAGACAATCGGTCTTTTTATTATATTCATCAAGTTCATCGAGAGTTTTCTTCCAAAATTCTGGTTCAGACAAGTGCCCCATCACCACAAAATATGCGAACAACGTTTTTTTCTGACCACCTTCCAGAATTGATCTATTAATGAATTTAGGAGTAGCATCAAATAATCTGGTATATAAATAGTTATGATGGGCGCAGATATTTCGCAGATCACATAGGCATTGAAGCCAGTTTTTTAATTTAATTGCGTTTTGCTGTTGAAAATACGTTTTAGCGATTTGGTTTTGTAATGCCCAATCAAGGGAATAGAAATAGTTCTTCAAAAAACTAAATGATGTCAACTCGAGAATTGCATACAATGGGAATTCCCCTTGATATTTATGGACATGGTGTTGGACGATCGGGTTGCCACCTTCAACTTGAATCAGACGATCGAATTGCTCTCTTAGTCTGACAATTTTTGTGGCATCGTGATACGGAGGGTCTATGTAAAATACTAATGATCCATATTTAATACCAAGATCATAAGAGATAATAGTTCTTAGACGAATCTCTATTGGCTGTAACAGTTGCAAAACAAACCCACGCAATTTGCAATCATCCTCATGAATTCTAACGATATCATCAAAAGTTGTTCCCTCCAGGAATTCAACTTCTTCTGTGCCTTGATCATCAATAGCACCGGTAGGCTTTTGCAAACGCTTGAAGTATAGGTTTAAGTGGTAATAACTATTTCGTTGTAAATAATCCAACGCAAATGAATCATCCTCCACAATTAGGTTTCTTTTCTTTATTAACTCTAACTGGGCTTGAAATGTAATGGTTGGTTTAGGATTGATCACCTTGAACCTCGCTTATTAAAAAAACCAGCCACGGAAATGCTTGCGCATCTCACTCGGCTGGGTCTGATGTACTTAGTATACACAATTGATATGTGATTGTCAAATCTTTTTTTGATTTTAGTCATTCTTCACCCGAGCAATTCTTCAGGGTTCACTTTTTATTCTTCTTTAGCTGTTTTACTATTCACCAGCTTGGGGTAGCGGCGGGCGTACCA
>JAAYIU010000143.1 GCA_012523265.1 Bacteroidales bacterium | reverse complement strand
GGGCACGGAGAAGACACAGAGGGCGCGGATAAAAGAGATCTGTGCAAGTCTGCCTGATCTGTGTCACCTGTGTTCCAATTAAAACGGAACGCTGATGACGCTGATTTTACAGATGATCACGGATAAAAAAAATCAGTGTAAATCCGCTTGATCTGTGTCACCTGTGTTCCAATTAAAACGGAACGCTGATTCCAATCGTCAAAAAAATAATGGGAATAACTTTTTCGTGTGAATTAGCGGACTGGTTTTTTTTAACCACAGAAGGCGCAGAGATCCGCCTGATCCGTGTTTTATTCATTCACCTCCACCGTTGCCTGCTGCACTATCTGCAGGGCGGTAGTCAGCGTGCTAAGGTCGCGTGTAAGCGCTCCGTTGCTACCCGAATGATGTCCGTGCCCGATGGCAGTCATACTTGCCTTTTGTGCAGGAGCATCCATGTCGATGGTGGCGGCATACACCACCGATGGCTGCGCCGAGCTTTTGTAGTCGTCGTCGTCGGGAAACTTGTTGTTCGTCCAGTACTCGTTCCAGTCCCACGACTGGTTTATCTCCATCATCACCACCACTTTGTCTTGCAGCGGTTTGTCGGGACGACTCATCAACACGAAGCCTGCCGGCGGTGTGGCGGCGGTGTAAGCGTCGGGTACCGGCATTTGTGCCGTGGGCATAAAGTTGCCCAGCCTGTTTTTAATATTGCGCCGATGCGCCCACACCGGTAGCGACGCCGGACGCACCAGCTCGCCGGGCTGCCATTTGCCCTGCTGTTGCTGCGCATAATTAAAAAAGCCCTTGCCCGTCGATTCATTCACATAGAGCGTCTGCAGGTAGTTGCCTGCCGTATCTTCCAGCCACACAGCCATCAACGGGTGGTTGTGTTCCTTGCCTGGCGTCACCGTCACCACTATCTCGCGTCCCGAGCCATCCGCATTGGTGCGGATCACCTCAATCGCCTCTGCTTTTTTGCGTTGCCCCGTAGCCGAAAGCGTCGCCACAAGCAGCAGCATTGCTGTCCATCCGATGTACTTAAAATGTTTTTTCATAGTCGTTACATTTTTTATTATTTAATTTTTTTGGGAGGCCGGGCGGGCTTTCCGCTTTACCCGTCTTGCAGCGGCTGTGTTTTTGTAGGCGGTACGTGTTCCAAAAAAGGAAGCCGCCCGCCAACAAAAACATCAGCCGCTGCTGCGCCGGGGTGCCGCTCCAATCCCTGCCTCGCGCAGCAGCCTGTAATTTCGCTTACCAGTCCGTCTGGCCACTATCCTCCTCTGTTTTTCGTAATCCTTCATTCCAGTCCCGGGCATAAATGCCTGGGCTACGGATTTCCTTCGTCCCGGCCTAAAGACCGGGGTTAGTTCTTACGCGATTTTATTTTCATCATCAAAACTCTATCATCACACCAACGGTAGGCAGCAACGTACCCGAAGTAGTTTGCAGCTCCCGCAACTGGTAACGCTGCGCATCGGGTGGCGCCGTGGGGTTTTCGATAATCGGCTGCCCCTGTCCGTCGAGTTGCCTGACCAAAATCGGCGGACTTTCACTCTGGAAGTTGTAGATGTTTTGTATGTCCACATAAAGCATCAACGACCAGCGATCGAAGAAGTATTGTTTGTCCACACGCACGTCGAGCTGCGTAAATGGCGACAGGCGCAGACTGTTGAAGCGGCCATAGTCGAGATAAGGACCGCCCTGCACATCCCACGCCTGCACCAGGCTCGACTCCACCGGGTCGAAAGGCGTGTAAGGCGTGCCGCCCACAAAACGCCATTTGCCGCCGATATTCCAATTTTTCTTTAGGCCGCGCAGCACTGTCAGATTCAGCAGGTGCTTGTTGTCCCAGGCCGCCGGAATGTAGGTTCCGCTTTTGTCTTCAAACTGGCTGCGCACAAAAGTGTACGAGAGTATCACATTAAAACCATAGAAGTCGGCGTCGCGGGCATAAAGCTCAAAACCCCAGGCGCGGCCTTTGTCGGTCGACACCACCTCTTCGTTTCCAAAAATCCCGAAGCCGCTGCCTTTGCTGGCTATACTCACCGAGTCGAGCACCGAAAACGGGTAGTCGTTATACAATTTATAAAAGCCTTCAAGCGTGACTTTCGAATTGTCGTTGGGGCGGTGCTCCAGCCCTGCCACCACATGATCCACACGGATATATTTCAAACCATTGTTTTTGTTCACAAAGTCGCCGGTATTGTCTGTAAAACCAAGCGTAGTGTAAGCCGGACGCTGGTAGTAACGCCCGGTGTTGGCATTAACAAACCACTTTTCGACCAGCGCATAAGAGGCCGAGAGCCGTGGCGAAAACTGCCGGAGCATATTCGACATGTTGCTGCTGTAGTCGTTGGCATCCATGCGTGCGCCCAACGAAAGGGTGAGGCGTTCCTGAAAAATGGCGCGGCTAATTTGCCCAAAGGCGCTCCAGTTCCACATCCACAGGTCTGCGTCACGGTTAAACGTCACCACCTCACCCTGGATAAATTGTTTCTGGAAAGTGTTGTCGGTGAAATTGGAGAGCTGCAATCCTGCGCCGTAGTTATAATCCCACCCCGAGCGCTGACCGCTGTATTCATACCGCAGCTTGTTTTCGGTTTCACTCGATTTGTAATCAAAAGTTTTGCGGTCGGCCGCTTCTATGTTGTCGAGATATTTGTACGCTTCGTTGTTCAGCGCATTGCGGCTCAGCACCACGCTGTGGAAGCCGTTGGCCGAGAAGTGCCGGTACACTGCTCCCACCGTATAGCTCCACTGGTTGTTCTCGGGCAAATAGCCCAGGATGTATTGCTGCTCTTCGTCGGGGTCGGCGATGCCGGTATTGAGCCGGTTGTTGTCGAGCGCGCCCAGGCCGATGATGGTGAGCTGGTTTTTCTGGTTGATGTTGTATTGATATTTAAACTGCAGGTCGTTGTAGGTAGGTAAAAAAGGAAGGCCAAGGATATCAAAAAGAAACTGCAGATACGAACGACGCACCGAAACAATCAGCCCCGATTTATCGCTAAGGGGGCCGTTGGCGGTAAAACCTACGTCGGTGGCTCCGAGGGTAGCGCGGTAGTTCCAGCGGTCTTTGTTGGGATCTACCATCCGGAAGTCGATCACGGAGCTAAGCGCATTTCCGCGTTTGGCCGGGAAGGCGCCGGAGTAAAAATTCACCTCTCTGATAAAATCTACATTAAGAATACCCACCGGGCCGCCGGAAGCACCTTGTGTAGAGAAGTGGTTGATGGTAGGAATTTCGATACCATCCAGATAAAAAGAGTTCTCGCTTGGTCCGCCGCCACGCACGATCACGTCGTTGCGCTGTGCCGGCGTAGAAGCCACACCCGGCAAGGATTGCAGCATCTTGGAGATGTCGCGGTTGCTGCCCGGATTGCGCTCTATCTCCGAAATGTTGAGCCGCCGCAACGACACCGGACTCTCCCTGTCGCGAACAAACGGCGAAGCTCTTACCACCACAGTTTCCAGATCCACCGAGGTAGAAGTCATCGGAAGATTCACAAACGTTGTCTTGGCATTGGTAACCATAAAATCTTCGGAAGTATATAACTCGTAGCCCACCGAGCTGGCCATCAGTTGCGTAAAACCGGGTGTGACGCCCGTAAAGATGAAGTTGCCATCCAGGTCGGCAGTAGTCCCGATTTTGGTGCCACGAATGATGATGTTGGTAAATGGCAAAGGCTCGTTGGTGCGGCCATCGAAGACGCGGCCTTCTATCCGCCCCGATTGCGCCACGGCTTGAAATGCGAGAATTCCGAGAAGGAAAAAAGTAAGTGTTAGTTGCCGGATGACTGGCTGATAAATCAAATTATTTTTCATTCTTTACGTTTAACCGTTCCAAACAGTTATTAAACAAAATTGTTTCTCAGAAATTATAAATATTTCTTAACGCCAGCCGAGAGCCACCGCTCACCACTCATCTCTCTCCGCTCATCTCTCTCCGCTCCCTGCTCCCCGCTCCCCTCGCCCTGCGCCCTGCGCCCTGCGCCCCGCGCTCACGAGTTATAGATATTGGTCAGCGCCAGCCTAAAGTCGTCAAAATGAAAAGAAAAACCTTCCTCCTCCATTCGCTTTGGGATAACTTTTTGGCTGGCCAGCAGCATCTCATCGCCCATTTGCCCCATGGCTCCACGAATCAGGAACTTGGGGACATGCAGCCAGTTAGGCCGGTGAAGCACGCGCGCCAGCTCTTTTGCCACCGTTTTCATCATCACCGGCTCCGGGGCGGTGAGGTTGTATACGCCGCTGGCTTCTTTGTGTTCGAGCAGAAACTGTATGGCGCGCACTTCGTCGTCGAGGTGTATCCACGAAAACCATTGCTTACCCGATCCAATGTGTCCGCCCACACCATAGCGAAACGGCAGCGCCATCTGTGGCAGCGCGCCACCCGCTGTTCCCAGCACGATGCCGGTGCGCAAAATCACCAGCCGCACCTCCTTGTTCAATCCTTCGGTGGCGGATTCCCATTGTTGCGTAACGTGTGCCAGGAAATTGTTGCCGGCCCCCGAATCCTCATCGAGGGTGGTCTTTGGCTGCGAGCCATAATATCCGATGGCCGAAGCCTGCAGCAGCACCCGTGGTTTTATTTCCGCGCGATTGATAGCGTCCACCACCGCGTGGGTGGTTTTGAGACGACTCTGCAGGATACGTTCTTTGCGGGCTTCTGTCCAGCGTCCGCCGCTAAGGCTTTCGCCCGCCAGGTTGATAACCGCCCAGGCATCTATAAAAATCTTATCCAAACCTTCGCTGTGCTCACCGTCCCAGGAGCAAAATTCGGCATGGTCGCCGAGCTGCTCGCGTGCACCCTCCACGTCGCGCGTTACCACTGTGAGGTCGTACTCTTCCTTGTCGAGAAACGAAAACAGCCGGCTGCCAATAAACCCCGTAGCTCCAATAATGACAATCTTCATGATGTTGAGTTATGATAGAAATAGATTTGTCAAAAATAGGCATCTTTTTCGTTGGTTGTAAACCTTTCTACAAATATCACGGTGCGCCTGTCCCGTCCTTCGGGGCTGCACCACTGCATTTTTTTGAGCCTTGCCGGCTTTTTCGCCCTGCTCCCCGCTACCTACTACCTTCTGCAGCCAAGCGCTACGCACCTGGCTGATGATATCGCCCCGTTGGGGCTGTGCTGCAAAAACATAACTATCGCCTGTTTATTCCTATATTCTACCTACTACCTTCTGCAGCTACGCACCTGGCTGATGATATCGCCCCGTTGGGGCTGTGCTGCAAAAACATAATTATCGCCAGCTATATTCTACCTACTGCCTTCTGCGGTTTGAGAGCTGCTTGATTTTAATGATGTTCTTTGCGTTTGCCTGGCTAACTTGGTTGTGGTGAAATCAATATTTCGGTGCGCTGCACCTTCCCGTTTCGTGTGGTGTAGCTTTCTACAAATATCACGGTGCGCTGCGTTTCTGCATTTTTTTGAGTCTTGCCGGCTTTTTCGCCCTGCGCCCATCGCCCCGCGCCCATCGCCCTGCGCCCCGCGCCTTACGTCCCGCGTGCCAACGCCGCAAGCGCCTCGCTGATATGTCGCTTTGCGTTAAGCTGTGATTTGAAAATATGTCGGATGATTCCGTGGCGGTCTATTACATAGGTAACACGGCCTGGCAACAGCCCCAGAAGATCGGAGGGAACGCCCATTTCACGGCGCAACTTGCCGTCCTGATCACTCAGGAGCGTAAAAGGCAAGCGATGTTTTTCGGCGAAATCCTTATGCGACGATGAATCGTCGGAGCTGACGCCGACCACCTGCGCTCCGGCATCAATAAAATCATGGTAAGCGTCGCGGAAGCTGCATGCCTGTGCAGTGCAGCCCGGCGAGTCGTCTTTGGGATAAAAATAGAGCACCAGCGGGCGTTCACCAACCAGTTGTGTGCTGTCGATCATTTTCCCTTCCTGGTCGGGCAGGCGGAAGGGTGGGAGGGGAGAGCCTATTGAAATTTTCATAATTTAAATTTTTTGATGTTTTAAAAATAAAAAGCCAAAATTGTTGATGCGTTTTGTTAACTTTTCTTCCCTGCTTTCTTCACAAACTTTTATAGAACACGGATCCGTCAGCAGCCGGACAGGTAACGCGGATGTTGCAGATTTACACAGATAAAGACAAAACAAAAGTGCTGATTTACTTTTGCGAAAAATTGATGAAATTAAATTTGCTATTTACAGCCCTCCTGCAAAATCCTATCATTCGAAAATCCGCCTCTGCTTGCTTCTTCGCCTCGCGCCCTGCTCCCCGCGCCCTGCTCCCCGCGCCCCGCGCCCCGCGCCTTGCGCCCCGCGCCCCGCTTCGTCCAAACCACCGTTTCCAAACCTTTAACAAGAAAGAAACTGATAAAAAACAAACAAAAACATCATAATCGTGCTGATTTACTTTTGCGAAACCTGATGAATTAAATTTGCTATTTACAGCCGGTTTCTTCGCTTCGCCTTGCGGGTTGCTCATCTCTCATCACTCTTTGCGCCCTGCGCCCTGCTCCTCTTTCATCGCTCTCCGCGCCCTGCGCCCACCGCCCTGCGCCCCGCGCTCACTCAGCTCCCAACGCTGCTTTATAGGCACCCAGTGCAAGCTGCCGGGCTGTTTTGTGATCGACGATGGGTTTGGGATATTTTGACGAATCAATTTCGGGAACCCAGCGGCGGATGTATTGTTGCTGCGGGTCAAACTTTTCGGTTTGCAGCCAGGGGTTGAAAACCCGGAAATAGGGAGCTGCGTCGCAGCCGGTTCCTGCCGCCCACTGCCACCCGCCGTTGTTGCTGGCCAGCTCATAGTCGAGGAGCTTGTCGGCAAACCACTGCTCGCCCCACCGCCAGTCGGTGAGCAGATGTTTGGTAAGGAAACTGGCCGTGATCATCCGCACGCGGTTGTGCATGTAGCCGGTTTGGGCGAGCTGCCGCATTCCGGCATCCACAATGGGGTAGCCCGTGGCTCCCTGGCACCACGCCGCGAAATGTTGTTCGTTATTAATCCACCGGATGTTGTCGTATTGTGGTTTAAAGGATTGACCGACCACCTGCGGAAAGTGCCACAATATCATCATATAAAACTCGCGCCAGATGAGTTCGTTCAAAAAAGTGGCGTTTAGTTCTCGTGCCTGCGCTACCAGTTGGCGGATGCTGATGGTGCCAAAACGCAAATGAACGCCCAGCCGGGAAGTGCCGTCGAGCGCCGGGATGTCGCGCGTTTGATCGTACGTGCTGATAAGCTGGCGATTGATGGTGGATGCAGCAATTCCCGATGGCTGATACCGAAATCCTGCATTTTTTAAATCAAACTTTTCATC
>JAAYIU010000017.1 GCA_012523265.1 Bacteroidales bacterium | reverse complement strand
CGCATCTCCCGATTTATTTAACCAATAAAAAAATCGCGATTGTTGAATGGCGATACCACCAAAGCCTTGAATTTTGGGATGGCGTAACGCGCCTCAAAAAGTTGAAAAACCTTGTAAACGTCGGTGGCAATATCCTGGTTAGCGGTGAGCAGGCTTTCGTCGGCGTAGACGCGAGCGGTGGATTCGTTGAAGTTGCCGGTGCTGATGTTGGCATAATAAACATTTTTCTGATCTTCTTTGCGTCGTATCAGCACCAGCTTGCTGTGTACTTTGAGGCCGGGGATGGTGGGCAATATTTTCACGCCTGTTTTTTGCAACTGCTCCGCCCAATATATGTTGGCCTCCTCGTCGAAGCGCGCCTGCAGCTCCAGAAAAACGGTTACTGCTTTGCCGTTGCGGGCGGCGTTCATCAGGGCATTCATCACATTGCTTTGGCTGGCGGCGCGGTAAAAAGTCATTTTTATCGAGCGCACATCGGGATCGATGGAGGCTTCGCGCAGCAAATCCACGATGTATTGAAACGACTGATAAGGATAATGCAGCATCACATCTTTGCGGCGGATGACGCCGAAGATGCTTGTATTTGAAGGGAGGTCGGGATGTGGCAGCGGTGGCATCGCCGGGTAATAGAGATGCGGCTTTTTGAGCGGAGGAAAGTTCATGAAATCTTTGAAGTTGTGATAGCGTCCGCCACCGCGCTGTTTGTCGTCGTCGGAGAGCTGTAGCTTCTGTCGGATTTTACGCAGAAACTCCGGCGGGATGGTTTCATCAAACACAAAGCGCACCGGCGATCCCCATTCGCGTTGTTTTACGCTTTCCGACATAATCTCCAGAAAGCTCTTGTGCACGTCGTTGTCGATGTCAAGCTCGGCATCGCGGGTAATCTTGATGGTGTAGGCGTTGAAGGTATCGTACCCAAAAATTGAGAAGATATGATGCAGCCCGTGACGTATCACATCGTCGAGGAGCATGATATAAATCCTGCCCTCTTCTTCAGGCAAAATCAAAAACCGCGACAGCGGCGGCGCGGGAACTTCTACAATAGCATATTCGTGTTTGCTGCTATTGGTGGACGAGCGCAATTCGACAGCCAGATAAATCGACTTGTCACGCAGACTGGTGGGATCGTCCAAATTATCAAGAATAATAGGAAACAGCAAAGCCCGCACATGGTTGTCGAAATAAGCCGAAACAAATTCACTCTGGCTTTCGGTAAGCTGTTGTTCGTTGATGATAAAAATATTTTCTCCGGCCAGCGCCTCTACTATCTCCTGGTAGGTTTCGTTGAAAATTTTCTCCTGTCGCGTCACGGTTTCGCGTATCTGTGCCAGAATCTCCGCAGGCGATTCTTTGATATTAACATCCAGCGCCTCGATATTTTTCATGCGATTGAGGGTAGCTACGCGCACCCGAAAGAATTCATCACGATTATTAGAAAAAATACCCAGAAATTTTAACCGCTCAAGCAAAGGTGTTGCCGGATCGCTGGCCTCCTGCAACACACGTGCGTTAAATTCCAGCCAACTCAGCTCGCGGTTGGTAATGTTGTTTTTTAATTTTACCATAAAAAAAAGCCGTCTGTTAATTCTTCAGCATAGAAGGGGTGATGATGAAACGGGTGGTCACTTTGGCTTCGTCAATCTCCGACCAGTGGTTGGTGTCGAAGCGCAGCGCCACCACCGCGGAGGTAGGCAGCCAGTCGATGTATTCGTCGGAATATTCGTTGGCAAAGTCGGTCACCGCAGGATTATGGCCCACAATCATTACCGCTTCTGCGTCATCGGGCAAACTGTAGATGAGGTGTGTAAGCGCGCTGGTTCCGCCGTGATAAATCTCAGGCTCCGTAATTATCCGATGCGGCTCCACATCCACAGCTGGTGCAAGCATTCGCGCGGTTTCTGCCGATCGTACCGCATGGCTGGCGTAGAGCAAATCTACTTTTATGGTGCGCTCCCGCAAAAACTCAATGACCCGCTCGGTGCGCCTGACGCCTTTTGGAATAACGGGGCGCTCGTGGTCTTCGAGTTGGGGAAATTCCCACGACGATTTGGCGTGGCGCACGATGTAAACTGTTTTCATATTTAAAGTTTCTGTTGGGTTGTTTTATTAAAAAAATTACTTTTTGTTTTTTATCTCCTTGCGCACGGCATCGATTTGAGCATCCGTAAGCCCGGTTAAAGTCGTGATAAGCTCATTGCTCATCCCGGCAGTGATGGCGTTTTTTACTATTACAATCGTTCTTTCCGCTTCACCTCTTTCCTCCCCTTCTTTCAGTCCTTTGGTATAATATTCATCCTTGAATGTAAGCTCTACCCGCACCCTATCCCAGTAGCGGTCGTAGGTGTCGAGTTCTGCTTTTGTAAAAGCCGACACGCGCACGTTTTCCAGCGCCTCGGTTATTTCGCTGTTGCCAAGCAGCTCCTCCGGAATGTGCGTGCTGTGTTCGTCTATTTCGGTCAAAAAGCGCAGCCACAAAACCTGAAGTTTTTTCTCACTGAATTTTGCGGCTTTAAACTTTGGAAGCTCCACGAATACAAATTCAAGACCTTCCAATTGTTTTTCGGTATCGGCAATATTTACAATCTGATAATGGTGATAAAACTCCGGCGTGTCGGGTTCAAAAATTTCATTCACCAGGCTTAACGCATACACGGGTTGTAGTGCTTTGTAAACAAACGCTTTGTCCAACTGCTTCACGTAGGCCTTCGATGCATTGAACAGCACCCGCTGCATAAAACCTGTAGTCCAGGCCAGTTGCATCTCTACAATAAACTGCCGCCCGTAGTTGTCGCGGCAGCGAACATCCACAATCGAATTTTTCATCAACGGCGTTTCGGGCACCAGGTCGGCGGGCAGATATTCCAGATGTTCGATGCAGCGGCCTTCGCCCAGTGGAAGCAAAGCATTAAGGAAGCTCTTGAGCAAGTGAGGATGCTCCCCGAAAACCTTCTTAAATGTCAAATCATTTTTTGGATCAAGATAGTGCATGGTTCATTGTTTTTTTAAAATAAAAAATGGCTCTTTTATGAAAATCTTTTTCGCCCATTCAGCGAATTACAATATTAAATAAGATTTACGAAAACTCTCAAGCGGAATCATCAGGTTGGCCTGCCGGCCGTCGGGATACATAAAAAAGATGATGACGGTATCGAATTCATTAAAGCTGGCGAAAAGGTCCGTTTTGTTGCCGGAGCCTTCGTTACCAGCATAACCTTCTTGAAAATCGACATAACATCGTTGCTCGTCGCAATGGGTGCAGGGCGCCATCAATGGCTCGCCGCTAAGCTCGGAGCTGTAACCATATTCCTTTTTAACGTTTTTCCCAAAATTAATCATCACACCAATATTTCGTTCAATTCCAGCCGGAATCTGCAAACGCATCCTCGATGGCCGCTGCTGTTGGTTGTTTTTTTCGATAACCAGCAATAGTGTGTCAAACTTCCCGCTTTGATTGTCAAACGGCACATCCATTTGCATTGTTGCCACCGAATCGTTGCGTGTAATATCCCATTGATAGTCCGTTACTAAAAACCCCGAAGAGCTGCTGTGATCCTGAGCAAAAGCCAAAATCGTCGTTGCAAGCATTAAAACGGTCAAAAACAGATTTTTCATTTAACTTTTCTCCTTATTAATTTTAAAATTACAACTTCCTTAAAAAAAATGAATTGTCCACAAAAATAGACAAAAGCACTACTTTTACCCGCAAATTTTGAAAAGATGAAGTCGATAGCTGTTTTTTGTGGATCGAGTATCGGTGCGCTTCCTGACTATGCAGCGGGAGCGCAGCGGCTGGGGCGTTTGCTGGCAACCAATAATCTGCGTCTGGTGTATGGCGGCGCCAACATCGGGCTGATGCGCGTGGTGGCCGATGCTGCCCTGGAGGCCGGCGGCGAAGTAACGGGCGTAATGCCGCGGCACATCGTCGACAAAGAAATTGCCCACACAGGAGTAACGGAGCTAATCATTGTAGAGAGCATGCACGCGCGAAAAGCCAGGATGGCCGAACTTGCTGATGCTTTTGTGGCTCTGCCCGGCGGGTTCGGCACCATCGACGAGCTTTTTGAGATCATGACCTGGAACCAGCTCGAGATCATCAACAAACCCGTCGGGTTGCTCAATATTGGCGGCTTTTTCGATACGCTGCTCGCGTATATTCATCATGCCGTTGCCGAGCGTTTTGTTCGCAGCGAGCACGCCCGTAACCTGATTGTAGAAACCCATGAGACCGCATTGCTCCAAAAACTTAGCACCTTTGCGCCCACCCGCGCCGAAAAATGGATCGACCGACTGAAGATGGATTTGATTTAAAATTTGATTAAACAAAAAATATGACCATTATTGGCATCACCGGAACGATAGGGGCAGGCAAAGGCACGCTGGTAGAGTATCTGAAACAAAAAGCACATTTTCAGCATTTCTCCGTGCGCGATTTTCTTACCAAAGAGATCCTGCGGCGGCACTTGCCCGTAAACCGCGATACGATGACCAATATTGCCAACGAGCTGCGCGCCACACACTCGTCTTCCTACATCATCGACCAGCTTTATAATCAGGCAGTGAAACAGGGCGACAATGCCGTGATAGAAAGCATACGTACACCCGGCGAAGTAGTGAGCTTGCGCCAAAAAAATAACTTCTTCCTCTTTGCCATCGACGCCGATCCGGCCATCCGCTACCAGCGCATTGTGGCCAGAGCCAGCGAAACCGATCAGGTAGATTACCAAACATTTATTGCCAACGAGGCGCGTGAGATGCAAACCACCGATCCCAACAAGCAAAACCTACAGCAATGCATCGCCATGGCCGACTTTTATTTCGACAACAATGGCACGCGTGAGGCACTGGAGCAACAGCTACAAGTTACGCTGCAAAGTATTTTACAATGAAAAAAATGGAAAACAAGAATAACTCCGGTAGCCAAACCGGCAAGTACCAGCGCCCAAGCTGGGACGAATATTTCCTGGAGCTGGCCAATACGGCGGCAAAACGAGCTACCTGCGACCGCGGCCGCAGCGGCTGCGTAATAGTTCGCAACAAGCATGTGCTGGTAACGGGCTATGTAGGTTCACCGCTGGGTCTGCCGCATTGCGACGATGTAGGCCATCTGCTCAAAAGCGTCACCCATGCCGACGGCCACATGACGCAACATTGTATGCGCACGGTGCATGCCGAGCAAAACGCAATTTGTCAGGCTGCACGGCTGGGCATAGCGCTCGAAAACGGCACCCTCTATTGTCGCATGACACCCTGCCGAACCTGTGCCATGCTTATCATCAACTGTGGCATTGTACGCGTGGTGTGTGAAAAAAAATATCACGCCGGCGCCGAATCCGAAGAGATGTTCAGGCAGGCAGGTGTGGCACTCGAATTTTTAAAGGATGAAATTATGACCTACGACAATCAATAAAGTGGCAATCACCCGCCGGAATTAGTACCGGGGGGTAGCGCCCCAAAAATTGGTGTTCTCGTCGGCATCTTCTCCGTAGGCACGGATGCTGGATTCGCCAATAACATAGGCAGCTTTTTGGCCGGCTATCTGCGAAAACAACGCCTCATACTCTGATTATTTAAAACGGACAACATAATTGATAAGATCATCTTTGTGCTATGACTGATTATCGAAATATCAAAACAATAAATCCGGAAAAGCGATTCGGGAAACCTTGCATAAGAAATACAAGGATTTCTGTTTATGATGTTTTGGGTTGGTTAGCTTCCGGAATGACACGCAGTGAAATTATTTCTGACTTCCCTGAAATTACAGAAGAAGACATTTCAGCCTGTCTCTCTTATGCAGCAGAAAGGGAACGAAAAATTCGTGTTAAGCAATGAAATGAATTATTCAGGTTAAAAATCGTTGTCCATTTCTATTTCTCCACCATTTACGCCATTGCGATCATTGCGCTTTTCGTAGTTGTTAATTTTCCAGCTTAAGCTAAGGCTAAAGATAGGCGCTTTGCGGTTGAAATAATTATACGAAGAGAAACCGGTGCCC
Source organism: Bacteroidales bacterium (assembly GCA_012523265.1). Lineage (GTDB taxonomy): Bacteria > Bacteroidota > Bacteroidia > Bacteroidales > 4484-276 > SABY01. The sequence goes on along the minus strand of JAAYIU010000017.1, from coordinate 24,441 downwards.
GAAGAGGTGAACTCGTGCTTGCCGGTGTTGAAGATGTCGCGAACAGAAAATGTTGCCGAAAGATTTTTATTAAAGAAATCTTTGCGCAGGGCAACGTTGGTCATAAAAAATCCTTCACTCTCACCCTGGGCAGTAATGGTGGGGCCGTTGTAGATTCCGTTAACCTGCAGGCGCAGCTCGTACGGTAATTTCACGATGGCGTTGAGGCGGCTGTTCCAGTTAAGGCTTTCGTCATCCACCGATTGATCTTCTATGTTGCCTTCCAGGCGGTACTGATAGAGATTTGCCGAAAGGTTCAGGTTGAGCCACTTTGCCGGATCGAAGCGCACCATCAGCTCACCGCCCAGCGAGTAGTCGCTGTTGAGGTTTTCGAAAGTGTGCATAAAAGTATTGTCGGATTGCAGGGTTCGGATGCGCGCAATTTTGTTGGTGGTGACGCGGTAATAACCTTCGAGCGAAATCATGGCACCCCAGGCCAACATCTGGTAGCCAAGCTCATAGGAATCGGTGTATTCCGGCTGCAGGTCGGGGTTGCCCTGGCGGTAATTAAACTGGTCCATGTAGTTGATAAAAGGATCGAGATACCAGCCGCTGGGGCGGTCGATACGGCGGGTATAGCTGGCCAGCAACTGACTATTATTAGCAAACGATTTGCTGAGATGCAGTGATGGGAACAAATCCCACCGGTCTATCAAAGTACCCTCTACGCTACGGGCATTTTTAATTTCACGGTAGGTATATTCGCCACGCAGCCCCAACTGGTAGCCAAAACTCTTCCACTTGTCGGAATAAATCCCGTACATCGCGTGGATGTCGCGGCGGAAGTCCATGCTGTTCGAAAACACTGTATCCTCTACCCATTCGCTTGTAGCGTAGTGATAATCATTAAAAACATAGATCTCTTTCTTGTCTTCGATGCGGGTCTGGTAGCCTACCTCTATTTTCCCATCTTCGCTTACCGGAAGCACGTAATCCACATTGAATCGGAAATCGTTGTCGTCGTCCTCTTCGGTGGTGCGGATAAAATAAGGCTCCTCTTCGATGGGCTGATACAGCGCATCGGTATTTATTTCCTTTTGCTCGTCGCTGTCGTTGCCATCGCGCTGCGCGTAGTAGAGCATCATGTCGATCTGGTGGCCTTTTTTATCGAACTTGTGCTGGAAGCTAAGTTTTCCGTTATAATAATTACCACTTCTCGACATATCGCTAAGGTTTGCGCTGTAAAGGTCGGGGGTTGCGGGTAGTGTATATTGGTGCAGGTAGCTTTTCCCGCCGCCGTTGAAATCGTAATAGCCAACGCGTCCTTCGGCGGAAACCATGGTGCGGCCGGTGATAAAATATTCGATGCCGCCCCGCACGCTATAGCCCTCCCGACCGCGGTTGCGGGCGCCAAAATTATCACGATAAAAAGTGGTGTCGTTGCGGTAGGTCTCGTCTCTGGACTCGCGTTCGCCTTCGTGGCGGCGGTTGTTGTAGTCGGCGCCGATGAAGAAGTTGAATTTTTGGTAGTGATAATTCAGCAAAAAATCGAAGCTGTTGGTGTTGAAGCTGCCAACGGAGCCGTTGACAACGCCACTGAGGCCTTTGTCGATTTTTTCTTTTAAAACTACATTGATGATACCGGCCACCCCGTCGGGATCATATTTTGCCGAGGGATTGGTGATGATCTCGATGGTCTCGATGTTGCTGGCCGGAATTTGCTGCAGGGCATCAGAGCCTTGCAGGATGCTGGGGCGCCCGTCGATGAGCACGGTAAACGAAGAGCTTCCGCGCAAGCTTACGTTGCCGTCGATGTCGACCTGGACGGAAGGCGTATTTTCCAAAGCCGTTACCGCTGAGCCTCCCTGCGCCATGATGTCCTGACTAACGTTTACCACTTTTTTGTCGATCTGGTATTCGATCAACTGTTTTTGTGCGGTGATTTCGACAGCTTCAAGTGTTTCGGTGGAGGAATGTAATTTAATTAAGCCGAGGTCGACAAAGGTTTTTTGCGGCGTAACCTTAATATCCTGAATCGTTTCCTTGTTGAAGCCGATGAAGTTAGCCACCAGATAATAGCGCCCAAAGGGCACTTTTTCCAAAGTAAATTTCCCATCCATTGTGGTTACAGCTCCGGTGACCATTGCCGAATCGCGCACGCTAAACAGCACCACATTGGCGTATTCCATCAGGTTGCCGGTGCCAAACTCCTCAATGGTGCCCGTTACCGTTCCGATGGGGGCAGCGTCCTGACCGGAACGCCCGGCGCCACCGCCAGGCTGCTGCGCTGAGGCCATTAAGGTGAAAAAGAATAAAAATATTGTAATGATTGCTGCTAATGTTGGCTTCATAAGTATCTCAAAATTATCAAGGCATAACAACTTCATGCCCGTCCTGTTTATTATTTGTGATTTTTTAGACATTCGGCAGCAGCCGTTTATTCCGCGGGAAGGAATAAAAAAATGAAAGTTTTTGAAATATAAAATATTTGGCGAAGGCCTCTTTATTAAAAAAATCTCTAACCTGAATAATTTATCACTTGTAGTAACAGAACACTGATGACACAGATTCAACGGATTTGCACTGCCTGCCCCGCCTTATGCGGGGGATTTTTTCTCTTTATCTGTGTAAATCTGCAACATCCGTGTTTGTTGCTGAGCCTGTCGAAGTATCTGTGTTCTATAACGGCAAGTCGGATTTCCCTTTTTTCATTTTAATGAAACAAAACCCCGGAAGAATGAAATAATAAACTAATAAGGTCGGTGAAATTGGGCGGTTCAGGTTCTCTATTAAGGTGAAAAAAATGATAAGGTTTTCCCTTTTAGTCGGAAGCCTCTTTATTTAAAAAAACCGCTGACAAACGCCAGGCTAAAATGAACGGCAAGTCGGATTTCCTTTTTTTTTGCTTTTAATGAAATAAAACCCCGGCAAAGAATGAAAACCTTATTATTGCCTGCCCGACCTTAGTGGAAAAAAACGGAAAGTCACCCTACCGGCACACCCTGCGGAGTAGTTTCCAGGGCGTCGACATGTTGGATGAACAAAGGGCGCATCGCCTGGAAAACTATGGCCAGCTCCTGCTGAAAATGATTGTCGTTGATGCGCATCATTTTCTCCCGTACCTGGTCGGGAATTTCCTGCCCGCTGATCATAGAGATGCTTTGCAAATAATGCGATAGCACCAGAATTTGATCGCCGGTAAGTGTTTGCTGGTGCACCAGTTTATAAACCTTGCCCGAAAATACCGGCAGCATACATTCGAGCTTGAGAAAAGCAGCTATTACGGCAAGTTTCTTCTGGGTCATCGGAAAATGATCGTTGTTGGCTGCAACGTGCAACACGTCGAACAAGGCAGGGCGAACGAAGCCCATTTTGTGTTGTTGAGCGGTAATGTCGGCAAACGAATCGAAGAGATGATATCCATGGCCTTCGGGGATCAGCGCATCGTAATGCATGATCAGCGATGAGTCGAAGTTGTTGTTGATAAGGTGGGTGCGCACGTAGGCCTTCAGCGCTTTGTCGTTGAGGTTGTAATAAGGTTCGTTGAAAACAGCACTCTTGAGCACCTCTTCGCAAAATGGGAAAATGTTTTTCTGAAGCGTTTCGTAGAAAAAATGCCCGAAGTCGTAGGATTTCTCGGTGCCGGCAATGATGAAGCAAATTCGCTTCAGGTCGTTGTAGTGCTGTGATGGCACCGCGTGTACCTGCTCCATCATGGGGCGGAGTAGCTCCATGAGCCGCTCTTCAAGGTATTCGTTGTGATAACAAATACGATGCAGCAGGGTTTCAATCTCCGAAAGGTGCTGATTAATCATTCAAAATATTTTGACTTACAATGGGTAGATCAATAACATTGCCATCTCCAGGGAAATGCTTTGTTTAACGTAACCTATTTGTGAATTTTGCATGGTAAAGCTTTCAACAGCAACACGGTGCAGATAGAAAAGGATTTTTAATTTTATTATTAACACCTGCATTGCATCGTGCTGAACACGATGTTAAGTCTCATTTTGAAACAAATTTTGAAAAAGCTGTGTCAAATTGGGAAACATTGACGTGGGGAAATTGCGACAGCCGCACCACGAATGCAGCATGAGGCTGAAACAGCTCTCGGAATGAATCTTTATCTTTGCAGCGCAAAAATAAAATTACAGTAATACGTTTATTTCTAAAACCAAAAAATCCACAGCCTAATGCACACACGGAAATCCAACATATCGACTGCTCTGGCAGCTGCGCTTATTATCAGTTTGTTTGCCTCATGCAGCATGTTTCGTCTGCGCGAAAGTGCCGGAGTGCCGCAAAAGAGCACCAAAAATGTAGTGAATGGCTACCAGCGCGACCTCCACTATGATTTTCAGTCAGAAGACGAGCTGGGCGATCTGTTGATGGTTCCCGACACAGCGCTTAGCTACGACACAGTGTCGACCGTCGAGAGCATCCACTTTCGTGATTCGCTGCTTTCCTACAGCAACGAGATGCTCAACGACGATGAACGCGCTATGATACTCGTAGAAGCTTCGCCGGCGATGCGTGCGCTCGACAGCCTGGTAAATATGCGTTTCTTTAATGACGACCATTTTATCACCGATCGCGACAAGCTCAACGTGTATCACTGGAGTGTGAACGACGTGCCTATCTACCCCGATTCCGTCATCGAAAGACGCATTGCACTGCTTAACCGCCACTCGCCTTTTGAGCTTACTTACAACAAAACAGTAGGTAATTTTATCGATCTTTACGCTAACCGGAAGCGCGATCTTTCGGCACGTTTGCTGGGGCTTGCGGAGATTTATTTCCCGATGTTCGAAGAAATCCTCGACAGTTACAATCTGCCTTTGGAGCTAAAATACCTGGCAGTGGTAGAGTCGGCGCTGATACCCAATGCGGGGTCGCATGCCGGAGCCAAGGGGTTGTGGCAGTTTATGTACAATACCGGCAAAGTGTACGGCCTTCAGGTTACTTCGCTGGTCGACGACCGCTACGACCCCTACAAATCTACCGTTGCTGCCGCCGAGCATCTGCGCGATCTTTACGCCATTTACCACGACTGGTCGCTGGTGCTTGCCGCCTACAACTCGGGCGCCGGCAACGTAAACAAAGCCATTCGCCGCTCAGGAGGAGTAAAGAACTACTGGGCTATCTGGCCTTATCTGCCGCGCGAAACTCGTGGCTATGTGCCCGCTTTTATCGCCGTAAATTATCTGATGAATTTTGCCCCTGAGCATAATCTCTTCCCCGTCGATCCCGGCATTCTTTATAATGGCATCGACACGGTGATGGTGAACAGAACCCTTAGCTTCGACCAGATTTCTGAATATCTCAACATGCCTATCGACGACATCCAATTTCTGAATCCTTCGTTCAAACTGGGAATTATCCCCGCCAACTCCTTAAATCTTTACGCCCTGCGGCTGCCGCGCGAGGTGGTGGGCGAATTTGTTTCGAATGAAAAGGACATTTATAATTATAAAAGCACTAAAGGGCTGGCGCACGAGCAGATGCTGAAACAGATAGAAAAAGCCAAACAACGCCAGGTACACGTGGTGCGCAGCGGCGAAAACTTAAGCACCATTGCCAGCCGTTACCGCTGCTCGGTGTCGAACCTGCGCTCATGGAACAATCTGCGCGGAAACACCATCCACCCCGGACAAAAACTTGTGGTGCACTCCGGTACCGATTCACAATCTGCCTCATCATCAGCCGTCCCTGCTGCCAAAGAGACCACAGCTAAGGCCGAAAGTAAAACGTATCACGTGGTGAAAAATGGAGAAAATTTAGGGCTTATCGCCAAAAAATACAAATGCTCCACCAACGACCTGCGCAAGTGGAACAACCTTAAAAGCAATACCATTTATCCCCGGCAAAAGCTTTTGGTTTCGCAGCCGGTGGCTGACAACAGCAACAGCCGCAGCAAAACTTCTGACGCCAATTCCGATTACATCATCTACACCGTAAAACAAGGCGACACCTTGTGGGATATCGCCAAACAATACGACGGCGTTACCGTGGATCAGATCAAACGGCTCAACAATATCACCAACACCCGCTCGCTGCGGCCTGGCCAAAAGATAAAAGTGGTGGTGAAAGGATAATTTAAAATCGACAACTTTTTTTTAATAAAAAGATAAAGCTTATGAAAAACATGCAAATCCTATTTGGAAAGCTGGCGATGGCCAGTTTTCTGATTTTTGCTTTAGCCGGATGCGATTTCGACAGCTCTGCCCTGCAGCCTTCCACCGGAAAAACCAACGAGATGGTGGTAGTGACGCCCGGCGAAGCGTATTGGAACGGAAAAATGGGGCAGGTCATCAAGCAGTATTTTGGGCAGGAAGTGCCTGGATTGCCACAAAGCGAGGAGATGTTCGACATAGCGCACATACCCGAAGACAATTTCTCGAAACTCTTCAAAACGCATCACAACATCTTTATCGTCGAAATTAATCCTGATTACAAAAAACCATTTCTCGAAACCAAAGCCGATCTGTGGGCAAAGCCGCAGCGGGTGGTAAAAATGGTGGTTCCTGCCGAAAAAGATTTTTATGACGCTTTCGCTAAAAACAAAGAAGCCTTCGCCGAGCTTTTCAACGAAAACGAGCGCCACAGAGCCAACACCGCTTTTGCTACCATCCAGGATTTCGACATCACCGGCATGCTGCGCGACAAATACCAGGTGACCATGGTCGTCCCCAAGAGTTTTTATGTAGCAACAAAGGCCGACGATTTTGTGTGGATGCGCCGCGAGGCTGAGTTGTTTTCGCAGGCAATCATGATCTGGTACCAGCCTTATTCCGACACCTCTGCATTCGACTACAACCGACTGCTTGCGGTTCGCGATTCGATTACACGCAAATACATCCCCGGCCCGTCCGATGGCACCTACATGAAAATTGCCATGCAAGAGCCTCCTTTGGCTCGCCGCATCGACTTCAAAGGTCATTTTGCTGTGGAAATGCGTGGCTTGTGGGATGTGGAAGGCGACTTTATGGGCGGCCCTTTTTTGAGCTACACTTTCGTGGATGAACCCAACAGCCGCCTGGTTACCATCGACGGATACGCCTACAACCCCAGTCATGAAAAACGAAACCTGGTCAGGCAGCTCGAAGCAATGTTGTACACCTATCAGTTTAACAGCGATCGGAATAATGAGCAGAAGGCTGAGTAGGAGGTTAAAAAAAAACAGCATTTGTAATAAAGTGTCAGTAACTAAAAATCTGCCGCTGGCATGGCTGGAGTATTTTTGTGTTTTCAGGTTATTTGATAATTACATCATTCACATAAAAATATTCGACACAAAATGGTAAGACATCTTGATGAATTAGTTGAGATAGCTAAAAGCAAAAGAACCCGCAAACTGGTACTTGCCGCTGCAGGCGATGAAGACGCAATGTTGGCCGTAAAAAACGCTACCGAAAACGGCATCATCGAACCTATCCTCATTGGCGACATGCAGAAAATTACCGCCATTGCCAAGCGCATCGATTTCGACATCAGCAAATTCGAGACATACAACGAAGAGGACAAAGTAGCAGCTTCTACAAGAGCCTGCATAATGATAAAAGAAGGCAAAGCTGAGATATTGATGAAAGGCGCCGTAGGAACCGGTACGCTGATGAAAGCTGTACTGAACAAAGAAGACGGATTGCGCTCGGGTGATACGCTGAGCCACATGGCCGTTTTCGAATCGCCTTATTACCACAAGCTGCTTGGCGTTACCGATGCCGCTATGAACGTTAGTCCTGATTTGGAAACCAAAATTGCTATCATAAAAAATGCGGTCGAAGTCTTTCATAAACTCGACTGCCCCAACCCTAAAGTGGCCATCGTAGGATCGGTAGAAACCGTTAACCCGCGCATGGAAGCCACCATGCACGCTGCCACCATCTCGATGATGAACTACCGCAAGCAGATCAGAGGCTGCATAATCGACGGCCCGCTGGCTATCGATAATGCCGTTTCACGCAAATCGGCGGAGCTTAAAGATATTACCAGCGATGTTGCCGGCGACACCGACATCATCATTGCTCCCGACATCGACAGTGGCAACATCCTCTACAAAACGCTCAACTTTTTGGGTGGCGCTGTTTCGGCAGCCGTGATTATGGGCGCCATGGCTCCCATCGTGCTTACTTCGCGCAGCGACAGCGACCGCAGCAAGTTCCTGTCGATTGCCCTGGCCGCTAACATCGGCTAAGATTAGATTTTACATTCAGCCCGACAAGGCTGTTTTTATTGATATTAAAAACACATATTAACTCGCTCATCTGAATGGAGGGTATAGGAATATTGACGATAAATCCGGGTTCAACGTCCACAAAAATTGGCGTTTTTGTGAACCTGAACCCGATTTTTTTGAAAAACATCAACCACGTCCCGGAAGAGCTGGCGCGTTTCGATAAGATTACCGATCAGTTCGACTACCGCAAAGAGATCATTGCTGCACAGCTCAACAATGCAGAGGTGCCGCACGAGGTGGTAAAAGCTGTTGTAGGCCGGGGAGGGTTGCTGCATCCCATCGAGTCGGGGGTGTATGAGGTAAATGAACGCATGAAACAAGACTTGCGCAACAGCCCTTTTGGTGAGCACGCTTCCAACCTGGGTGGCCTCATTGCCGATGCTTTTGCCCAAAAGCTCACCGGCGTAAAAGCCTATATTGCCAACCCGGTAGTGGTGGATGAGCTTGACGACATTGCCCGCTATTCCGGCCATCCTCTGTTCAATCGCATCAGCATTTTTCATGCATTAAATCAAAAAGCGGTGGCGCGCTCGCACGCCAAATCGGTGATGCGTCGCTACGAGGATATGAACATTATTGTAGCGCATCTGGGAGGCGGCATCACTGTGGGCGCGCATTACCAGGGACGCGTCATCGACGTGAACAACGGCCTCGACGGCGAAGGCCCTTTTTCGCCCGAGCGCTCCGGAACGCTGCCCGTAGGCGATTTGGTGAGGGCCTGCTTCAGCGGAAAATATACGCAGAAAGAGATGATGCAGATGATAAAAGGCGGCGGCGGACTGGTAGGTTACCTCGGCACCAACAACGCCTACGACGTGGAGATGAGAATAACGGAAGGCGACAAAGAAGCCGAGAAAATATTTGAGGCCATGGCTTATCAGGTGGCCAAAGAAATTGGCGCCATGAGCGCTGTGCTGATGGGCGACGTTGATGCCATTCTTATCACCGGCGGAATAGCGCACAGCAAGTGGTTTGTAAACAAAGTAATAGAACGTGTGCATAAGGTAGCCCCCGTACATGTGTATCCTGGTGAGGACGAAATGAAAGCACTCGCCATGAACGGCATGCGCGTGCTCACCGGCGAAACCGAAGTAAAAGTTTATCATTAATTCTCTGCCCGCAAATACTTGCCGGCCACGGGAATCTTTACCACAACCCGCGTTCCCGGAAACTCCTGCTTTACGTCGAGATCGTACATCTCATATTTTATGCGGGTCTTGTTGAGTTCGTTGTAGATTTTCAGAAACTCATCCATCAGCCTTGCAGCCCTAAAGGCTTTCTCCTTGTTGTATTCAGCAGATCTGAGCATGCCTACGCCATTATCTTCAAAGACAGCTTTTAGTATACCTTTTTCCTGCAAGATTTCTATTAACAACAAGCCGTCCTTTTGCCGGTGCATCAGGCCATTATTAATCGCTGATTCGGCAAAGGTTTCGATGATCATCCGCGGAACCTCTATCGAAAGGTTTACGTTGGGATGCACTGTGACGGTATATTCAAATTTTTCGCGGTATCTAAATTTTTCTATCTCCAGATATCTCTGCGTAAAATCTATCTCATCTTCGAGCGAGCGGGAAATGCGATCGGAATAAAGCATGGTGCTGCGGATAAGCTTGCTGAACTTAGAGAAATAGGTATAGGCTACTTCGCGGTCTTCGCGATAGATAGCCGCGGCAATAGCATTTATTGTGTTAAAGGTGAAGTGCGGATCCATCTGGTTACGGATGCTTCTGAGCTTCAGCTCGGCGAGCTGCTTTTCGCGGGCGTAGTGGGCTTTGATAAGCTTTTTCTGCCCCCGAATAATAAGACACACCATCAGCACGTAAAACACGTAAATTCCCAGGTTGGCAAAGATTTTTTTTGTGAGATAATATTTATCATAAATATGCTCAAACTCATAAATGGATTGTCCTATCTGGATGATGAGCCTGTCGCGGCCATCCCCGCATTTGCATATGTTGATATTATCGACTGCACATTCGGCATCAGAAATTGTAAAGACATGGCTATAGTCGAACTGATTGGTGTAAAAATAGAGCACATTGCCGTCAGGTGTTTCTTTATAAAAAATAAAATCAGGTAGCTCGTTGCTGGTGATGCACAAATTGCGCAGATAATGCAGGTTCTTTTGAGTAGAATATGTTTTTACAAGCTTCATATTTTGCCATGGATCGTAATAATAAACTTTCCCCTCAGATATCGAATAGGCTCCCAAAAAATACTTCTCAGGTTTGGCGCATTCAAAAAACTTAACATCAGCAGGAACGTCAACCTCCACCGGGCTGAGTGTCGCGGTTGAGATGTTGTAAAAGAAAAACTTGTTAATCTGTTCCCGCTCGTTATTTTGATCAATCACAAAAATACGATAAGCACTGTCGTTGCGATGGGCGTAGCTAAAAACCGTTCCGTTGCCGGCACCCAGATTCACAGGTTCGACAGCAAACTCTAAAAGATGATTATAAATAATAAACCACCTTTGATTGTCGGGATAAGGGATGGTATCACCAGCGGCCATGTTTTCGACAGCAGCGGTGGTGGGGATGATTTCTTTGTAGCCGTCGTTGTTGATGTCAGCAAAAGTTAAATCAGTGATAGCAAAGCCGGTGGGTTTTGTTTTCATCAGAGTGCTGTCGGCAAAGCTAAAAGCGTAAATGCGGCGGGGTTGTTTGCTGTATCCGGCATTGATAAAAGATACCACTTCGCATGTACCGTCATTGTTAAGATCGCTGGTGTATAGGCGGGAGCTGTAATGATAGTGGTTGTTTACCTGACGAACCACATCCAAAAACAGATCCTCCATTATTTTGCGGGTATCGTCCAGCGGATTGATGCCGCCAAGAAAAACCGAATCGTTGCGTTGATAAAGCGTGAAGATGTCCAGCACGCCGTCGCCATTGTAGTCGGCATACGTCAGGTTGCGGCTGTCTTTGTGCAGAAAGCCATCAAAATTCCACTGTCCCCATGTTTTGCCGGTGCCCGAAAAAACAATCAATGCGCATTGATCTATCTCATTTTGAAAATGAACAATACACTCGTCGATGCCGTCATTGTCGAGGTCGTGATAATAATAAATTCTGTCGCCGCCCAACTCCTTTGTATAGGTAACAGAAGAGGTAATCAGGTTGCTCTGTCGAAACTGAAAAGGACGCAGCATGATGGTGATCAATGCAAAAGGTATAGCCAGCACCAAAGGACTGAGCAAGACAAAGTTTATTTTTTCTCGTATTGTCGACATGAGCTGGATTAAATAATGCCTGCACTAAGCAGATGCAATGATAATAAAAAAGACTTTATCGGGTAAGCATTTCTATGAGTATGGTATTAATAATCGTATTGTTTACCAATAATAAACAAAAGCGCCGGCAAAAAGTATTTCTTTTTCCGGCGCTGGTTTATAAATAAATATTGTGATTAATTTTCGGCTTTAAACTTTCTGAAAGCTTCGTTGAGCTGTGGCAGCACTTTTTGCACGTCGCCTACAATTCCATAATCGGCAGCCTGAAAGATGGGTGCATCTTTATCGGTATTGATGGCTACGATAACCTTTGAGGAACTTACGCCTGCCAGGTGCTGGATAGCGCCTGAGATGCCCAGGGCAAAATACAAATTGGGAGCAACGATCTTGCCGGTTTGCCCTACATGTTCTGCATGGGGGCGCCATCCTTCGTCGGAAACGGGTCGTGAGCAGGCGGTGGCAGCACCAAGTATTGCGGCCAGCTCTTCGATGGGCTGCCAGTTGTCGGCGCTCTTCATGCCGCGGCCACCCGAAACGATTATTTCGGCATCGTTGAGCAGCATCTTGCCGCTGGCTTTTTGCGTGTCGGTTACGCGGGTATTTGCTGGTGCGGCTGCTTCCACCTGAAGTGCTTCGATAGTTACCTCGGCGGGGTGCTCTTTTACACCAAAACTATTTTGCGACAAGCTGATAATTTTACGCTCGCTATTAACGACTACATCGGCGAAAGCCTTACCGTGGAACACTTTTTTGGGGACTGTGAAAGGATTAAGGTTAGATGGAAGTCCGGTGGCGGCAAACACCATTCCGGCTTTTAGCTTTACGGATACCCGTGGTGCGATGGCTTTGGCGGTGTTGGATGCCGAAAAGATGATGACGCCGGCATTTTCCTGCTGTGCAGCTTGCGCTATGGCAGCGGTGTAAGCCCGGTTCTGCAATGTTTTGAAGGTCTCGCCGGCGGCTGTCAGCACTTTGCTGATGCCATAGTTGCCCAGAGATTTCAGCTCCTCTTCAGCTACCTCACCCAACGAAATGGCGATGGGCTCTCCACCCAGCTGCCGGGCTATTTCCGAACCATAGGAAGCGATTTCGTAAATGGATTTTTTAAACTTGCCGTCGAAATTTTCGGTGTATATCAGTACGTTGTTCATGGTCAATGCGATTTTAAAAATTTTAATTTTAAATAATTTTGGCTTCATTGTGAAGCAAATTCACCAGCTCAGCGGGGTTGTCGGCATCTATCATTTTGCAGGCAGCTTTGGGCTGTGGCGGTGTGTAGTGCACAAATTCGGTGAGCGCTTCGGCGCCGGTAGCAGCAACCACCTCGAGAGGTTTTTTGCGCGCCATCATAATGCCCCGCATCGAGGGGATGCGCGGCTCCAGGGCGATACCTTTTTGCACGATTACAACCACAGGAGCAGTGGCCGACACAACTTCAAAACCACCGGCGATCTCCCTGTTAAGCTTTAGTTCGTCGCCTTCTATCTCTAGTTTCGATACCGACGACACCGATTCCATATTCAGGAACTCGGCCAGCATGCCACCCATCGCCGAGCCGTTGTAGTCCGACGATTCTATTCCGCAAAGGATCATGTCATAATTTTTATCTTTTATGGCTTCGGCAATTTCGTGGGCTACTGCATAAGCATCGGTTGGCGCGGCATCTACACGGATGGCGTCGTCGGCGCCAATAGCCAGCGCTTTGCGCAAAGTGGCGTCGGAGCCGGCGTTGCCAACATGGATAATGCTCACCGAAGAGATGCTGCCGCCGGAAGCTTCTTTGAGTTCCAAAGCGCGTGTAAGCGCCAGCTCGTCCCACGGGTTGATGATCCACTGCACACTGCTCAGGTCGATGGCGTTCTGGTCGCCGCTAAGTTTGATGCGGGTGGTGGTATCGGGTACATTGCTGATACAGACTAATATTTTCATTATTAAAAAGTTTGATTAAGATTTTTTTAATGCTGGCAAAAGTAGCTAAAATTTCTTCGGATGGCTACCAAACCGATGCTGCCGGCGATGCTTTGCTATTCAACAAGATCTCCATGCTATTTGTGTTTGAGCAGGCTGCGCGAGATCACGATCTTTTGTATCTCGGAGGTTCCTTCATAAATCTGCGTCAGCTTGGCTTCGCGCATCAGTCTTTCTACGTGATATTCTTTTACGTAGCCGTAGCCGCCGTGTATCTGCACAGCCTCGGTAGTTACCTCCATGGCTATGTCGGCAGCATAGAGCTTGGCCATCGAACCGGCCAGCGAGTAGGGTTTGTTGGTATCTTTGAGCCAGGCGGCTTTATGCACCAGGTTGCGTGCATTTTCTATTTTCAGATACATCTCCGCCAGCTTAAAGGCGATGGCCTGATGTTCTGAGATGAGGCGGCCAAATGCTTTGCGCTCCCGCGAATATTGCAGCGCCCGCTCGTAAGCGCCGGCAGCAATGCCTGTAGCCTGCGCGGCAATGCCTATTCTGCCCGCTTCGAGGGCTTTCATGGCAAAGGCAAAACCGAAGCCATCTTCACCCAGACGATTTTCTTTGGGAACTTTCACATCGGTAAACATCACCGAATGGGTGTCGCTGCTGCGCATACCCATTTTGTCTTCGTGTGCCCCCAGAGTGATGCCCGGCGAATGACGATCGACGATGAGCGCGTTGATGCCGTGGTGTTTTTTTTCGGGATGGGTTTGCGCTATCACTATATAAACAGATGAATGGTCGGCGCTGGTAATCCAGTTTTTGGTACCGTTGAGCACGTAGTGATCGCCCTTGTCTTCGGCCAGTGTTTTCTGTGAAGTGGCATCGGACCCGGCTTCAGGCTCCGAGAGCAGGAACGCGCCGATATGTTCGCCCGTAGCCATGCGTGGCAAATATTTCTGCCTTTGTTCTTCGGTGCCGTATTTCTCCAGGCCATAACTTACCAGCGAGTTGTGCACCGACATGATGACCGCCACCGAAGAGTCGATTTTTGAAATCTCTTCTATTGCCAGCGTGTACGACAAGCTATCCATGCCGCCGCCGCCATATTTCGGATCGATCATCATGCCCAGAAAACCAAGCTCTGCCATCTCTTTTACATGTGCTGTGGGATAGGTAGCCGTACGGTCGCGTTCGATAACATCAGCTTCGAGCTTGCGGGCAAAATCGCGGGCAGCCTGTTTTATCATCAGTTGCTCTTCGGTGTAGTCAAAATTCATCTTTTTTATTTTTAGATTAAATCATTTCTGTGGTTTAACAACATGCAGCTTGTTTTTGTTGCTGAAGAATGCGTTTCAACTCCTCAGGTTTTTGGGTGCCGATGAGTAATTTTTTTCCTTTGTGGAGGGTAAGCTGCAGCGCATATTTGCCTGCTACCGAATAGGCCTTGCCGTGGCTGCCCAGCCGGTAGCCCCACCCACCGTAGTCGCGAATGGGGTGGTATTTTATAACCTCTGCTTTGGTGATTTCTTTCCAGCTTATGTGTTTCTCCTTGCGGTGCAGCAGCGAAAAACGCCAGGTTACACCCCGGGCATCTACACGGGTGTACAAAGTAATGGTGCGGAAAAAAATAATCAGGCCAATGGCTACCGCTAAAGCAAAATATTGAACAATTTCCGGTGCCAAATTATTTCCAAAAGCGTTGTTCATGACTATCTGCTGCACAAAGCCCCAGACAACAAAGCCTGCTATTACTAGTAATAAAAGCCACACCCACCATTGGTTAAAACGCTGTTTTTCGGTAAATACCTTCGTCGCCATTTTCAATATTTTTGCGGCCAAAGATAGTAAAAAGAGGCACAGACAAAGGTTGTCTGAAAAGGCCGTTTTTTGTCTGGCATCAGATCATTTATCGCCCGCATTGCAACCCAACAACGACACTTCGCCAATCCAAAATGTTTGTCGTTCTTATTTTTATCCTTTCTAAATCTCATCCTTAACTATACTTTTAATAAAGAGAACCTATTTATTGCATAATTTTACACCTGCAATCTTCACGCACCTACTTTTTGTCTGAAGATTTATAAAAACCAAAATTTTAATCTTTAATGAATTTTCTTACCCATTTGCCAGCCCGCTGTTTGGTGTTTCATATCATTATGATTCTACTCGCATTTTCTGTTGCGGACAATGCCATCTCGCAGACCACCTTTGAGCTTGAGAAGATGCAACAAAAATATCCCGACGAGGAGGTGATTGTTTATAGTTCCGATGTTACCTTCAGCATCGAAACCGATTACCGGGGCATCGACTACTGCCGCGTAAGAGAAACAAACAGCACTACCTACCTGGCGCTGAAAGACCATACGCGGGCCACCGATGTGCACTACTACGATCAGTATTCGGCCATCAGCAGGCACAATGTTACGGGAACGGGATTCTTTAAGAATAATAGCTCGATGCGCTGTGGCGACTTCGAACAGGATGGTGTGTTTTATCACGACGCCCGCTTGTGTGAGTTTTGGCTCCGGTTCGACAAAGCCGGTGAATATCTCACCGTTTACACCGAAAAAACCTACCACGATATTCGATATTTTACTACGATTGTTTTGGGTTCGTCGTATGCCACGCGCCGCAAAACCGTCCGCATCGGGATGCCCGAAGGTACCGATATTGATTTTATAGAAAATAATTTCGGCAACTTCCACATTACCACCGACACTGTGGCTAATGATGCCATGCCTGGAACGGCCATCGAATACACCATCAGCGATTTTCCCGGCACGCTCCGGCTGCAAAATTTGCCCAACGTTCGTTGCTTCGTTCCAAATATCCAAGTGGTTTTCTCAGGCTTCGAGCGCAACAATATTTATACACCGGTGCTGCGCAACCTCGACGATCTTTATAGCTGGTATCATTCGCTGGTGCAACAAGCTGGTAGCGACGACAATAATTTGAAGACTTTCGCCCAAGAGCTTACTGCCGGAGCCACAAGCGACAGCGCACGGCTGGCGGCCATCTATTATTGGGTTCAGGACAAAATACGCTACGTTGCCTTCGAGAACGGGCCGGCAGCATTTGTGCCCGACCTGCCACAGAAGGTGTACGACAAAAAATATGGCGACTGCAAAGGGATGGCCTATCTGTGCAAGACGCTGCTGCGGCATGTTGGCTTCGATGCACGGCTGTGCTGGGTTAACAGCAACACCGGCTGCGCTGTGGCAACCATCCCCTCCATCTCCACCCACAATCATATGATTTGCGCCGTAATGCTGCACGATACCATCCTTTACCTCGACCCTACCCGCAACTATTCGAGCCTGACGAAAATAAACGAAAGCATTCAGGGAAAAACCTGTGTGATCGAAAATGGCGACACCTATCTGCTGAAAGAAATTCCGGCAACTTCGGCTACCGATAATATGATGGATGTGAAGAACAATGTAAATCTGCTTAACGACAAGCTGCTGGTGAAAGGCAGCATCACACTTACAGGCTCCTTCAAGAAAGAGTTTCAATATTACCTGAATCATCTGCCGGTGGAGTATAAAGATAAGCTGGTAAATTATTTCGTTACCGGCACCGACAACAACTACTTCCCCGACACGCTCACCACCTCATCGCCCGACAGCATGTGCCGGCAATTCGACATCAGCTACAGCATGACCGTAAAAAACAAGGTGCTGGATCTGGGGGATGAATTGTTGCTTGCGCTAAATTTTTATCGTTTCCTGCAAAACAAAAGCATCGAGCCAAAGCGCCCGCTGCCCTATGATATCGGATCGCGGCGGGCTTTTCGCGAAGAGTTGTATTTAGAAATCCCTGAAGGCATGATGCTGGCTACCCTACCACGGGATGTTATAATTTCTGACCCGAAGTATGAATTTAATCTGAGCTATCGTGCCACCGATACAACGTTGCAATGCCGCAAAGAGCTGCTGGTAAAAGATCCTGTGCTGCAGGCTTGGGAAATTCCCGCCTGGAACGAAGCCATCACCAGGGTCAATGAATTTTATGATGAAATGATCATTTTAAGATATTAATAAAAATGAAATACACAACGATACTTCTAACGCTGTTGCTGCCGCTGCTGCTAACACACGGCGCCAGCGGGCAGTTTGATGCAGCCGCTGCCCGAGCACGCATGTGGGGCAGCAACGATCCGGATTTTGATATTACCACCGTACCCGAAAAATGGAAAAACGAATCGGCGGTGATTCTGTGTCAAAGCGTCCATTCGGAATACAAGAAGCAGGCGCTGGCAGCACGCGTCAACTACGATTATTACTCGCGCGTTCGCATCAGGCTGCTCGACAAATCGGCTGTGGACGCGTATACCACTTTATCGTTCGATCCACCCGGCAGCAAGGCATTCACGCGCGAAGGTTTCTTTCTGGGAATAAAAGTGATAAAACCCGATGGCACCGAACGCGAGATCGACATGAATGAAGCCGTGCGGATGCAGCAAGGCACAGGCAGCGGCTACCAAAAACTGGCCATCCCCGATTTGGAGGCCGGCGACATCATCGATTATTTTATGGTGTCGCGACAAACTGCCTTTTGTGGAAATTCCTTTGGCGGCGCCCGCTACGAATTCGACCCCGCATTTGTGGTGCTTAGCCAGGAGTATCCTGTGGTGAAAGGAAAATTGAGCTTTCTGCCCGAACGACGCTGCTACATCAACATACGCGCGGTAAATGGAGCACCGCAACCTGTCGAGAGAACCATTGGCAAAGAGATCATTTACGAAATCGTCTATGGCGATCTGGAGAGAATAAAAACAGAACTCTGGACATACCCCTACCGCCAGGAGCCTACCGTAAAATATCAGGTGGTGATGGCTGCCAATCTCTCGCTGGCTTACGAGCAGTACTTCCTGGGAGAGCCTGAAAAGATGAAAACCACCGTGAGCGAGCAAGAAATAAAGCGGCTTTTCAATATTATCATCAGCAAAGAAATGAGCCGCAAAAACCTGTTGGCTGACAATCTGAAAAAGTTTGTAAAACGCAGGCGCGTCAGCAACAGCGATGATCAATTGTTTGCCGACATCTATTATTTTATGCGACACAATCTCCATTTCCGATCACAATATTTTTATGGCATGTCGTATAAGAATTCAAATTTCTACGATCAATTTGATGTAATCCAGGCGTACTCGGCAATACTGCGCGACCAAAAAATCGAACACACCATTTTCCTGTCGGTGCCTGCACCTCTTGGCACCCTTGAAGAGCTGATCCTGCTCGACGAGTTGGTGCCTGGCATTGTGGTGGAACACGAGGGACGAAACATCTTTTTGCTCAGACCTGACGCGCATGAAGCCTTTGGCGAGGTACCCTACCATCTCGATAACACACCTTACGTGAGCGCTCACATCTCGGCGGCGGGTACTTTTAAAGGCCTCACTTACGGCCTCCTTCCGCCGCTTACCCCGCCCGATAATTTCGAATCCGATTCGATCTACGTAAAAATTGATGCTGCGCAAATGGATACAGTGAGCGTGCACATAAATATAGGTGCGGAGGGCATAATCAAAAACATGTTTGGCAAATGGATGCTCCTCCCTGCTGAGGCCAGCCGTGATGAGTTCTCATTTTATAAAAATATCGAAAACATTAATAATACTGAGCTTTCGCAAAATATGAAAGAGCTTCGGTTGCTCGAAGAGAAAGAGCAAAAATACATCGACCACCGCAAAAAAAATCTCGAAGCCTGGCTCGACGATCGTTACGAACTAAAAGGCAGCATTCTGCAAAATTTTGCGATAGCACAAACGGGGCGGTTCGACGACGAAAAAATGATGATTTTTGATCTTAAGACAAAGCTGCCGGGCATGGTTTCTACCACTGGCAACTATCTGTTGATAGATGCCGGACGGCTCATTGGCGCCAACATCGACCTGACGCCCGACGAGAAAAACCGGCAGCAGGACATCTACATGCCCGGCCCGCGCTATGTAAAATGGAAAGTGGTAATCGACCTGCCCGACGGCTACCGCATCAAAAAGGCTGATAACCTCGAATACGATGTCTTTAATCAGACCGGTGGCTTTCGCAGCACAGTAATGCAAGCCGGCAGTCGCATCATTATCGATGCTTCCAAATGGTACAACCATGGCTACGAACCGCTCGAAAACTGGCCGGAGATGCTTCAGTTTCTGGAAGCCGCCAACGACTTTGTGCAACAAAAACTGGTGCTGGAAAAAGAATGAGGAGGAGGAGTTGCACCTTGCCCGAAGTTAGATCATAATAGCTCTTAATGAATCCTCGAAAATAAAAGCATCGGACTGGCTGCTGATAGAACCAGCCAATCTATCCCGATGAATTATTTTGACTCAATTTTTTTAAAAAAACTACAAGGATTTCATTCTTGTCCACTCGGACTTGTTAAGAATATCATTAACATGTGTTACCTGACGCCCGTTTATTTTGAGATGATTAACAATTTCGCGGGAAATATGCACATCACATAAAAATCTCATCCGATGGCTGGTTTTAAAGATTGACCGGATATTGCTATCCTTGCAAAACGGATACATGCCAGAATATCCTCTTTCTCCAGTTTCGGGTGGTCGCTCAAAATTTCGCTTAGGATCATTCCCGAGGCCAGCATATCCAGTATCACCTCCACCGGCCAGCGCACCCCTCTGATGCACAGCTTACCATGACATATTTCAGGGCTTGTTGTTATCCTGTTTAGTAATTGCTTCATTGTGCTTTTACAATACCCTGATAGTTACTCCCCGTGAATATAGGGAACAATACAAAACCTCCCGGTAAGATCATTTTCTAACGCCTGCGGTTTTGCTTTAAAAAGATTTTCCTACTTTTGTCAGCCAACGAAGTAAAATACTGCGACGTCAATGAAGTACAAGATTTTACAAATAACCATCCTCAGCATACGCGTTCACCTCAACGTGAAAAACCGCGACGCTTTTAGTTTCTGCTAATTCCCCGCAGGGCTTTGGCAGCCCATCTATTACCTTTTTCATTTTCATTTTATTAATAAAAAAATATTTCAAATCATGGAATTACCATTTGCAGAAACCTATAAAATTAAGATGGTCGAAACCATCCGCCGCAGCACCCGCCAGGAGCGTGAGCAGTGGATCAAAGAAGCGCGTTACAACCTTTTCAACCTGCACAGCGAACAGGCGTTTATCGACCTGATCACCGACTCGGGCACCGGCGCCATGAGCGACGTGCAGTGGTCGGAGATGATGCTTGGCGACGAGAGCTACGCCGGCGCTTCGTCCTATTACAAACTAAAAAATGCCATCACCACGCTGTTGGGATTTCCTTATTTCCTGCCTACCCACCAGGGACGGGCAGCCGAAAACGTACTTTTCTCCGCGTTGGTAAAAAAAGATGACGTGGTGCCCGGCAACTCCCACTTCGACACCACCAAAGGCCATATCGAATTTCGGCATGCCACCGCCATCGACTGCACCATCGACGAAGCCTTCGACACACAGATCGACCACCCTTTCAAAGGAAACCTCGACCTGGGCAAGCTGGAAGATGTCCTGAAAAAATATCCCCGCGAGCGCATCCCCATGATCGTCGTCACGGTTACGTGCAACTCGTCGGGCGGACAGCCCGTTTCGATGGAAAACCTGCGGCAGGTGTATGCGCTGGCACAATCCTGTGGCATACGCGTAGTATTCGATTCAGCGCGCTTTGCCGAGAACGCCTACTTCATAAAAATGCGCGAAGCAGGCTATGCCGACAAAACCATCAAAGAGATCGTTGCCGAGATGTTCAGCTATGCCGACGCCATGACCATGAGCAGCAAGAAAGACGCGATCGTCAACATGGGTGGTTTTATAGGTTTTAAAGACGAAGCACTTTGGAAAAAAGCACAGACCTTCACCATCATGTTCGAGGGTTTTATCACCTACGGCGGCATGTCGGGACGCGACATGAATGCTGTGGCACAGGGGCTGCACGAAGGTACCGAGTTCCAGTATCTCGATACACGCATCCGTCAGGTAGCTTATCTGGGCGAGCGGCTCAAAGAATATAACGTACCGGTGCAGGAGCCTTTTGGCGGCCATGCCATCTTTGTGGATGCCAAGCGCTTTCTGCCACACCTGCCCAAAGAGCAATTTGCCGCACAAACGCTGGCCATCGAAACTTACCTCGAAGGCGGCGTGCGCGCCGTAGAAATTGGCGCCATCCTCGCCGACCGCGACCCCGTGACGCGCCAAAACCGCTATCCCGAGCTGGAGCTGCTGCGCCTGGCCATTCCACGAAGAGTGTACACCAACAACCACATGGATTATGTAGCCGTCACGCTGGCCAACGTTTACGAACGCCGCAAGGAGATCACCAAAGGCTTCAGAATTACACAGGAAGCGCCCATCATGCGCCACTTTACCGTGGAGCTGGAGCCGGTGGTTTAAGTGTTGCAGGTTATTAAATTTATCCCAAACCGGATGAACCCCGGGTCACACGACCCGGGAAGTTTCATCCGGTTTTTTTTTTACATAAAACAATTATTGCTGTGAGATTAAATTGATAATATTGGTTTTAGATTCTTCACTTCGTTTCGTTACCAATGACAACTTTTTGTATAATTCTAATTGTTTAGGATAAATAGACCTTTCAGTCGCAAGCTCCTTCAAGGTGACAGTGACGTTGTAGCTATGGAGGGAGAGGGGTGGGTGGCGGCTTCGCCGCCACCCACCCCTCTCCCTACAAATACTCCAAAACCCTTGTCATTCTGATCCGCCAACCGGCGGAGAAGAATCTATAAATTTTAATCGAACAGTAGTGTAGAATAATATTTTATAAATAATGTCAATCCGTTTTTTTATCTTTGGGCATTAATTGTTAAAAACAAAAAAGCTATGAAACATTTAAAGTCGTTTTACCATCTGTGTTTTGCTTTGCGTGCTGTTTGGTTTCGGCATGTCGGCGCAAAACTATGTTCCGTTCCCCGCTGCTGATGCCGAATGGAACGAAGTGCTTCACATCGGGCAACCCACCTCCCAGACCAACTACACCTACACCATGCAGGGCGACACCGTGATTGGGTCGATGGTGTATCAAAACATTTATTACCAGGATACGGTGCTGCCCACCGATGCCCGTTACTATGCCGGCTCCATCCGCCACGATGCGCTTGCCAAAAAAGTGTATGCCCGCAACTATGAGTCTCTGCCCGATAATGCAGAGGTGGTTTTGTATGATTTTTCTAAAAGTGCCGGCGACACGGTTTTTGTTGGCGAAGCGGGTTTAGGTCCTGACGGCGCCTACTACATCATCGACCATATCGATTCCATTTTAACCGGAAACCAGTACCGGAAGACATTCTATTTTAGCGGTATCGATTCGGATAACTATTGGATAGAAGGCATCGGTAGTACAGGAGGTCTCTTTGCGCCGATTCGCCCGACGCCCACAGGATTTTATTGGTGGTACAACACCTGCTTTTGGCAAGAAAGCGAATTGATATTTATGAATCCTCTGTTTAATGATTGCTTCCCCAACCTCGTCCGGATTGATGAAGCTACTGCAAAACCGCAAAGCAATACACTGACAGCCAGCCCCAACCCCACCCTTACCGGAGATATCTTATTGGAAATGGAAGCTATGGGAAGTTTATTAAATGCTGAGTTGAAGGTGTTCGATATTTACGGCAAACAAATCCACCACGAAACCGTGGCGCCGCACCAGGAAGCTACCCGCCTGGATACAAGCCGGTGGCCGGCAGGTATCTACATCGCCGCCGTTTATAGCAACGGGCAGCCAAAAGGTAAGTGTAAGCTGGTGGTGAAGTAGTGTCAGTTTTATGACTAAGGTTTATTGAGGAAATCCATAGCCCAGGCATTTATGCCTGGGATAAAAATGAACGGTTGTCAACACCCCGTCGCTCGCCGGGATTGCCTTCAGCAATCCGGGCGTGCGACGGGGGAGACAAATGACAAATCAATTATTCTTTATAGACTGACACTAACCAGGGTTCTATCCTCCATAAGTTTTATTGACGTTTCGTGATCCTTCGGACGCTCGAAAGTCCAGAGGACATGCGGCAACTTTCTGCCCCTTAGCTACGTGACGAAGGAGGAGATAGAAACGTTAAAACGAAAAGCGTTCACTTCCCTGCAATCGTTATTGCAGCTTTCACGCCATCCACTGCCGAGCTGGTGATGCCACCGGCATAGCCGCTTCCTTCGCCCAGGATGTAAATATTATCGAAGCCTTTGCAACGGCGCTGCTCGTCGCGCACCACCTGCACCGGCGCGCTGGTTTTGGTTTCCAGCCCGATCATCACGCCCGTTTCAAAACCTTTTATCTTGCGGCTGAAGTTGCTCAATCCTTCTTTGAGTGCTGCGATGGTTGCTGCCGGCAGCAACTGCCTGAAATCACAGGGAAAAACCTCAAAAGGGTAGCTGGTGGCAGGAAGTGTGGCTGCGGTTTTATCCAATAAAAAATCGGCAATCCGGTTTCCGGGGGCGGCGTAGCTTTTAGTAAGATCAAAAACGCGTTGCTCCAGTTTTTCCATCCATGCAAGCATACCGGCGAAATCAACATTTTTGTTGCCGGGCAATTGATCCGGTTGCAAACCCGCCACGATGGCAGCGTTGGCAAAAGGTGAGTTGCGGGCATAATCTGAAACGCCGTTCACGATGTTTTGCATTTCGGCTGGTGCCGATGGAACCACTTTGCCACCGGGAC
Organism: Bacteroidales bacterium; assembly: GCA_012523265.1. Classification (GTDB taxonomy): domain Bacteria; phylum Bacteroidota; class Bacteroidia; order Bacteroidales; family 4484-276; genus SABY01. Next base: position 401 of record JAAYIU010000017.1, on the reverse strand, counting down.
ACATGCAAAACGAATAAACCGGCAGCCCGTTGGAGGCCGTGTGGGTGAGTTTGTAATCGGCAGCTTTTAGTCCCGGCAAATGCCCCCTGCCCCACTGCGAAAAATTAATGAGCTGCTGCGGATGCTCCACGCGTACCCCGATAGCAAAAGGCTTGGGCCGAAAGGCAATACCGTTGCGGTGCAGCATCCTGTAAGTGAGGTACGACGAATGTCCGGGCGCCATCAGCAAAATATCGCACGGATAGGATTGCTGCGCGGTGATAACTTCGGTGCAACGCCCGTTGGAAATTTTGATATCCGTCACCTCGCTGTCGAAGATCATACGCCCGCCCAGCACCTGGAATTGCCGGCGCAGCTCCGGCACAATGCGCCGCAGGTTGTCGCTGCCGATATGTGGCCTT
>JAAYIU010000182.1 GCA_012523265.1 Bacteroidales bacterium | reverse complement strand
TCCGTCAAGTGTTCTCGGATAGTTTTCCACAAGCTGTGCCTGTCCTGACGCCGTGTTTCCGAGTCCCTTGTTGATTGTTTGAACGTAAAAGCCCGCCGTTACTGTGCCGTCCACAAGTGTTATGGTGTCGTAGCTTATGCTATATGCGCTATCTTGTTTGAACGCCATGAGCCTATCGAAGTGCCGCAAAAGCCCTGTTATTGGGGTGTTTGACTCCCCTACATGAATAACATTCAAGTCCGGGAAATACTCTGCTGTGGGCTTGCCGTCATAGTCAAGACCGCTGTATATTGCCATATTAGAGCCGTCACCGTACAAAAACACTCTGCTGTCTGACGCACCGCTGTATATTTCCGAAAACATCATGCCGGTTACTGTGTCTTTGTCTGTGTCTGAGACAGTCCAGCCTATCTCAATTGTGTTTGTGCCGTTTGCCGGGGTAGAGCCGGTAACTGTTACCTCACCTGTTGCCGTATTAGCCGTAAAGTCTATTTCTGTATCGTTTGCCCTGTATTTAACATAGTCGACGCTGGATATTCCCGTTTCCGGAAGTTGAAACACAGTTGCTTCGCCATCAGGGGAAAACCATGCTCTGCGCAGACCGTTGAGCTTGTTCACTTGTTCAAGTGCAGTCCCGCCGCCGGAAGGGGTGTTTGAAACGGACACAAGAGGTCTGTAACCAACAACCGATTTGAATGTTTCACCGTCCCACACCTTGTAGTCATCGCCGTTGAGCATATACAGATTTTCGTCATATCCGAAAAAATGCACAGGGTTTTCCGTGTCGATAGCGCCTATGTTGCTCTTTGTCCAAACTCCATCTTCCTCAGTCAAGCTCCATAAGTTTCCGTTTGCGGCAGCGACAATGTACTCAGTCCCACCAACATATCCGCTCCATATGCCCCGTACCGCCTTGTCTGTAGATGTCGTTGTTGCGCTGACCTTGTAAAAATTCCACTTATATTGATTGTCGCCAAGGAACGTCACTTTATTGCCGTAATAGGCGACGTTATAAACACCTGGCGAAACAGACTCCAAAAAGAAGCGGCTTATTTGGTATATAGCACCGTCCTTGACGTGATAATTCCCATAGGCATTAGAGAGTCCCGCTGTAACAAGTGTGCCGTCAGTCTGTACTTCGCCGCTAACTACTTTTAAGCTGTCATATCCACTTATGGTTCCGGAGTCCCCACCTTGGATTTGTAGCAACAGAGTTTCGTTGCTTGCTATTGTTACCTTGCCACCGGTTACTGCTACACCACCGGCTGGAACAACTTCCTCAATCTCGCCAATTTGGTATATTTTACCGTCATTATCCTGATAGTAATAGCCCTCATATGTTGATATGGTGGAGGCGTTAACCGTCACGCTCTCACCCGAAAGACTTAGTATGCCGCCATCCGATACCGCAACGGACGGATATGCTGTAAATGAGCTTTTGGCACTATTTAAGTCTGTTGCTATAGTAGTCGCTTCATCGTCTACTGAAATAGTATATTGTGCTATAAGCCCCGCAACATTTCTACTGCCAGCCCTTAATTGCAAACTTCCGTCTTTGGTAACCTTGAAGTTCCGCATTACTGCCGCTTCGCCCATTTTTAGGTTGGTATCTCCATCGGGGCACTCGTTTACGCCGAGCCACTTATTTATCGAAAAACCTTTTCTGTGGGATTTTGTCTAATTCTCGCCAAACAAGCCGCCCCCTTTTCACCATTTACTAAACTCGCTCAAATCTGCAATTCCGTATATGTCCTCTATTGGTTCAAATCCCGAAGGTATGCCGCCGCCAAGTTTGAGAATTAATTCCTCATATCTCTGCTGAAAGAAGTCTGCCGTAGACGGATTTTCGTCCACAAGCAAGCTTGCAGCTAGACCATAAGGCATAATAGTTTGCGCTACAACATCGTCAAGCCCTATTTCTGTATCAAAATCCGATATAACAGGGCATATAGGGCGTTTTCCGCTTTC
>JAAYIU010000149.1 GCA_012523265.1 Bacteroidales bacterium | reverse complement strand
CTTCCACCATTTTCCATGTCTAATGCTGGTAATTTTTGTCGCCGCAGTGGGAATCTTCTCAATATTTTGCTTGCTTACCTCCCAACATCCTGTCTTCCAGCAAGTTAACAAGCTTTTTGATGTCAGGAAATAATACAGACCGGAAGAAGGATAAAAAATTATGATGGAGAAAATTACAAAAAAAGATAAAATGTCACAAAACACCTGGCTGTATTAATAAATTTTCTTCAATCACATCAATTAATCACCTGAAATGATCTATTCTTTCTTACTAAATGTATTTCAATAAATATATAAATCAGGGATCGTTCGGTAATAATAGCCGTATTTTAACTGATAGTGATGCCAAATAATTGGAGAAAGGGTCAAAGATGAGTGAAGAAACGAAACTTTATCCACTTACCAATAGTCAAAAAGGCCTCTGGTATACAGAACAGTTTTATCCGGGAACAGCCATTGGAAACATTGTTGCATCAACCAGCTTAAAAGAAACTATAGACTATGGCAAACTTGCTATAGCAGTCAATCTTTTTATAAAAAGGCATGATGGCGTGCGACTAAGGATTACTGACAATAATTTGGAACCTGAGCAATACATAGCAGAATATCAAGAAAAAGAATTCGAGTATATTGACTTTTCCGTCCAGGGGGGGCGGGAGGCGTTCTATAAATGGGCAGATATAGAGGCACAGGTACCTTTTCAACTTATTAATTCGGATCTTTTTCATTTCTGTTTATTTAAAATAAGTGAGAACGAAGGCGGGGTCTTTGCCCGCATACATCACCTCATATCAGATGCCTGGACAATGGCATTGATGTGCAATGAGATCGGCAGTTCCTATAAAATGTTAGTAAATGAAGGTACTATTCCTGATGGCAATCCCCCTTCCTACATAGATTTTATTAAATCAGAGCAAGACTTCGAAAAATCCATTGAATTTAAATCAGCCAAGCAGTTTTGGGACAATTTGTTTGATACTATTCCCGAGACAGCCGCATTAAAGCCGAGAAGGGAGTATACAGCAAGTACCCAGGCAAAACGAAACAACTTTAACGTCAATAAAGAACTTACCCATAAAATCATCCAATACAGCAACAGAAACAAAGTGTCAGGCTTTATTCTGTTTCTGTCCGCTCTGTCGATCTATATTAACCGCGTAACCGGAAAAGAAGATATTATTATTGGTATCCCCGTGCTGCTTCGGCCCACCTTGAAAGAGCAGGTTACAGTGGGAATGTTCATAGATACTGTCCCGGTACGATTAAAAATTGATCAGAATCTAAGCTGTGAGAAATACATTACATGGGTCAGTCAGGTATGGAAGGAAATTAGAAAACATCGGTATCCATATAACCGGCTGCTGCATGACATAAGAAAAAAACACCATACTCAGGAAATGCTCTATGACATCGTGCTATCATACCATAAGGCCCGGGTATTTCTACCGGGGGATTTGGAAGCTTGCTGGTTTTTCAGCTACAGCCAAACGAACTCACTGTGCATTAGTGTCAGTGACCACGAAAACACAGGCAATTTAACGATTGATGTGGATTACCTGGCAGAGTTGTTTGAGGAAAGGGAAATCCAACAGATAAATGACGGTCTTTTGACTATTATTGAAGATATGGTTGGAAACCCTGGCAAAAAGCCCTCCGAGCTGGAAATCATCTCCGAGCAGGAGAAAGAGCAGCAATTATATGAGTTCAATGATACCCAGGCTGACTATCCCAGAGGAAAGACCATTCATGAGCTTTTTGCCGAGCAGGTCGAGAAAACACCGGATAAAACAGCAGTAGTTTTTGAAGATAAAAATCTTAGCTACCGGGAGCTGAACGACAAAGCCAGCTGCCTGGCAAAGGTACTTCGGGAAAAGGGTGTTCAGCCGGGCGAAATAGTT
>JAAYIU010000288.1 GCA_012523265.1 Bacteroidales bacterium | reverse complement strand
CTGTTACGTTGTATTGCATTATGATTAGTTACTTTGCTCCCGTCTGGAACCAACGATATGTCATCTTCTTGGCTGTCTGCAATGGTTATTATCTCCTCAAACAACATCTCCTGCCTTTCTGCCATCGCGCGCGTGTATTGGTCGGCTATATCGCTGTTTGCGGCCACAATATCAAAGAACGTACTCTTAGAAAAAGGCACATTGTCCTTTAAGATTGAGCGTAAGCTTTCGCCTTCCGTTATCCGGTCGCATATAATATCTATTTCCTTTCTCCTATCTTCGGTCAGTTCCATATCCTACAAAAGTTTTAGCTGTGTAATAAACGCAATTTACTTTCCGTTTATTGCAGTTCGGTTGCGGGGTTGGCCCGTGGTGCCTGCTACTGCAATCGAATAGCCCGAACTCCACCGCCTGCCCGTGGACGCATTTTCTGCAATCCGGGAAGGCGGCGGGTTGAATTGCTTTCGGTTCTTTAGCGCTCTTCATTTCAGATAACATTTAACACAGCGACAAAGATAGCTACACAAACAAATATAGCAATTATTACTGCAAAAGTAAACTGCAATAATGTTTTAAGGTCTTCACGTTTCATTTTTTACCCTCCTTGTGTTTTAATCTCATAATAACTTCAAGCATTGACTTAAACAATTCGGCTTTTGTTTTTGTTGATATATTCCACCAGAGCGGATAATATTTTATCACTTATTTCAGGCTCCAAAACATTACTATATTTACTTGCATCGTTTATCATTTGTCGCATTATCTCAAAATGTTTTTTCATAGGCGGTGGGGTAAATACTTGGTATTTTTCTGGTCTTTCTGATCCTTTAAAATTTCTCATAACTCCAATTTTTTTTGCGTTAATAATTCATTTTTCGCCCTCCTTGTGTTTTAAATAGTCTTCAATCTCCTTAATAGCTTGGTCAATCATTTCTCCCACCTCCTGCGGGTGTGGCTGGGGCACTGTTTCGTCACCCCTTCGCCAGCGGTTGTATTTTTTTAGTTTTTTAATTAGTTCTTTCATTTTTCGCCCTCCTTTCTTTCCTTTCGGCCCACTCCTGTAGTCTTTCTCCGAAATTTTTATCTGCACAATCTTCGCAAAATATATTACCGTTTCCAGCTTGTATAATTTTGCCTCCGCACACTTCGCATTTTCCTATTGCTTTCATTTTACGCCCTCCTTTTGGTTTAAATAGTTACCAATTACCTCCGCTATGCCTTGCTGGTTATAATAGCCGTCGTTCAAATGCTCCTGCACCCATTCACGGATACGGGTAGATTCGGGCACCTCCTCCACCTGCATAGTCTTAGGGTTCCACTTCTTTCCTGCCTTTTTTAAGGCATCGAAAAGCGGCTGCGCTTCTTCGGGGGTGGCGGGGCGGCCGGAAAAACACGACTTCCCAATAGCCAAACGACCATATTTCCCAAGCCACGCATAACTCTTGTGCGTATTCTTGCCTACGGGCTCCTTAAAAATATATACGCTCTCGTGTACATTTATCATCACATCGCCCGGCTTCGGGCCCTCAACCTCCTCCGGCACCATCTCCACGACGATGCGGTTGCCTACTTGCTCTACTGTTATTTCCTTCACGCCGTCGGGAATTGAGAAGGCGTGGCGGGTGGCGGGGGGTGCTTCGACTTCTTCGATAAGGTCGCGAGATGTTTCTCCGGCGTCGTAATCAAATACGCCATATTCGGTGTACGATTTACCGTCGCTGCCTTGGTAAGGGTACTTGTCCGTATTGTTATTCCATACAATCTTCACCTCCTCACCGTTCCGGTTACGATAGGTCTTGCCTACTTCTAATTTTAGTGTTTTCATTTTGTTATGTGTTTATCACCCTCTGGCGAGTAGTTTTACATAAGACGATATGTCGGGGTTAGCAACAAGGCTAAGAAGCACACGACACTTACTGCAAGTGCAAACTTCCATCCTGAAACGACCACAACCTTTTGCATACTTTCAAAGTAGTTCATCCAAAATATTTTTTACAAGTGGTCAATTTCTATATCATTCCATGTTTTTCCATCAGTTGTGAATTTGCATTCAATCAAATCATACACTATCATTTCAACTTCATCATTAAAATGATTTTCAGGTTCAAACCATTGTGTTAAAAATGGCGACTTTACTTCTTTTGTCGTTATTAAGTATCTCATCGTTTTGTTTATTAAAGCACTACGCACAACACGCAATATAAAAAATTGGCTACGCTCAGTTAATAATCTTACTATCACTTATTATATTGTTTTCTTCAATCGCTTCTACGATTACAGTATCATCACCATAATCATCAGCGTTTTCTTTTGCCTCTCTTAAAGTTTCGCAAACTTCATAACAAACTGCTTTATCCTCGTCAGTTCTGTACCTGCCATCAAATAGCATCCAAATTTTAGTTTTACCCATCGCTCAAATTTTATTTTACAGCTTATAACAGCACCTAACAAAAATGGCTGCTACAAGCATTTGTTTTTAATT
>JAAYIU010000097.1 GCA_012523265.1 Bacteroidales bacterium | reverse complement strand
TGCCGCCCACATAAATTTTAGTAGTTTCAGTTGGCTCACTGCTGTATGTTCTGTACACTTGTTTAATCCGCTGCCTGCCTGTGCCGCCAACCTGTCCGGTTCGCAGCAGCCGGGTGGCAGTGTTTAGTGCAACTTTACTTCCAATGTCCATGTTTGCTCCATATTTCATTATTGCTGAACCACCCAGCGAAGATATGCTTCGGCTGGTTGGTTGCAATTGAGTGCCTACTGAAAATATTTTTGCTGCCATAACGAAACAAAATTAAACATAATTTGCGCAGCACAGGCAAAAGCTGAGGGAAATATGTGTTACTTTTCTTTTGGCATCCTCAATATGATTTTCTTTCCAGGCTTTAAATCTTCATAATACTGTTTATTCAGATTGCCGAAGGCATCATAGTACCAAGGCTCTATTTCTGTAGATTCACTTCCAAAACCGAATTTTTTAATAGGTATAAACTCTTCCGGAGCTGATAAATACGGAATATAGTTCTTTGAAGTAATTACATACGTGTTTTTGCAAAGTGCCCTTAGATGAATACGATAAACTGTTAAAGGAGAACGCATGATGACCAACCCGGAAAAGGGACCTGCTCCAAACTTTATGGAGTCTAATGTTTTCTCAAACCGAGGATCATTGTGTTCAATTAACCTGGAAAGAAACGAACTGTCCACACTAACATTTCTCAAAATAACAAAAAACAGATTTTTTTCATTTATGTAGATCATCATGTTTTCTTTGATATTTTCTTTCACTTTAATTGAAGTTGACGAAACATACAAAAAATTTTGCTGCCCTTTAAGTTGCGCGAAGTTAAGAATGGGTCTGTATTCAACCTTACCTCTATACTTAATGTTATAAAGATTAGATGCAAGACTATCCACCAAAGATGCCGTAAGCTCAATTTGTGCTTTGATGGTATTACATACCAATGCAAGCGAAATAAAAAACACTATCTTTTTCATCATTTGTTATTGCTTAGGTTTATACCATTCTGGAGAAGGGATTGGATTTTCTTTATTCCATTGTATATATTGTCTGTAAAGAACGGCAATTGGCTGACTAAAAAAGAGCGTAGGTTCAAAAGTCCATGAACCGACCCCGATTGTAGTATGTGTGACACGAATGTTGAGCTGACGGGCGGTCTGCCAATCCTGAAAAGAGCCTTTAATTAATCCTGGTTTTCCATCCTCTGTTACACCATCTTTCACACTATAATGAAACTCTTCAACAAGCTGGAGATTAGAAGTCTCATCTGGTGGGGGTTCTACCCAATAAGAAGTAGTTGGGGAGTTGCGCGGATCATGGGGAGATACCCAGTAATACTCATTGCCATTGTGATCTTGATATTCAAGTACCAAGGTTTCGTTTCCGGTTGTTGTGGTTTTCTCTGCTGCATCATTTGCAGGCCCTGTTCTTGTTGGATGCCATTCATGCATCAAATGATTAAACATCATCACGTACGCACCGGTAACGGCACCGTTGGCAAACTTGCCGCCGCCAATAACTGCTGCGGTGCCGCCAACCCCGGCGGCAACAATAAGCTGTAAGTCCACAGAGCTGCCTTGTGTGTAAGCACCCGATATCGATCCCATTGCCCCGGCAGCAAAGCCGTGGATAAATTTGCCGCCCTGAAACATACTCATGCCTCCCTGGAAGCTACCATGTGCACCTGCCCGTGCCAATTCCTGCACCAAGCGTAAACCATCGGCTGCCTGGTTTGAGAACACCGGCAGTGCCCCGATGGCTTCGGCACCTCCCGCAGCCAAAGCCCCGAATACCGCCCCCTTAAAGCCAGCCACCAGAGCATCGTTGTAGCTGCCACCATGTAGCAGCGTTCCAAAAGAGCCGCCAACAAAACCGCCATACGCTCCTGCGAGAAATGCCGGTGTGCCGGTACCCGCAGTTGTAATAGTAATAGTTAAGGCCATTACAGCTACTGCTACATCAGCCGTTGTATTTACCACATCCTGCCAGGTAAAACTTATTGACCAATACCCGCTGGGGTCGATATGCGAAAGTGGATTGTTGGCACAATAGGCATAAAGGTTAAAACTTTGGGTGCGGCTGGTAGTACCTATGGGATCGGGGCTGGTAAAATACCCGATTACCGGATCGTAAACACGGCCATTCATATTAACCAAGGCAAAGGCATCCAGATGCTCATGACCTGTAAAACCACGATCGGTAAGGTTTTGCTGTGGGCTGTTATCAGGTCTCCACGTGTTGGGGTCGCGGCGCAAGCCCCAGGCATCGTAGCTGTATTCCTCCAGTTTACCACCCTGCTCATTGGCTAATACCTGTACCGAACCCAAATGATCGTTAAGCACATAATTCAAAACATCCTGGCCATTTTGGTTACGGG
>JAAYIU010000021.1 GCA_012523265.1 Bacteroidales bacterium | reverse complement strand
TTCGCCGAGCATTAGCATCCTTAGCCACAACAATGCATTGCCCGCTCCCGCAATAATATCCAGCGGCCAACTGACTATTCCCTGGTCAGCCGAAGCCTGGGAAGGCGGGCTGGTGCAGGTGCAAAATTTAGCGGCCACCCAATTGGTAAACCAGTATGGCGAATGGTATGTGGACGATGGTTCGGGCCAATGCCAGATTGAAGACGAATATGTTTATTTCGAACCTTTTGTGGGTCAAAACTTCTCATCCATCACCGGAGTAGTCGAATACGGCTTTGGGCAATATGCCATCAATCCCCGGTTTGTTGAAGATATTGTTGCTATCGAATTGATTGCCGGATTTTCTTCATCAACAGTAACGGGAACAGCTCCGCTTATCGTAGCTTTTACCGACCAGTCGCAGGGAAATATCAGCACCTGGTGGTGGGATTTTGGCGATGGAGGAACAAGTGAAGTGCAAAACCCAACACATATTTATCAAAATCCTGGGATTTATTCGGTATCGTTGATAGTTTCTGATGGAATCGTTTCTGACGAAATAATCATGAAAAACCTGATACAGGTCAATGAACCCGGACAGGGCAACTGGCTGGCCGAATATTTCTATGATGAGGATCCGGGCTACGGCAATGCCACAGCCATTTACGGAAATGGCGATGCGGAGGTCTTGATTAGTTTCAATGCGCCCATTGGTCATCTGGCCGATGGTTTGCATACTTTTTATTCCAGGTCGAAAAATGAAAACGGCACCTGGAGTCAAACCATGGCGCGTACCTTCCTCAAGCAAAGCTTGCCCGGAGATACGAATCCAAACATCACTTATCTTGAATATTTCTTCGACAGCGATCCGGGATTTGGAGAGGCAAGCCCCATTGCTTTTGGTGCTGGTAATCCAATGGAAGTAGCGATAAATCTGCCGCTCGAAAATTTGCCCTACGGCTTACATACTTTGTATGTCCGCTCGCAGGATGAAAATGGAAAATGGAGCATCGTGATGCAGCGTGCCTTTGTCGTTGGTAATTATCCATCGGACCCTCTAAAACAACTGGTGAAAGCCGAATATTTTATTGATGAAGATCCCGGACAGGGAATGGCTGAGCCGGTAATGTTCGATCCCAACAATGGCATTCATGAGCAGCAATTTGATGCCAACCTGGATGGTTTGGAATGGGGCGAGCATACACTTTATGTACGCACCATGAACGAAAGCGGAGGTTGGAGCATTACCGTGGCTGAACCCTTCGATGTGGAAGAGCCACCAATTATTGCTGAGTTTTCGGCAGATATTACTCAGGGTTCAGTGCCACTTACAGTTCAGTTTACCGATGAAACCTATATCGGTGAACCCACCGAATGGCTTTGGGATTTTGGCGATGGAAACAGCAGCAACATTCAAAATCCACAGCATACGTATGGCAATCCCGGAACCTACACGGTTTCGCTAACCGCAACAAATATGGAAGGAACCAATACCGAGGTGAAGGAGAATTACATCACGGTTTATCCGCCCATTTACTCCCTGGAATACTTCTTTGATGAAGATCCCGGCTACGGGAATGCAAGCGGCGTATATGCCTACAGCAGCAACCTGGGAGGTTTTAACTTTATGATTCCGATGGATGAACTTACAGATGGATACCATTTGCTCTTTGTCAGGGTGAAGGATACTTCGAGTGTCTGGACTCAAACCATGACACGCTCCTTTTTAAAAACAAGACTGGTGAAGGATCCCGATCCAAATATTTCTAAAATGGAATATTTTATAGATGAAGATCCCGGTTTAGGAGGAGCAATTTCTTTACCGCTTACGCAAAATCCACTTCCGGTAGTTGAAGCCTTGATTCCATTGGATGATTATACCGATGGCTTGCACAATATTTTTGTGCGTTCGCAGGATGAAAATGGCCGCTGGAGCGAAACTTTTGTGAGGCCATTTCTAAAAAGTTATCTGCCCGAAGATGTTGCCTACGTTGTTGGTTTGGAATATTTTGTTGATGATGATCCAGGTGTTGGAAATGGAACAGCGGTTTCGGTTCCCAATCCGGGTGCAGCCATCGAACGGAGTTTTGTTGTAAACCTGGGTGTTCAAACGCCCGGCGAGCATCGGCTCTTTGTGCGTGCCATCGACAGTCGCGGCCACTGGAGCCTGGTTTATAACCAACTTATCGAAGTTACAGCCACCGGTGCAGTGCACGTTGTTCAACTCCCCGAAGGCTGGAGCGGAATATCAAGCTATATCATCCCCGATGATGCGGCTGTTGCCAATATCTTTGCTCCCGTACAGGAGGAGCTGGTGATTGTCCAGAATTTTGATGGGATGTATTGGCCTACTGCCGGCGTAAACACCCTCGGCAACTGGGATGATCATGCGGGATACCAGATAAAAATGGAAACAGCGCAGCAGGTAACTTTCACGGGCGAGATGCAGGATAATCTAAAGGCCAATCTTACGGCAGGATGGAATTACCTGCCCGTGCTCAACGCCTGCGATAATGATGTGGAGGATTTGTTTGCTCCGCTCATCGGCCATCTTCAAATTGTGAAGGATGTTGCCGCTTGGGGTGTGTATTGGCCGCAGTTTGGCGTGAATACACTTGGAGCGCTTATCCCCGGCAAAGCTTATTTTGTTTTGGTAGATGATGATGTGGAAGTGGAGTTTCCGGTGTGTGAGACCCCCGCTAACTTCCGCCAACTGGCGGAGAGAAAAGAACCTGCTTCGGGAAAACAAACTGAAGGGAGGAAAGAACCTGCTTCGGAAGATCAAATTGATAAGAATAATCAATCTGATAATTCTGATGTTTGGAGCAGTGCAGTGGCCTTGCGCGGTGGGTCTCCCGTCCCATCAAGGGGAAGGGCTGGGGATGGGGTCATAAAAACCCCACTCACCCACACCGTCGCCATTCCTGCGCAAGCAATTTCCGGAATAGCCGAAGGAAGCATCATTACCATCTACAACCAGCACGGCTCATGCTGTGGCGCCGCTATATTCCAAAATCAAAACCTGGCGCTCACCGCTTTTGGCGATGACCCCACAACTTCACAAATTGACGGATTGACGGAAGGCGAACCGATGAACTTCCGCATCTTAAATCCTGAAACCGGAAAAGCATTTGCTCTGGAAGTTGTGTATGACGACCAAATGCCGCAGGGTGGATATTTTGTCAATCATGGTTTGTCTTCGGTGAAAGAGTTGAAAATTACCGGTGTGGAAGACGCTGTTGAATCACCGATGAACATTTCGGTGTATCCCAATCCGTCATCGGGCGTGTTCCAGGTTTCAACCCAGTCAGTCCGCCAGCTGGCGGATCAGTCAGGGTTCGGGTGGGAGGTTTCAAATGCCCACGGTTCCATCGTTGCCACTGGCGACAATCATGCCGACGCTTTCACCATCGACCTCAGCAATCATCCGAAAGGAATCTACTATCTGAAAATAAAACAACGAGGATGGCAAACCGTTAAAAAGCTGGTGTTGCAGTAGATTTTCCCACCAGCAAATCCCTAAGCCTCCTTGCGAAATGCAGGGAGGTTTTTTTATTGCAAAATAAGGTATGTTCTTTGGCGTGGGGAAAAAGGGTTTTTTGTAGTGTTAAAAATCATAAGGGTTAATAAGTTCCAGCCCACTTATTGAGTTAAAATCTCGTGTATTCCGGGTAACAATTCCCAATCCTGTTATCAATGCTGTTGCAGCAATGATTGCGTCAGGCGTTTTTACTTTCGACTGTTTCCGGATATCGATAGTTGCCTGAACTATTTCATCATTGAGACCAATAATGTTTGAGTCGTTGAAAAAATCTGTCAACAGCCTTTCGCTTGCTTTATCACAATCAAAACCTAAGACTTCAATTTTTGTAATCACCGACACGTTCGGTGTTTGGTTAACAATTTGATTTAACAATCTCATCCCATTTTCAGGTATCTTTCCGGCAAGATAATCTATTACCGTATTGCTGTCAATCAAATATTGTTGTTCCATTCGTTACGGCTATTTTCGATATGATCTTGCAATTTTTCCGCTACTTGCAATGGAAGCTTACCGGCATATTTTTCAGATAAATGAAGCTCCTCCGAATGTTCGGTTTTCAATATGAGTAGCAATTTCATGGCCTCCAGTTCTTTCAGCAATTTCATGGTGCCTGGTGCAGTTAGTTTTATTAATGCGGTTTCCATATATTATAAAATTGTATGATTTTTAACAGCATGCTCCTGCAAATTTAATACAATTATTTTCAATCAAAGCTGTATGTAATATTTTTGCGGCTACATCATCGGCACAGGAAACAATCAATCGTACGATTTCGCTATCAACCTCACCACCCACCCAAAAGGAATCCAATTTTTAAAAATTACACAACGAGGATGGCAAACCGTTGAGAAGCTGGTGGTGAAGTAGTGCGTAGCCAGCCAACGGGCAAGCCACGCCGTGAATCATGCCTAAGCATAAAACACCATGATTTAAAGGGCAGGACTTCTGCCTGAAGGAATTCACGGTGTGGCTGAGGTTGTTCAATTGCAAAAGCCCCCCGGCGAAATGTGGGGAGGTTTTTTTATTTATTGTCTTTTTTAGGAATGTCTCTAAAAGAAGGTTTATAACTGAGAGATTTCTAAATCGACGTCCCTCAAAATCTTTTTTAGCAAACCCGGCCCGATCATTTCGGAACCATGAACCGGCACAACTGTTCTTCGACCATCGTTATGTTTGAGGAAATGATGACTTCCATGTATTCGGGAAACTTCAAATCCATGAACCGACAGAATCTTTATTAATGGCTTTCCGGTAAGTTTAGGATAGGTTCTGCTCATTTGGTTTAAATGGCTATTCGCTGGATTCCTATGAATTGGTTCCTGTCAATTTCCCCCTCATTTTCAAGGATGCATAGTTCGATAGCCTCCTTTATCCGTTCGTTCAACTGATCAAAAGAGGTTGCCTGGGTATGACATCCCGGCAACTCAGGCACACTTGCCACAAGATACCCTTCCGAATCTTTTTCGATAATTACTGTAAATTCACCTTTCATAAAAGATTAATTTAGAATGTTGTGATAGCAAAAGTAGGAATATTATTACTCAAACCCCTTCAAAAGAAATAAATTACCCGGAGTAATCAGGTGAGGATGGCAAACCGTTGAAAAGCTGGTAGTGCAGTAGCTCGTAGCCAGCCACGCCGTGAATCATGCCTAAGCATAAAACACCATATTTAAAGAGCAGCACTTCTGCCTGATGGAATTCACGGTGTGGCTGAGGGTATTCAGCAGCAAAAGCATCTCTGCAACATGCGGGGAGACTTTTTTTTCAACAATAATGAGCCAATCAATTTAGTTTTTAAAATAGTGTAACTTTGCATTAAACAAGAAAGCAATGCCAGAATTAATAATTAGATACAACAATCAGGAAACTTTGCAAGCCTTAATAAATCTTGCCAAAAGCCTGGATTTTGAAATCGCCAGGCTCCCTTCCAAAAAAGGAGAGAAATCCATCATTAATGGCGTGGAATGGGTCCCAGGAGATGGCTCAGTTGATTTGAACATGCTGAGCGATATCTTCACCGGGAAAAACCTTAATGCTTCGAATCTTAGAGCGCTAGCATGGCAAAGGAGCTGATTATTTGTGATACCGACGTTTTGATTGATTATTTCGATAAAAATCAGATTCGGCATCAAAGTACCAAAAACATCATCGATAACCGAATCTCGTTAGATAACGTTGTCATTTCAGCTATAACAAAAATGGAATTGTTGCTGGGTGCATCCAACAAAACTGAAATCGTTTTAATAGATAAATTCGTAAAACGGTTTGGATTGTTGTTTTTGAATGATAAGATTTCCGAAAAAGCGATCAAGCTCATCCTTTCCTACCGTCTAAGTCATGGTTTAGCTATTGCTGATAGTTTAATAGCGGCAACTTCTATAATTACACAGCTTGAACTATTTCCATACAACAGTAAGGATTTTAGATTTATTAAGGGGCTTCAGCTTTTCGATTTTCAATAAAACGTGGATGGTATTTCTTCAGGATTTTTGATTCACACAACGAGGATGGCAAACCGTTGGAAAGCTGGTGGTGCAGTAGCTCGTAGCCAGCCACACCGTGAATCATGTCTAAACATAAAACACTATTCTAAAAAATAGCACTTCTGCCCGATGGAATTCACGGTGTGGCTGAGGATACTTTCGGGGCAAGCCACGCCGTGAATCATGCCTAAGCATAAAACACCATGATTTAAAGGGCAGGACTTCTGCCTGAAGGAATTCACGGTGTGGCTGAGGTTATTCAATTGCAAAAGCCTCTCTGTGAAATGCGGGGAGGCTTTTTGAGTTAATGCAAATACTCTTCTTGTTTGCAGATTATTAAAAAAGTGTACTTTTGAATTGTTTAAAAAAAATAGGTTAAACGGAAGAGGAATAAGTAATTGACGTAAAAAGAATAATGATGAGTCCGGTCTAATAACTCCCAAAATTCAATCTTGTTGAGAGTCGTGTATTTAAAAATATTTTTAGGCTGGCCCGTTTAAATGCCAAATTTCGAGTTGATGAAAACAAACCGGCCAGATTTGT
>JAAYIU010000474.1 GCA_012523265.1 Bacteroidales bacterium | reverse complement strand
TTGAGGGAGAAATCTGTTGCTACATCTAATAGCATTTTTGGCAAATGAGAATGGTTTTGTCTAATCGTTATTTTGACCATTTATTTGAGAGAGAAATCTATTACAAAAAAAACCGCGACACCTTGTGTCGCGGTTTTCGATGTATTATGTGAAAAAGAAGAAAGACTTGAAACTGTCTTTTCTCCATCGCTTTGCGCCTTGCGCCCTGCGTGTTATTTCACAATCATTTTCTTGGTAACAGCTTCTTTGCCAGCTTCAACGGTGTAGAAATACACACCTGAAGAAAGGCTAGAAACATTGATTTGCATTTCGTTAACGCCAGCCTGCAGTCTGTTTGCGGGCAGTGCCTGAACGGTTTGTCCCATCATGTTGGTCACGGTAACGTTTACCGTAGCAGCTTCGGCCAGGGTAACGTTGAAACGTGCCACTGAGTTGGCCGGGTTGGGCATGGTTTGCGAAACGCTTACAAATTCTTGTTTAGCAACAGGAGCATCATCGATACCAACGTGGATAAAATCAGCCTGGTTGAACATAAAGTCCTGGATGTATTTGTATTGGGTCGGCATATCAATCGTTTCAAACTGCTGGTAGGTGAAGGGGATGGTGTAGTTGCCTGTACCGTCTTCAATGGTCTCGTTGCTCATAATAAAGAAGTATGACTGGAACATCCCTTCGCTACCCCAGGTAACGTTGGTGGGTCTGTCGTCGCCGGTCTCATTAGCGGTTGCTGCGTTTAGCAACAGGTCAAAACCACGAACCCAAATGTCGGGAGCAGAATTCTCAGGAGAAACAGTAGTATCTGTATCGAGCCATGCTACAAACATTTTGGTGCCATCGTGTGAACGGCAAATCTGTGTACGGATGTCTTCGTCAAAGTCGGTACCAAAGGTGCCACGGAACGAAACCGGGCGACCCATTTCATGACCATACCATGAGCCTTCGTTACCTTTATCGGTTGATGACAGCAGGAATACGCTGGTAAAGGCATAACGTGATGAAGGTGAAATACCGGTGGCAATGGTGTAAGCATCAACAGAAACACCAATTACAACACCAATGTGCGGGTTGCCCCATGCATCCACGCTCAGGTCGAAGTCGAAAGCAGTGGTGAAAGGAATCTGGTCGCGGGGAGGTACCGGGGGGTTGTAAAGCTCGCCAAGTTCGGTATCGCTCAGGTAATTTTGTACTTCAACTATTCCATCTTCGCCGGCTATTGCTACGGGGAAAGGCTCACTCCAGGTCTGGCCACCATCTTCGGTACGCCACAAAATGGGGTAATACGACATATCGGCTGAAAATGGTACCGAACCATCGTCAGACAAAACTGCGATGTATCCAATCTGTCCGTCAGGAGAAAATTCTATTTTCTGGTGTGCCGGACGTTGTACTCCGGAAGCAACTTCGCAGTCGATAATTTCCTGTTCAAATGAGTAGGTTTCGCTTGCAGCGTCCCAAATACCGTGGCTGATGATCATTCCATCCTTGTAAACCAATGAACCACTTCTCCAGTCCTGGTTAAGGTCGGCAGCCCAAAAATCGCCAGTAGAAGTAACGGCGAATCCGTCGGGGATGTATTGGAATTTGTTGTCGGCAGGAACAGAAGACACCAGATGTTTGGTGGTATCGTTTACGCCGCCAATTTTGGCACGACCCCAGCCGTAGCCACCCCATGAGTTGGCACCGTTGGTACCGTCAAGTGTAGGGGCAAAGAAAGCAATGAAAGCTTCGTTAGGATCGGTGTTACCAGCCGGGTTGTAGATACCATGGTTGGGATAGCGGGCAGCGTCGGTGTAATATTCGCCACCGGCGTTATTGGTAGCTGTGTAGCATTCTACCATGTTGGTCCAGGTCATGCCGCCATCGGTTGAGATGTCGTAACCCAGGTCGCCACTGTATCCACCCGGATCCAGCTCACCACCCATGCGGTGGAAGTGGGTAATGGTATTGATGTCGTTGTTGGCAGAAAGAATAGATTTTTGTCCACCACCATAGCCGTAGCTGTATGCGTTGGCCGAAGTACCAATGTTGATGATCGACACAGCGTCGGTTGATTTGTAAACTGCCGGGCGCTGGATTTGATACTCCTGCGGAGTAGTCACGCCTTTCTGAGGGGCATAGGATGCTTTTTCGCTTAGATTAAGTTTTTCAAAGGGTATGTTTGATTTTACAGCAGCATTTTGTGCCATTACTGCAAAGCCAAACACCATGGTCATAATGAATAGTAGTGCTCTTTTCATAATTCTAAATAGTTTAATTAATGTTTAAAAATTTGTTAGTTAAAGATATTTTATGTTTAAAAGTTGCAAAGATAGAATCTTTTTTAAAAACCCAAGAAACCGGTAAGTTCTTTTAAAGCTTTAATTCCGATACTGTTCTTATTAAAAACTAAAAACATCTGCAAAGGTATTTTCATGTGCTAAAATACAACACATCAATCAGCAGATGGTTTAAACTGATAAGTTTATGGTCAGGATTTGTTAATGTTTTTATCTTTCCCCAGCGTTTTGGCGTGTTGTGGTGCAGCACCTTCCACAAATAGTTTTCGGTAGGTGATGTGTTTTTTGCCAAACTTACCACCCACGGCCTGATGCAGTGCCTGCATCTGCGGGTTGAAATCGCCTACCCACGAAAGCTCTATCTCGCGGTATTGCGGGCGGTGGTCGAACACTTTGCGCAACTGTCTGAAGATGCCCGACTCGATGCCGCGCTTCTGAAACTTAGGCACCACGCCCATCACAATAATACGTGTGCGCTTTATCTCACCTCTTTTTTTGTAATAGACAAAACGCAGCTTGTTCCACCAGGTGAGCTTACCATCTAAATGTCTGAAAATCTGGTTGGCATCGGGAAACATCACCAGAAAAGCAATGGGTTTTTTCTCGAAATAGGCAAACCAGACAATTTCAGGATCAAGTATAGGCCGGGCTTTGTTGAGCGTAGTTTTGATGTCAAGCTCGTTGAGCGGCGTAAAATGCTCGTGGTTAGCCCACGCTTCATCATACACCTGCTTGATGTCGCTGATGTACTTGTCGGCATTTTTGTAATCAAAATGCTCGAAGCTGATGCCTGGGCGCTGGCTGATCCAATCGGCAATTTTCCAGAAGCGCTCCGGAAAAGGTACCGACATGTCGAGATGGTTGGTTACCTGCTCGAAATAATTGGTAAATCCGTAGGATTCGAAAAGATGCTGATAGTAGGGCGGGTTGTAATTCATACCATAACTTTGCTGCATAAAGCCATCCACGAGCAGGCCCCAGAAACTATCGTTTTCGCCAAAGTTTATTGGCCCGTCCATGGCTTGCATCCCCCGCTGTTGCAGCCATTCGCGTGCTTTATCAAAAATTGTGTGCGCCAGCGCCTTGTCGTCGGGGCATTCAAAAAAACCCATGCCACCGGTGGGCTGCTCGTAAGTATTTGCTTTTTTGTAATTAACAAAAGCAGCCACCCGTGCTATGTCGGTTCCCTGTGGGTCGGTAAAAATCCAGCGGATGGCCTCTCCATTTTCAAAGTAGGCATTGCGCGCAGGGTCGAACACGGCTTCTATGTCGTCGTCGAGCGGAGCTATCCAGTTGCTGTCGTTGCGATAGATACCACGCGCCACATCACGGAATCTTTTGGCCTCGCTACGGCTTTTTACTTCTGTAACTTTTATCATGCAAAATGTGTTTAAATCACAAGTGGCAAAGATAACGTATTAATTTTTGCTCCTTAGGGAAACCAAAGCCGGCCTTTTGTCGTTAACATAGCGCACAAGGCGTATCCATAAAAGAGAGCGCTGCATTATTATCCATAACGGCTGCTATTGTGAAACGACTCGATCTTTATGTTATCAAATCCTATCTGGGGCCGCTGGTGCTAACCTTTTTCATCTCACTGTTCATACT
>JAAYIU010000024.1 GCA_012523265.1 Bacteroidales bacterium | reverse complement strand
GTCTTCATCGGTTTTAAAGCGATCAGCAAACTCTAAGAGGTTTTGGCCTTGAAATAATTTCATAGAATCCTTTGTTTAATTGGGGTCAAAGATAATTAAAATATGTAACTATCTACTTACCTCTAATGAAATAAAAAGCGATGAGTTTTTCAAACCTTCCGGTATTGCCGTGCCCACCAATAACCTGGGCAAAACCTTCTTTAACGTCTCCGATTCACGGCTGCGTTTTAATGTAAGTTACGACCCCAGTGAGCAAGGATGGAAAACCACCGGATATTTCGAGATGGACTTCCGCAACGATAACTTCGCGCCACGCATACGGCATGCATGGATAGAAGTAGGAAATCTCGGCTTAGGCCAAACCTGGACCAACTTTGGCGATAATGAGGTGTTTCCCGACCTGGTTGTAAACACTGGCGGCCCCAATGCCTTGCTGCTTAGCCGGCAAATACAGTTGCGCTATACTTTCCATTTGCCTTCCAGCCAATTGGCCATCGCGCTCGAGCAGCATAATTCGGGCATTGAATTTCCTGAAGGATTGACCGACCGACAGGTGTATCCTAACATTACTGCTTCATATAAAGTACGCTGGAACCGCAGCCATTTGCGTGTGGGTGGCGTGCTCAATCCCATCAACTACACCACCCTACAGGCGCCTGATAAACTGGAAACGGAATTAGGATATGCCGGAAGCATCTCAGGAAACATCGGCGTGGGGCAAAACAAAAACGCTGTCAAATTTCAGGCTTCGTATGGCAGTGGCTATGCCAATTACCTCGAAGACCTTTCCCATCAAGGTTTGGAAGGATACATTAATAATGACGGAATCGAAACTTACGATGTCTTCTCCGGCTGGCTGTTTTACGACCACTTCTGGAACAGCCGTTGGGGCACCACACTGGGTTATGGTTATAATAAGGTGTACCACCCCGACAACGCAACCGCAACAATGCTTGATCATACCCATATGGCTGTGGCCAATGTGCATTACAAAATCCGCAGCAACGTGAAGATGGCCCTCGAAGGTGTATGGGGGCAGCGCGCGAACTACAAGTCGCAGAATAATGCCGACAATACCGGCGACAACTATCGCATACAATACACCACAGTGATACTGTTTTGATTTAGAAAATTATTTTTTCAAAACCAATTTTCCGCTAACCTTTTATTAATCTTAAATATTTTTAATGATGAAAACAATCAGATTTTTATTAATGAATGCTGCACTACTGCTGATGATAGCACAGTACGGCTCAGCACAAACCCTTACCGGAACGGAATACCCGATGGAAAAGGGTGGTCCTTTTGATCTGGTCTATTATCCGGAAAACCTTCCCGATAAGTCCGATGCCAAATATTTCCCACAGCAGTGGCATCATTCATACGCCAATCAGCGGCATAATGCTGCTTTTGAAGTAGCTGCCGATGCCCCCGGCTGGATAAAAAATGGAGTGAGCTGGCGTTTTGCTGAAGCGCGTTCATGGCCGCTCGAAAACAACGAGCCCTTTGCCGAAGAGGTAAATGGCGAAGCCCGCGCCCTTACCACCCAAACCCAATGGTACGGCAATGCGCTCGGTGTAACACCGGTAGATGGTATTGTGTATGCCGAAAGCGACGACTTTTTTGCTTATGCCATCAATGCCAAAACCGGAAAACTCATCTGGCGTACCAGCCCCATCGGTAACAACCTGATGGGCAATCCGCTTGTAGTGGATGACCTGGTGTACATGTCGTTGGGCAGCGTTGGTTTTAATTTTTCGAATGTACAGGCTTATGCCAAAACCGGTGAAGCGGTGCGCGGTGCGGGGGTAATGTACAATGGCATTTATGCGCTCGACCGGATGAATGGCAAACTTAAATGGTATTTTCTGACGCACGGTGAAGCTATGCCTACACCGGCTTACTATCAGGGAAATCTGTACATTTCTACTGGTAACGGAATGGTGTATGCCATCGATGCCAAAACCGGACAGAAAGTTTGGGAAACCGAAGTAGGTGGCATTGCCAACATGTCGAGTCCGGCCGTAGAAGACGGGATAGTGTATGTAGCCATGTCGGTGAAAGCCTTTATTTATGCCCTCGATGCCAAAACCGGTAAAGTAATCTGGAAAGAAACCATTCCTGAAGCCGCCAATACTGGTATGGGCGATGTGTCGCCGGTGGTAAGCAATGGCATAGTGGTGATGGATGCTGTAAATAATGAGAAAGAAAAAGATGGCAAGACAACTATGGATACCGGCGTACGTGCTTACGATGCCAAAACCGGCAAAGTGCTTTGGACAAAACAAATGGGTGTGGGGCCTAAGCCACCTGCTTTCAAAGGAGGCATGCCTATGATACACGGTGATGTAGTATATATTGGCACGCCTGTTAATAGTGTAATGAAAGCATATAATCTGAAAACTGGTGACGAATTATGGTCCTGGAACATTCCCGATGCCGGCCCCGCAGGTGCAG
Organism: Bacteroidales bacterium; assembly: GCA_012523265.1. Classification (GTDB taxonomy): domain Bacteria; phylum Bacteroidota; class Bacteroidia; order Bacteroidales; family 4484-276; genus SABY01. The sequence continues at coordinate 4,430 of JAAYIU010000024.1, read as the reverse complement.
GTCGCTCCCCGGCAACCTGGTACAAAGGAACACTGTATGTTTCTACCGGTATGAGCCTTTATGCCTTAAATCCTGAAACGGGAAAACTTATTGGCTCTAAAAAAATTGGCGGACGCTTTGGAATTGTCAATCCAGCCATTGTGGGCGGTACCATCTATTTGGGCAACTCCTGGGACTGGGTGCTTGCCGTGCCCATTACCGAGGTAAATCCTAACTATAAACCCTGATTAAATTTGTTGCAATAATTTATAAAATCATCTTACCATGAAAACACTAAGAGTTATTTTATTAACACTGATTTTTTCTTCAACCTACACCATTATACATGCACAGGAATGGCAAAAACCAGCCGTAAAAGATTACGGTAAAGTAAAATTATACGACGATGCAGCCATGATGCCCGATAAGAACATCGACTACAAGATTGTGTTTCAACTTAATTCGGATGAAACCAAAGAAGATGTAAACGCCGGCTTGTGGCATATGGCGCGCACCATGAATCTGCTCAAAGGCTCAGGCGTTCCCGACGATCATATCCATCTGGTAGGCGTTATTTCGGGCAAAGCTACCCCGGTGGTAATGAGCAACAAAGCATATCAGAAAAAGAACGGGAAAGACAACCCCGACATTAAGCTGATGAAGGAGCTTTCCGACAACGGCGCTAAGCTTTACGTATGTGGTCAGGCTGCCGCAGAGCATCAAATTACCGAAAAAGATCTAAACGATTACGTGGTCTTTACCCTCTCGGCATTAATCGATATCCCTGAATTTCAGTACAAAGGCTATGCATTGATGCCCTAATACTTTCACAAACCTCAACTGCCGGTATTAGTACAATATCGGCAGTTGCTATTCAAATTATTGTCACGTTAAAAAATACAAAAATTAGAATTGGATGAGAATTTTCACAATACATTTGAGCATCTAAATCTTTCTTTGAAAAACTGAAGCTTATGAAAAACACTTTGCACCCTCTTTTTTTTCTGCAGCTTGTGTTGATTCTGGTTTATTCTTGTAATGACCGGAGTGCCAAAAGCAGTGATCATGAAAGCCGGACTGGCGTGAGCCTTAACGCCGAAACTTACCACTTTCCTGCATCGGCGCGTGCTGAAAAATTTGATATCAAAAATCTGCAACAAAACCTTCCCGATAGCCTCGATGCAGCACTGATCAACTATGGCTATGAGCTAATGGTGAATACATCGCGTATTGTAGGGCCGCATGTAGCGGATACTGCCATGCGCTATGCCGGCAACAACCTGGCATGCGTCAATTGTCATTTGTCAGGAGGAACCAAAACCTATAGCGCCTCGTGGGTAGGCGTAATGACGCGCTATCCGAAATATCGCAACAAAAACGGTAAAGTCAACGATATGGAGATGCGTGTAAACGGATGTTTTCAACGGAGCATGAATGGACGCCCGCTGCCGCGCGATTCACGGGAGATGCGGGCTATTATTGCCTACTACTCCTGGCTAAGTTCCGACACTTCGCTCAACAGCAAGCCTGAATACAAAGGGTACGTGGATTACAAATCGCCACACCGTGCTGCGGACACTACACAGGGGCGCAGGCTTTTTATGCAACATTGCTATGTGTGCCATGGCTCCTACGGAGAAGGTCTGTTATTCGACCGTGCCGATACCTCCAGAGGATACATTTATCCGCAGCTGTGGGGTAACGATACCTATAACATTGGAGCTGGCATGGCTAAAATAGAAACTTTTGCCGCTTTTGTCAAAGGCAACATGCCATATGGCGTGTTGGGCGAAAAGCCGCATCTGACTGATGCCGAAGCTTACGACATTGCAGGCTATGTAAATATGCAACAGCGGCCGGTGCCCCCGGGGCTTGACGGCGACTTTCCGGATCGCAGCACCAAAGGAGCCGATGTGCCTTACGGCCCATACATCGATCCATACCCGCCTCTCCAACACCGTATAGGCCCACTCCAACCCATCAAGGCGTGGTACAAAGAACTGAAAAAAGATAAGCCTGACGATACCTCCGGACATGAACTTTAAAAATAAAAATGAATATGAGCCAGTCAGAAATAATCGAGCGTTTTAATCCCGAAAAGGAGAGTCCTCTATACCTTGACCATCGTGTAACTTATCCGGCACCACGACGCTTAACGCCAAAAAATCAACTTGTTATTGCTTTTATTCTCACCTCCGTTTTTTGGTTGGTTTTTGGAACGTTGGCAGGTGTGTTGGTATCCTTAAAATTTATCTGGCCCGATTTTCTGGAGAGCTCCTGGCTCACTTTCGGGCGATTGCGACCTATCCACACCAATACTGTATTTTGGGGTTGGGCATCATTGGCCATATTGGCGCTTGGCTATCATGTGGTGCCTGTAGTCTCCAATACCAAAATCTTTAGCTTACGCATAGGATGGATCAGCTTTGTGCTGGTCAACCTCACTGTGTTGTTGGGTAACATTACGCTTTTTTATGGCCTCAACAATGGCATGCAGGAATATCGCGAGTACATCTGGCCCATCCAGGGGCTTTTTATCCTGGCCGTAATTTTGTCCACCATCAACTTCTATATCACCATAGTCCGGCGAAAGGTGCGTGAAATTTATATTTCGAGCTGGTTTATTATGGGCTCTTGCTTTTGGACGATTACTTTTTTTATCATCAGCTATCTGCCTTTTTACCAGCAGGGGCTTGGCGAAACAGCCATTCAGGGTTACTACATGCACCAGGCGGTGGGTATGTGGTTTATGACCTTTGTTCTGGGGCTTGTATATTTCTACATTCCACGTATGATCGATGAGGCGATTTATTCGCACAAACTTGGCATGCTTGCTTTCTGGACGCAAATGGTTTTTTATGCGATGATCGGGACGCATCATTTTATTTTTAGCCCAATTCCATGGTGGATGCAAACTTCAGCCATCATTTTCAGTATTGGTATGTTTGTACCTGTAGCTGCCAGCACTGCAAACTGGACGCTAACGCTTTGGGGTCATGGCAAAATCATCAGACATTCGCCGGCGCTTTATTTTATGGTGACCGGTGTAGCTTTTTATTTTGTCGGATCGATGCAAGGATCGGTGGAAGCGCTGCGTCACTTCAATATTATGTGGCATTTTACCGACTTCACCATTGCGCACTCGCACATGACCATGTATGGAATTATTAGCTTGTTTGTGTGGGCAATGATTTATGCTATGGCGCCACTGCTTTCGCAGACAGAGCCAAACAGAAGACTTATCAAATGGCATTTCTGGCTGGCGTTTATTGGCTTACTGATTTACACTATTCCGTTGATGATTGGCGGCACCCTGCGAGGCCAAAGCTGGATGGCCAATGAGCCATTTCTGCATAGTGTAACGCTGATGATGCCCTATTGGACCTGGCGTGCCATTGGCGGGCTGATGATGTTTTCGGCACATCTGGTTTTTGCATGGATTATTTTCAGGATGTATAAATTTAATTTTAAAAAAAGCTAAACTATGAACTTCCGACTTGATACCAACCATCATTTATTATTTGCGCTAAGCTTTGGCGGATTTCTTTTTATCAGCATCCTGATAAGCGTGGCGCCGGCAGTGCGGCTGGAGCAGAAAGTGCAGGCAATGAAACCAGAATACCGCCATATGACAGAAGCACAGGAGCGTGGCTTGCGCGTTTTTGTTCGCGAAAACTGTGCAGCCTGCCACACACAGCAGGTGCGCAATGTAAGAATGGACGAACAGTGGGGGCGGCCTTCCGAGCCGCGCGATTACGCGTACCTAAAACCTTTGAGCACCTGGATAATGACGCCCATGATGCTTGGCTCGGCGCGGGTTGGCCCTGATCTCGCCAACGTAGGCAACCGCCGCGACAACGACATGTGGAACTTTATTCATCTGTACGAGCCGCGCAGCGTAGTACCCGAATCCATCATGCCTTCGTACAAATGGCTTTTTGAAGCCAAAGAAAACCCGCAGCCCGGCGAGTTACTGGTAACAGTGCCTGGTGAGTTTCGTCCCGATGGAAAAGTGTTGGCTCCCACACAGGATGCTAAAGACCTGCTGTCATTCCTTATGCGTTTGAAACAGGAAAAAGATAAAGATCAAAATTAAAAAAGAAGAGGAAAATTATGGATTGGATAAAAAATTTGTTTAGCAGCAGCCAGGAGGTTAACGTGTACCATCCCGATGCTTTTGATATTACTGTTATCATCATTGCTCTGGTGATGGTTTTATTATCTTTTTTCTTTTTGTTCCGGTATTTGTTCTTTCCCGGCGAAGAAGAAAAAGACCACATCAAACGTAAAATTCTGAACCATCGGGACGATGGTTAGATTTTAATTTTTAGAGGTAAGTAGATAGTTACATATTTTAATTATCTTTGACCCCAATTAAACAAAGGATTCTATGAAATTATTTCAAGGCCAAAACCTCTTAGAGTTTGCTGATCGCTTTAAAACCGATGAAG
>JAAYIU010000144.1 GCA_012523265.1 Bacteroidales bacterium | reverse complement strand
TAAATTCCTGTGCCTGGATATTAATAGCAATAAACAACAAACACAACATCGACAGTTGTTTGATTTTTGTGCTCATGGTTTTTAAAATTTTGATTGTTTTTCAAAAACGTGTACGCACTACAAAAAGTATTAATAAACTTCTCGCTTCTCTTTGGTGTGATAAAGATCGAGCGCCAGGATGATGGCTAAAAACCCCCAGATAGGAACCGAAGCCTTGTCGGTGTCGAGGAAGTTGTTGAGGAAACCATGCACAAAATAGGCGATAAGCGCCAGCACGGTAAGCAGCGCCATAAGTTTCACCTCCGGGTTGGCAGCACGGCGATGCACCTTCAGGCCGGTATAGATGGCAATGCCCACGATAAGCACCAGGGTGAGCATGCCCGGCAGTCCCTGCTCAGCCATCGGCCCGATGTATTCGCTGTGGGCGTTGCCCAGGTCGCCGGCGTTGGTGCTGATGATGGTTTTTTCTTTGCTGCGTTGAAACGGCGCATACAAAAACTGATAGGTGCCTGGCCCCCAACCCAAAACCGGACGCTCCTGAAACATGCGCAAGCCCGCCTGCCAGCGGTTGATACGTTCGAGGTTGGAGGCATCCGACGAAATATTATAAATCGACTGCACATGCTCCACAAAGTCGGTGGAAGAGTCCTGCTCGTTGCGTTCCAACACCTCAAGTATCTGATGCTGAAAGCTGAAAAATGCTACCAGCAAGATAATAAAAGTGGTGAGCAACCATCTGAACTTTATTTTTAGCAAAACAATAAAATAAACCAGCACAGCGACAATGACGCTTACCCAGGCGGCGCGACTATATGAAAGCACGATGGCTACCACCAAAATCAATGACACTATTGCCGCGGTGGCACGCACCGAAAAGCTGTACGACTTGTCGAAGATAAATCCAAAGGCAAAAGGAAGAAACATGGCAATAGCCGCCCCATAGGCTGTGTGGTCGTTATAAAACGGCGTCATCACCCAGTGGCCTGCCACCTCGGTAAATCCGTATTGCGAATGCCGCACCAGCGTATAGCCGATAACGATCAGCAAGGCAATAATGTAGAGCCAGACAAAACGCTTGGTGTTGCTGAATTGACGAAACAAGATAACGCCAACAAAAAAGAACGGGATGACAAACCACAGCCGCGCCAGCAAAAATTTAATACTCACCACGGGCAGCTCACTGGTAAAAGTGGTGATGAGAATCCAGGCAAGGTTGAGCAGGATGGCCAGAGTAAGCGGATGACGCATCACCTGCCGGTCGTAAGGGAACCCACCGATAATCTTGACGATAAAAATAATGAGCACGCCAAACATCAATGGCTCTGTGGGCAACGACACACCCAGGTTGGCTTCGATACTTTCGATATTCACAGCCAAAGGAGTGGCAAAAACGATGAGCAACAGCAATTTGTCGAGCGAAAAAATATACATCAGCAGCACAATAGCCGCCAGTGGAAACAGCAACGCCCAGTAAAACTCATGCGCTATGAGCACTGCATTGAGCGCTATAAACAACAGGCTGGCGCCGTAGACCCAATATATTTTTACTTTTTCAGTCAAGGAGCTGAGAAGCTTTTTTTAATAAAGAAATTTAAAAATTGCGCCGTATCGAATCTACGTTTTCCATTACGAGTATCACCACGAAAGAGGCAAGAAATACTCCCACTGCCGCGAGCAGTACAATAACCCAACGAACGGGATACGACTTTTTATCAGCCGCAAAAGGTTCGGAAATTATGTTGGAGTAGGTTATCGTACGGGTTGTAAACATCAACGCCTCATCGTAATCCATTTTCACTTTACTGTATTCGGCGATGAGATCATAATAACGATTGTTGTAATAGGTGTAGATGCCGCCGTACTTCTCGATGTTCTCTTTGAGTTGCAGCACCTCGCGTGTGTTGATATTTTGGGCAGCATTATTACCATCCACAGTTCGCAAAAAGCCGCGTGCAACTTCCCGCGATTGGTTGGGATAGTCGATGATACCGTATTGGGTGCGGATATCGTAAAGGATATTTTCGACAGAGTCGATCTCTGCTTGCTTTGCAGCCAGACGCTGACCAATATAGCCCAGTACCTCCTTGTACTTATCCTGGTGGGTAGTGAGCACTTTTTCATCGTAAAATTTGATAATATCGTTTACCATATTGCAAGCCACCACAGGGTCGGCATCAAAAACCTCTATTTTTATAGTTTCAAAAGGCGTTTTGCTGATGATCACGTTCTGGCTGTATTCGTAAATGATTGTCGATTGAAAATATTTGTACGAACTGTCGATCTTGTAACGCTTGGCGAGATCGTACTTTTGGATGATCCTGTCACGAATATCCTTACTTTTCAAAAACTCCAACATCTGCTCCGATCTGCTTTCTTCCGAATATGGCTCCACATTAGAAGGATAAATCAACGCGTAGGATTTGAACATGGGGGTGATAAATAAAGCCGAGGAGAAAATGGCTGCCAGGACCACCGCTGCAAGAACAATGATCGTCAGATGGATTTTCCATTTGAAGATCAGTTTCAGTAGATTTGTATTTGTGAAGTACCTGGTCATTTGTGTGTCGTGTTTTTCTGTTTGATAATTATTATGATGTTCTGCTCTTTGTTGGTAATTATTTTTTGATTCATCTTCTTCTTTTTCTTTTTTATCATCCTCAACCAGTTGCTGTTTGGGTGGCGGAACAGGCTTCGGCTTGTCCGCCTGCTCGCTGCTATGCTGATAGCGGGGCGGCGGCGTCTCCTGCCGTAGCGGTGGCGGTGGGTCTTTACCAGAAGGCCGGTTTAGAGGTGCTTTGCGAATTTTATTTCCCGAAAGGCTTCTGAAAGCATCGGGGAAGTAGGTATTGATGTTTTCGACAATCAGCAGCAGGATGAGGGCAAAAAGGAAAACTGAGATAGTTGCCACCAATACAATAAGCCAGCGAATGGGATACGATTTGCGCTCGGCTTTGTAGGCGCTGTTTACCACAAACTTTACCGGCAGCACCTCCTGGGCATCGGTTTTGGATTCTTCGTATTTGGCGCGCAACATACTAAGCTGCTTCTTCTCGTATTCCAGCGCATCGCGTATCGAAACGTAGGGGCCGCCATATTGCGCGAGCACTTCAAGTTTTTGCTCCAGACGTTTAACTCCCTCGGTATTGTCGCGGGCCAGTTCTATGGCCAGTTGCTGGTTGATCATCTCGGCCTGCGATTCATAATCGTGAACGCCGTAGGCACGCAGCTTCGAGAGCGAATCTTCCATGGCGGCTACCTCATCACGCTGCTTGAAGTATTGCTCTTTTACAATCTCAAAGGCACGTTCCGCACGTTGCTTTTGCATGTCGTTCTTGGTAGAGTCGAGCAACTCGGCAATGTCGTTGGCAATGTCGGCAGCCATCTGCGGGTCGGTGTCGAGCACCGTAATTTTAACCGCCATAAACTCTGTGCGCTTAAAGGAGATATTGTCTTCGTACCTCTGATAAAGGCGCGTGTTGCGGTAGGTTGAGGCGGGGTTGATGCGGTAGTGCTGCATCAAATTGTAGCGATCGATAATCTTATCACGGATGCGGTTAGAATGCAAAATCTGCAAAAGCTGCTCTGTCTCCTCATCTTCACCAAAAGCCAGGATATCCTTATCGCTGCCCGTGTTTTCGATAAGCAGCGCTTTGGAGATGGCGTTGGTAGCTGCCGGATAAAGTATCACCGTCGACTTAAACTTGGGCGTGATAAACCAAGGCGAAGAGAAGAGTATGGAGGCTACCAATGCGATAGCCGTGACAATAATCAAAGGTTTACGCCACTTATGCAGAAACAACAAAATGTTTGATGAATCAAAATTCGGATAATCAGATTTCCGGATCGCCATAAAAGTTTAGATCAAAAATGGGTGCAAAAATAGGTTTTTTTAAATTGAAACTTCGTTCTCTCGTCGTCGGCTATTAGTTTTTAATATTATTAATAATGAGCTTCGTCGCTTTTTAGTATAGCAATAAAATTTTTAAGATCAAGTAATTTCAGCAATGCTGCCAACAATACGGAGCCAACGCCCATACTCACAATGTTCATGATCCAGCTATCGGAGAAACGGGGTGTAAGAAAAGCTAACATTCCTACACCCACAACAAAAGCTGCCAGGCTTAACAAATATCTGCGATCAGCTTTCCAGCGGAAAAGACGCACGGTAAACCACATCTGCAAGAGCGCAGTGGTAAATTGCGTAACCACACTGGCCCAGGCCGATCCTTCGGCCATCAGACGTGGCACCAGCAGAAAGTTGATGGTAAGATTGATGGCCATGCCGCTGGCGGCGATAATATTGAGCAGCTTCAGGTTGCCGTTGGCCGTGAGCAAAGTACCGAAAACATAAGAGGAGGAAATTGCAATAAATCCAAACATTAAAATGCTAAACACCCTGGCCGACTCTTCTACATGCGCATGATACATTAGTTGCATCAGCTCCGTGGCATAGCTGTACGAACCAAACGCTACCACCGTTGAGAGTATGATGAGCAAATTGAACGCGAGCCTTACAATCTGCAACACAGATTCTTTGTGTTTAAGCATGCGCGAAAAAAGCGGCAGCAGCAGTCCGGCAAACAAAAACGCGATCATGTTGCCGGCATCCAGCAGTCGGTAAGCCGAAGCATAAACACCCACCTGCGACTTGCCAATCGCTTTTGGAAGCAGCCGCTCTATCATCACCGGATCGATGCGGTTGTAAAAAGCCATCAGCATCACCAGCAAAGCAAAAGGAAGGCTTTTTTTCATAATGACAACGAAGAAGGCGAAGTTCCAGCTCAGCTTGCGGAAGGCTGCCTTGCGAACAACGATCGCTAATGCGAAGAGCGCCGTAAGTACGTACGAAACCGTTTGAGCATACACAAACCATTCGATGCGGAAGGGTTGTGTGGTAATGTGGCCCCAAAGCAATGCACCGCAAATAAGGATCATCAGCACCCGGTCGAGAACAGAAAGAAAGCTGTCGGTGCGAAACATGAGCAATCCCGAGATGTTGCTGCGCAAATACAGAATAAACGACAGCAAAAACTGATTGAAACACAGTACCCCAAGCATCGCCAACTGATGCGCATCGAATCCGATGAGAAAAGCCACCGAAAACGTAACCACCGAATACACCACTGCCAGCAGCAGCTTGATAATGACGATACCCGAAAAATGCTTGTTGAGCAAATGGCTGTGCTGTGCTATGTTGCGGTTGTTGTAGTTGGTAATACCAAAGTCGAGCAGGATATTGAAAAGGAAGGAGAAGTTGAAGATGACGAAGTAAAAGCCATAATCTTCGGCGCCCACAACGTTTTGTACCGTACGGTCGATGCCCAGCAACCAGAATGGCTTCACCATCAGATTGAGCACCATCAACAGAATAAGGTTAGAGAGAAACTTCTTTTTCATCAGCAAGCCGGCACGTCGGTATCGTAAGTTTTTAGAATGCTTGTAATAGACGGCCATTAGCGCCCAAAGGTTGCGTAGCAGCCCGCCCAACAAAAGCCGGCAAAACTACGAAAACAAAACCGTGTTAAAGGCTATGGATATTCAGCATAAAGATTTCACCGCTGAGACGCAGAGACGCAGAGGATTATTTTCTCTGCGGCTTGTTTTTTCCACCGCTGAGGCGCTGAGACGCAAAAAGAATTATAAAATATATTTTCAGTTCTTTCTCTGCGTCTCTCCGCCTCCGCGGTTTATTCCTTTTTTTTACCACAAAGCCACGATGACACAGAGATTAAATATGGTACTCTTCTTCCTCGTTTTTCTCCGCGCCTCCCCGCCTCAGCGGTTTATTCTTATTTTTCCTCCGCGCCTCTCCGCCTCCGCGGTTTATTCCTTTTTCTCCCCGTCTCCCCGATTTACATCTTCTGCACCTTCACCGTGTCGAGCACCTGCCCGTTGAGCACTACGCTCACCAGGTAATAGCCTTTGGGGAGTTTGCGCTGCTGCTGGTCGTCGGCATGCCAACGCACGCGGAAGTTGCCGGCTGTGGTTTGGGCATCTATCAGCGTATTTACAAGTTGGCCTTCGAGGTTGTAAACCAGCAGGCGCAGGTGCCCTTCGGCCAAGAGTGTAAACTCTATCGAAGTACTTTGCTGCATGGGATTGGGAATGGCTTTTACATTATCACCCAGATACTGCGGGCGCTCCTGCCAGATGCCCGGCGTGACGTCGCCAAACTCATAGGCGCCCATGTCGATTCTTCCGCCCTGGATGCGTGCCCTGCCGGCCAGGTCGGTGGCGGGAAGGTGCAGCG
>JAAYIU010000039.1 GCA_012523265.1 Bacteroidales bacterium | reverse complement strand
CGGGCGAACGACCCTGAAAAATCGGCAGGTTGCTTTTGCCATTTAATCTAAAAATCATCTTTGCGGGATAGGCATTTCGATAAAGCGCGTCGGCAGGTGCTGCGGGGGCGTTGGCGCTCACCACCACCTCATAATATTTTTGAAGATGGTAAAAGTAAATTATCGCCCAGTTGGCAAACGATCCCGGGTGCCTTTGGATATGGCTGGCCAGGTTGCGGGTCATGGCGGCAGCCAATTCTGAATAATGCCCGTTGCCATCGATAGCGGCGAGTTTGAAAAGCACCGACGCCATCATCGAATTTGACGAAGGAATGACATTATCAAAGAGTTCTTTTTTTCGCGCTACCAAATCATGGCTGCTGTTGTGGGTAAACCAAAACATACCGTCGGCGGGATCGTGAAAATGCTGCAACGCATAGTCGGCCAGATTGCGGGCAAAATCAGCCCACACTTCATCGCCGGTAACCTGAAACAGCTCTATGGCTGCATCGGCCATGCCGGCATAATCCTCCAGAAATCCGTCGATGGTTGCCACACCTTTTTTATAATTGTGCAAAAGATGGGCATCGGGTTGCGTCATTTTACTGCTGATAATTTTGGCTGCTTTCAAAGCCGCATCCAGATAACGGTTGTCGTGGGCCACCACCGAGAGTTGCGCCAGGGCTTTTATGGCAAGTGCATTCCATGAGGTGAGCGATTTATCATCCAGCCCCGGACGGGGGCGCTTGTTCCTGGCGCTGAGCAATGCAGCGCGTGCCTTATTCAGCTTCTCGCCGAAGCGATCTTTATCGATTCCATTTTTGTTGGCAAAATCGCCGGCTGTCCAGGGGCGCACCAGGATATTTTTATCATCTTCCCAATATCCTTGTTCACCAACTCCATAAAATTCGGCCATCAATACGGCATCTTCCTGCAGCACTTCGTAGAATTCCTGTTGCGTCCACACGTAATATTTTCCTTCTTCGCCTTCGCTGTCGGCGTCGAGCGCCGAATAGAACATGCCTTCGGACGAGGTGAGTTCGCGCAGGATAAAGTCGGCGGTTTCGGTGGCAATGGTCAGATATTCTTTTTTTCCGCTGTAGCGGAATGCCTCAGCATACACGGTGATGAGCTGGGCATTGTCGTAAAGCATCTTTTCGAAATGAGGAACTTTCCAGGCTGCATCCACCGTGTAGCGGGCAAAACCCCCGCCCGCCTGATCGTAAATACCTCCTGCTGCCATTCGGTCGAGTGTTAATAAAAGATGGTTTTTATATTTTTCATCTTCCGAAAAATGCGCCCAATGCATCAACAGGCGAAGCGTGTCGGGCATAGGAAACTTTGGTGCGCCCCGGCTGCCACCATTTACAGCATCTGCATTTTTCATAAATCCGTGCATCGCGTTTTCTAAAACTTCATTTCTAAAGGAATCTTCTTCGTCGGCAGGTTGTATCAAATCGCTTTTGTTGATGCCGTTCAAAATCTGATCGGCCTGCTCGTTGAGCAGCTCACGGCTGTCGGCGAAGAGCGTTATAATATTTTTCAGAAGCTCCTCCCACTGTTCGGGCCGGAAATAGGTGCCGCCATAAAACGGCCGACCGTCGGGCAGGGAGAAGCAATTGAGCGGCCATCCTCCGCTGCCGTGCAGTAGTTGCACCGCATTCATGTAAACGGCGTCCACGTCGGGGCGCTCCTCGCGATCTACTTTAATACAAATAAAATGATCGTTCATCAGGGTGGCCAGTTGCTCGTTTTCAAAAGTTTCACGTTCCATCACATGACACCAGTGGCAGGCCGAGTAGCCAATGCTGATGAGCAGCATCCTGTCGAGGTCGCGTGCCTTTTGTAGCGTCTCGTTGTTCCAGGCATGCCACTGCACCGGGTTGTGGGCGTGCTGCAGCAGATATGGACTTGTTTCGTTTATCAATGCATTGGTGTGGCGGTGTGTGGGAGGTTTCATTGTGCTTATTTTATTATTAATAACAATCAACCGCCACAGGGTGGAAATGTTTGGAAGCGGGAAGGAATAAAGTATCAGAAAACAAAATTCCAAAACCCTAAGGACAAGTCACAAATGGTTTTTGGAAATTGTCATTCGTGATTTAGATGCCATTTGGTGCTTTGTGCTTTGAAGCTCTTTTTCCGAATTCTGATCTGATTTAATTAACACAAAAAAAGGCGTTGCACAGCTGCAACGCCTTCCGGTTTTAAAATCGTTTTCGTTTTAGTGGGATATTACCGTATCACCAGTCGGCGAACCCATTGGTCGCTGCCGGCATCGATTTTTACAAAATAAACTCCCGGCTGAAACTCTTTGAGGCTGATGTTGTGGGTGAATTGTCCTTTATCGGCCTGCATCTCTTTGCTGCTCCACACCGGGTTGCCATTTCTGTCGGTGATGCTGATGGTGATTTTTCCGCTGTTCTCAACATCAAAAAACACCTGTACATTGTCGGTTGCCGGATTGGGGAACAGGTTGATGTTTGTGTTGTCAGCAGCATCTACTGCAGCTTGCGGCCATGGCTGTGCGGTGTCCCACAGCAAAAATCCGGTAGGAGAGAAGGGTCCCATGCCGCGCATTCCAGCACCGCCACCCCGGCCGTAACCCTGGCCGTTCATTCGGTTGCCGGGGCCATAGCCCATGCAGTTGCCGCCACCACGCTGACCTCCGTTTCCGCGTCTGCCGTAGCCATAGCCTTGGCCGGCTGATGGCCGGTAGTTGTCGAGAATGCTGACGATAGCATCGAAATAGTTGTCGGCGATCTCATCAGCTTCCAACCTCAGATTTTGGATTTTTGTTCGGTTGACGCGCATCTGCTGACGCTCGGCAAGGGCAGGAGTGTTGTTATAATTGCTGTTGAACTGCTGCCAGTTTTGGCTTCGCAAGGTCTGAAGCTGGGTTCTGATTTCGGCCAGCCGCGTTTTATCAGCAGGTGTTAGTTGCTTGTCGAAAGCATTGCGCTCCACGCTAAGCTCCTGCAGAAGATCCTGGTTAGGACAATTTCCGGCATTGTATCCATACGGGCAGTTGCCAAAATTTCGTCCTTGTCGGTTTTGGGCTTCGGCATTAGAAACACCGAAAAACATCATTGCTATTGCAATCAAAAAAACTTTACTTTTCATTGTGTTTATTATTTAAAGGTTATTGATTTTGTAATGTGATCGTTTGTTGGTTTGACAACCTGAGGCGGCTATTTATTCCATTCATAAATATTTGCGGGGTGGACGCCACTGTTATTGCCAGTTGCGATGCCGTGGGCCACGACCCGGAGGCGGCCCCCGGTGCCCACGTCTTTGCGCGTCGCCACGAAAATTCTGATGCGCGTTTTGCACCCACTCCATTTGTTGCGCTGTGAGATAGGGCTTTAGTTCGTCGATCATCTTCTGATGCAGCTCTTGCATCTGCATGCGCGACTGCGTAATATTTTCATCAGCAAGCCGGGCGTATTTTTCCAGGATAGGTTCTATTTTTTCGGCCTGCTGCGGATCGGGATTGATCTCCCGGATCATGCGGTATCTGAAAAAGTTGTAGCTGCCCTGACTAACAAAGGTGTCAAGACGCTGACGTGTGATCTGCGCATTGGTGAGAAATCCGATGGCAAAGCCAATGAGCAGCGTAGCTATGATGATGATGATGGATTTGGTTTTCATGCCAATATAATATTAAGGGGTGTAAAGAATAAAATCAGAGAGATATGCAGGCTGCAACTGCTCCACGCCCAGCAATGCGTCGATGGAGAAAGTGTTGCTGCCGGTGAGCGCTATGAGCAGCAGGATGACGGCTGCTGCTAACACGGGCAAGGCAAATCGCTTAAAAGCAAATACGATTCCCTGCTGGAGTGTTGCCTCCCGGCGCTTTTCGAGGCGTCCCATTACGCGTGTGGCAATGAATGGCCGGAAAGGCAGAGCGGCTTCACCCATTACTGTGTGTAAGCGCTGTAGCTTTTGGGCTTCTGCCTGCAAAGCTTCGTCGGCTTGCAGCCATTGGTTGAGCTGCTGTTGCTCTGCCGCCGACAGCTCCCGGTTGAAGGAATCGATGACCAATTGCATTTTTTTCTTTTCCATGATTATTCGATTATATTTTTCAATAAATCTTTTAGTTTTTCCTGCGCCCGCGACAATCGCGAAAGCACTGTGCCCTGCGGCACTTTTAGTATCTGCGACGTTTCTCTGGTGGAATAGCCTTGCAGCATGCGCAGCACTGCCACGCTTCTGAACTTCGGCTCCAGCTTTTGCAATGCCTGATGCACCAGCTCGCGGGTGTCGCGCTGCCCGCTTTCATCGAGCGTGTCGCCAAAGGCAGCCAGCCCTTCATCGTCGTCAGTGTTTACAAAGAACATGCGGCGGCGCTTCCTGCTTTTCAGCTCATTGAGCGAAAGATTGATGGCGATGCGTGTGAGATAAGTGCCCAGGGCAGCGTCGCCCCTGAAATCGTCGATGGCACGATAAAAGCGGATAAACACATTCTGGCCCACGTCATCAGCGTCGTCGCCCACGCCGAGCATTCCGTTGACGGTAGCAGCCACCACCGATTCGTAGCGGCGCACCAACTCACCGAAAGCTGCCTGGTCGCCGTGCTTCACCTGATCAATCAGTTCCTGGTCGTGGATTTCATTAGTCGTTGCCAAAGTTCGTTTCAGTATTTATCGGTTTGACAGCCGAAAGGTAATATTTATTCCAATGGTGGAATAAACAAACTTTTGAAAATCGAATTTCCGGTTTTTCTTTTTGATACTCATTAAAAATGAAATGCATAGGGTGGGGTGGGGGATGAATTGCGACTGTCGCCGATTATTTTTTTCAATACATTTGCCCGCAAAAATACTGACGCTGAATGATGGCAAAAGCATTGATACTTTATATCACTCCACAAAGCAAAACAACGCTCGACGAACTATTTAGCCGCTGGTTGGGTGGCAATACTTATCTGCACTTGCGGCATCCGGCATCCATAAAGGCATTGGATTCTGCATCAGAAAATCAGTTCGTAATTCTTTCGGCGGAGCAGCCCTGCGTTGCACTCGACGAAGCCTATGCGCATTTTCTGTCGTGCTGCTCACCGGACACGCTGTCGGTTTTGGCCACCAACAATGCCAACAATTGTTCTGACCTATCCACACATACATTTGATCTTGTGATTTGCAGTACTAATGGCCTGCTGGCTCTTTCAAGGATGGTAAGAAGCAATAGCAAATCGATGACCGAGATTGACAATCTCCGCAACTACCAACGCCGATACAAATCGGTGATGTATAGCTTGCAGGGATGCTATTTTAGATGCAACAACGACACCGACTGGACCATGCTTGAGCTGAATCCTAAATTTGAAAAAATAACCGGATACCCTGTCGAAAATGTCATCAATAACAAGCGCTTCACCTACTCCGATCTGATATTTCCGCAGGATCGCGAGAGTGTGTGGCTGCAGGTACAGCAGTCCGTCAAAAAGCGTAAAAATTATGAAGTGGAGTACCGGCTGAAGACTGCCAGCGGACAAACCAGATACATCTCTGAGACAGGCTTTGAGGATAGCTCCAATGGAGATGGTTCGGTGATAGAAGGTGTGTTGATGGATATCACCCACACACGGCGTCTTGAGATGCAGCTCGAAACGGTAAAAAAAATTATGCTGCTGTCGCACAAAACGCACAACCTGAGAGAACTGATTCAGGATATAAAAAACGAACTGGCAACAGTAATCCTCAATGGTAGCTATAAGATCGCTTTTTATGATCGCACGTCCAAAGCATTCATGGTGCCGGTGGCAGAACACGGTGAGGCCTATTTTAAGAAGCAGGAGGTGGATAAAACACTCGATTCGTTGGTCGTTTTGCGCAATCGCACCATTATGTTGAAGGGCAATGAAATTTTAAAGCTAAAACGCCAAGGGAAACTTCGCAGCGATCATCCCGAGCCAAAGGCATATCTGGGGGTACCGCTGATGGTTAACGGAAAAGCGCATGGTATTATTTCCATCGAAAACTTCGATAACCAAGACGCACTCTACGATACCGACCGCCTGCTGGTGGAGTTTATAGCTGTGCAAATTGCTGCAGTGATGGTGCAAAAAGTTGCTTCCGACCAAGCCGGCATCATGGTAGAAGCGCTTCATCAAAACCCTGAGGCTATTATGATTACCGACCTTCAGGGATATGTTATTTATGCAAATCAACATGCTTTATTAAATTCCGGATTGTCACAGAAACAGATCATCGGGTCTTTGCCTGCCATTTTAAATTCGGAATGTAACACTGCCGGGCAGGTTCGGCAGATGTGGAAGACCCTCCGTGCGCATCAACAATGGGAAGGGGAGTTTCAAAACAAAAATGCCGACGGCCAAATGTTTTGGGAGTTTGCATTAATAACCCCATACAGGGATCATCAGAATAATGTGACGCATTATATTTATGTGCAGGAACGTCTGACGGAGCGCAAGAAAACCGAAGCCGAGCTTATCATCGGGCGGCGTCGTGCCGAAGAGAGCGACAAACTCAAAACGGCTTTCCTTAGCAACATGTCGCACGAAATCCGCACCCCGATGAATGCCATCATGGGTTTTACTGAGATGCTGGCCGACGATCATTTCACACCGCAGGAACATGATGAATTTATTAAGCTGGTTCTCGAAAATGGGTACAAGCTGCTCGATACCATCGACGAAATAATCGACATTGCTAAGATTGAGGCTGGGCAGTTCCGCATTGAAGCAGCCAAATGCTCGGCCAATAAGATTTTGTATGACAATTTCTACGTTTTAAAATCTTTACAACAGAAATACGAAAAAGAAAACCTGAAACTTATTACACGCCAATACCGTGAAAACGAGAATGTGCTTTTTGTTTCTGACGCCCGTCGCATCAACCAGGTATTGATCAATCTAATAGAGAATGCCCTTAGGTACACCTTTGATGGTTTTATTGAAATCGGATACAAAGTGCTGCGTCAGGAGGATGGCGAATACATTTGTTTTTATGTAAAAGATAGTGGTACCGGTATTGCCAGCGAACGGAAGGAGATCATCTTTGACCGCTTCAGGCAGGCTTCCGAAAATTATATGAATACACAAAGTGGCAATGGGCTGGGGCTGTCGATCTCGCGCAATGTTGCGCATCTTATGGGTGGTGATTTGCGTGTAGAGTCAGAAATTGGCAAGGGTTCTACTTTCTATTTTATGCTCCCGCTTACACATACAAGAGCCGAGTTTGTGCTGCCACAACCACCGGAGCCACAGCGAGAGCTACGCAATAATGTCTGGCCCGAAAAAACTGTGCTGATTGCCGAAGACGAAGATTCCAATTTTATCCTGCTCGAAATAATGCTTCAAAAAACCAAAGTAAAAATTCATCGTGCCTACAACGGGAAGCAAGCGGTGGATTATGTGCTTGGCGGAAACAATGTTGACCTGGTGCTGATGGACGTGCGCATGCCCGTGATGAACGGCTTTCAGGCAACGGAGCATATCAAGGCTTTCAATCCTAAATTGCCCGTAATCGTACAAACAGCCTTTGCCATGTCCGGCGACCGCGACACAGGATTGGCCGCAGGCTGCGACGAGTATCTAACCAAACCCATCCGTGCCACCGACCTTTACCGCCTGATGCAGAAGTTTTTGTAAGATAAATTGCAATTCAGGTCTGACGAAGAAATTTATTCATCAAAGATGTCGCGCCTACAGCGCTTTTGTTTGTGGTTGTTGCTCTATTCTACCATAATGCCACGCCTACGGCGCTAATTCAGTGATTGAAGAAAATACCGGCAGTGCGAAACTGAAAATTCAAATCCCAAATAAATCCTAAATTTCAACGAACAACGAACAACACCCGCCCTGAGCTGGTTTCGATAAGCTCAACCAACAGCCGAAGGTAACAACAAACTTGAGCGAAGCAAAATCCCGAGAGTCCCGAAGAAAATCGGGATAGACTCCACGATTCGGGAAATAAACAACACTTGCCCTGAGCCTGTCGAAGTGAACAACGAACAACGAACAACGAACAACGAACAACAAACAACGAACAACGAACAACGAACAACCAATAGCTTACACGTCGATCTTGGCGTAGCGTGCGTTTCTTTCGATAAAGTCGCGGCGGGGTGGCACCTCGTCGCCCATGAGCATCGAAAATATACGGTCGGCTTCTGTGCTGTTTTCGATGGTAACCTGCCGCAGAATTCTGGATTCCGGATTCATGGTGGTACTCCAGAGCTGTTCAGCATTCATCTCACCCAAGCCTTTGTAGCGTTGTATGTGTATTCCTTTGCCTTCGCCATCGGCTGACCATTCTTTTACAGTACGCACGCGGTCATCTTCGCTCCATGAGTAGCGCTCTTCTTTGTTTTTGCGCAGCAGATAGAGCGGCGGTGTAGCGATGTAAACATATCCGTGCTCGATAAGCTCTTTCATATATCTGAAGAAGAAAGTAAGAATCAGGGTGGCGATGTGGCTTCCGTCCACGTCAGCGTCCGTCATAATGATTACTTTGTGATAGCGTAGTTTTTCGAGATTCAGCGCTTTACTGTCTTCGTCGGTGCCTATGGAGATGCCCAGGGCTGTAAAAATATTCTTGATCTCGTCGCTGTCGAAAACCTTGTGCTGCATGGCTTTTTCCACGTTTAGAATTTTGCCGCGCAAAGGCAGGATAGCCTGGAACTTGCGGTCGCGGCCTTGCTTGGCGGTGCCACCGGCCGAATCGCCCTCAACCAGATAAATTTCGCACAGCGCCGGGTCGCGTTCCGAGCAGTCGGCGAGTTTGCCGGGCAGGCCGGTGGAGGAGAGTACGTTTTTGCGCTGCACCAGCTCACGAGCCTTGCGGGCAGCATGGCGTGCCGTGGCAGCCAATATAACTTTGTTGACGATGGTGCGCGCTTCGCGTGGGTTTTCTTCGAGATAATGGTTCAGCGATTCACTCACCATCATATCCACAGCTCCCATCGCTTCACTGTTTCCCAGCTTGGTTTTGGTTTGTCCTTCAAACTGTGGCTCGGCTACTTTTATAGAAATAATGGCCGTGAGACCTTCGCGGAAGTCGTCGCCGTTGATGTCGAATTTCAGTTTTGACAGCATGCCCGATTTGTCGGCGTAGGATTTGAGTGTGCGCGTTAGCCCACGGCGAAATCCGGCCAGGTGCGTGCCTCCTTCATGGGTGCTGATATTGTTGACGTAGCTGTGCAGGTTTTCCGAAAAAGAGGTGTTGTACTGCATGGCTATTTCGATAGGTATGTTATTTTTTTCACCTTCGATGCTGATGGGATCAGGCATAAGCGGTTCGCGCGTCACGTCGAGATAATGGATAAAATCGGCCAGCCCACGCTCGGAGAAAAAAGATTCGGAAGGATAATTTCCTTCTTCGTCGGTGGTGCGCTCGTCGGTAAGGGTAAGGGTGAGGCCTTTGTTAAGAAATGCCAGCTCACGCAAACGCGAAGCAAGAATGCTGTATTCGTAGGTGGTGATGGTGAAAATGGTGTCGTCGGGAATAAAAGTGATGCGTGTGCCCGTAAGCTCGGTGGTGCCAATTACCTCCACATCATTTTGTGGGACGCCCTTGCGGTATTCCTGCCGGAAAATTTTTCCGTCACGGTATATGGTTGCTACCAAAACGTTGGAGAGTGCGTTAACACACGAAACGCCAACGCCATGCAAACCTCCTGAAACTTTGTAGCTGCCTTTGTCGAATTTACCGCCTGCGTGCAGCACAGTCATTACAACCTCAAGTGCCGAGCGGTTTTCCTTTTCGTGAAGGTCGGTGGGGATGCCACGTCCGTTGTCGGTAACGGTGATAGAATTGTCGGTATGGATGATCACATCTATTTTATCGCACCAGCCGGCCAGTGCCTCGTCGATGGAGTTGTCGATTACTTCGTAAACAAGATGATGTAAGCCCCGGGTGCTCAAGTCGCCAATGTACATCGCCGGACGCTTACGCACGGCTTCAAGTCCTTCGAGAACCTGAATTTTATCTGCTGAATAATTCTGTGAAGACAAGTTTTTTTCTTCTGCTGTCATAATTAATTAATTGGAAAAATGATCTAAAAAATTCATGCAAAGGTAAACAATACCCTGCTAATAGTCACTATTTTACAGTCATCGAAACGTTAACTTATCAACAATTCTGTGTTAATTTTTCTGCCAATTTCTTTCACCGTTTTTTATCAAAATGAAAATGTGAATCCACCCATCGCATTGATGCGCTGCGAGGGATATTGGTAGTAACGATAATAGCGCGTGGAGGTGAGGTTGTTGCACTGCACAAAAGCGGCTATCTTTTTGCTAAAATGATATTCTGCACCAAGATTCAGATCGACGTAAGCTTTGTTATGATCGATGATCAGCATCTTATCTTTCCGCGTCTGCACATAGGTTTTTGAGTTGTAATACAATTCGCCACTCACTGTAAGTTTCTCGCCCATGTTGTAATGCGCCAGCAATGCAACCTCCAGCTTGGGTTTGTGCCAGGCTTTGGCTTGCGTAGCCGGTTTGTAATCGCGATAAGCGCCACGCAGCAGCACGTCGAAACGGTCGCCTTGTGAATAACCCATCTCCAGACTTACCGCAGTAACCTGTGTGTCGTCGTAAATACCTGTGAATTTATTACCAAAATTAGCAGCCACCTCCTGACTGTATGCCGATATGATGTCGTTATTATAATAAAGCATGTTGTCGATGGAAGCGTACGACACGCTGAAGTTGTAATTGAAAAGCTGGTCTATTTTTCCTGTCACGCCACCTTTTATGTCGTAGCTGGTGCTTGTAAAACCAAGCGGAAACAAAGGATCGGCCCATGGATTTTCGTTAATAATTTCTTTGAAGCTGTTGCGATGCAAGCCGCCAGTTACGGCAGCGTAAAATGTAAGGTAATCGGGGATAATCTGGTAATCGGCGCGCACGTCGGGATAGACAAAAAAATTCGATGTAGAATCGGCTGCCAGCGCTCCCGTTACGCCCAGGCGCAGTTGCAGATAACCCATGTGCAGCCGGAGGTAGGGCGTAAGCGACATGGCCAGTGCGTTGCCGGAATTCAGGCTGTCGGCGTTGTGATAATAATCCAGCGCCAGGTCGATGCCCAACTCCTGATTTTGGACAAAGTCGAGAAACTGGGTTTGGGAGTTGAAGTTGGCGTTGGTGCCGATGTTCAGCTCGCTGGTTTCGTTTAAATTATTAAGATGATAAAAATGCACGCCCGCATCAAAGTTCTTATTGCTTCGACGCTGCTGGATGGTAGCCAGCGAGAATTCGCCACCTATCATCGAGTAACGTTGGCGCAGCTCATCGTCAGCAATAGTGTACAGGGTGTCATCGTCAGGTTTGAAACCATAATAATGAACTACATCGCGCTGGTAGTCCAATTTTCCGCTGATGGCGAGCTTGCGCAGATAGCGCGAAGCGTAAAGGCTCACATTGTTGTGGCTGAAGCCGCTGGTGGCGTAGTCGTCGATGTTGCCGGCCGAGGAGAGGTGCCGTGCATGAAAACCTATGGCGTATTTGTCGGAGCTAAGGCTGTTGGTAAACAGTTCAAAATAAGGTGTGGTGTAATTCCCAAAGCCGGCGCGCAGATAGTTGCGGTGCAGCTCATGCGGGATCTTGATGTCGATGAGCGCTGGCTTCACCGGCGTAATTTCAAAATCGGTGGCGCCCACCCGGCTGGTGATGCTGTAACTCATCGGCGGCAGTGCTATCGTGGTATCGGGCATCACCGGTTGGGCATTGATTTTTACGGCGTCGCCAATGCTGGGCTGATAAGGAGCAATGATGGTCACCTCCTGGTTTTGCGCCAGCACATTCATCGCCACCATCACTATTAATACTGTTAAAAAATGCCTTGAACTTTTCATTAATGCAGCGTTACGATTTTTGAAATTTTTGTTTTGGAATTTATTTGGAGTTGTTTACACTGGCTGCCAACGGTTGGAAATGGTGTGTTGGAATTTCTTTAGAACATTATCACCTTTCCCGACAGCAACTGCTTAGTGGCGTCTGTTTTTCTTAGAATCGTTTTTATCGGGTGTGGTGTCGGTGGCAGGTGCGGTGTCATCGAGCTGGCGGA
The DNA here is from genome assembly GCA_012523265.1 of Bacteroidales bacterium. GTDB lineage: Bacteria > Bacteroidota > Bacteroidia > Bacteroidales > 4484-276 > SABY01. Next base: position 3,295 of record JAAYIU010000039.1, on the reverse strand, counting down.
GTTTTTGAGCTGCCATGTCACGCAGGTCCTGGCCCGGATAGTTGTCGATGATGCTTTGCAGGGTTTGCCGCGCCTGAAAAGCGTTGTCGGTGGCGGCATAAATTTCGGCCAGCATGATAAAGCCCTTTGCTTTCCAGTATTCCTGCGCCGGAAAGTCGTTGGAAAGCTCAAAAATCAGATTTTCCGCTTTCGCTAAATCGCCTTGTCGAAACTGCACCTCGGCAAGCAGATACTTGGCTTCGGCGCCCCTTGCTCCGTCCGAAAGGGCTACGGTTTTTTCAAGCGCCGGTGTAGCGTTTTGTAAATCATCATTTTTCCAGGCATTCACACCAATGATATAATAGGCTTCGGGCAGCAGGGTCGCGTCTATGTTTTCGCGCTGCAGGAGGCGGCGTGCTGCCTGTATGGCTTCAGTAGTCTGTTGCAGCTTGTGGTATGTCCGCATTTGCCCGGCCAGCGCAGTGGTGAGGTTGGCGGGGTCATCGGCCATGTTTTCGAGTTGCTGATAATTTTCTAAAGCCGCTTCTGTATTGCCGGCTTCGTCGTTCAGTAGTGCAGCCTGCATAAGTGCATGCTCGGTGTAGCGCGATATGGGCGCTTGCGCAATGCGCATGTAATCCGGCAGCGCTGCTTCACGGTTGCCCAGCTTCATGTTGCACTCCGCGCGGTAATAGCTGGCATTGATCACAAAAGCGCCATTGGCAAACTCGTCGAGGTAGGTATCCAGCGCCTTCACTGCATTTTCGCAGCGACCGCTCATGTATAGGTTTTCGGCATTGATCCACGTTAGCGAATCCTGCTCACTGGCCGTTACGCTGGCAAAAGGAATCGTTTCAGCATATTTAAAATAAGCGGCGATTTCGTTTTTATCCATGTAAATGTTGCGGATGGTTGCCAGCGCTTCGCGGGCCTCGTCGGTGCCCTGGTACTCCTTCACCAGTTTTTTAAGAATTTGAAGTGCCTCATCGTAGTGGCTTTGGTTGTAATGCACCAGGGCGCTTCGTTGCATCGACTTTACCACGTAGCTGCTGTTGGGGAATTTGCGGATCAAGTCATCAAAACGTGTCAGTGCCTGGTCGTTTTTGTTTGTCACCAAATACGTTTCGGCCATTTCGTAGTAGGCGTCGTCCTGAAAGCTGGAGGCGGGATATTTCTGAATGAGTTCGTTCAGCGTCGATAGTTTTGCCTGATCGTTGCCCAGCGCGCCCAGCGAAAGCGCCTTCTGAAACAAGGCATAATCAGCATTGCGCTGACGCTGCTCTATAGCCCGGTCGTATTGCTCGATGGCAGGCCGGTAGTTTTTGGTAACAAAATAACAGTCGCCCATCCGCATCAGCGCATCCGAAACATATTCGCCGCTGCTTTTTCCGGGACGGTTCACAAATTGCCTGAAAGCCGCCAGGGCATTATCATAATATTTAAGATTAAAATAAGAATAACCCAGCTGGTAGCGTGCCAACGGATACACTTCGAGACGGGCTGAGCCGGGCGTAGTCATGAAATCTTCGTAATGTTCGATGGCCGTGCTATATTGCCCACGTCGGTAATAGGTTTCGGCCATCCAGTATTTGGCGCAGGTAGTGAGGTCGCGGTTGTAGCTGTTGGCCAGCGATTTTCTGAAGTTGGCCAGCGCCTCCTCCCAGCGGCCGGCATTGAAGTTTTGCACCGCCAACTGATAGGTGATCCGCTGATAGGCCGATCGCAACACATTGTTTTTGGTGCGCATGCGCTCGATGGCATTGATGGCAGCCTGGTAATCTTTGGTCGACAAAAACAGGTTGGTGAGATAGTCCATTGCCTCGTCGGTACGCGGGGAGTCGGGGTAGTGGTTGACGTACTGCATGAGCGCCTCCAGGGAATTTCCGAAAGGATCGTAAGCCAGCTCGTAGCTGAGTTTGGCGTAGTTAAACAGCGCATCTTCGGTTATTTGCTCATCGCCGGCCAGTTGCCAGGCATTATAAAAGGCGCTTTGGGCAAACAGTTTCTTGTCGGTTTTCAGATAGCTATCGGCCAGGTGGTAATAAGCATTTTGCGAAAGCGCATCTTTTGGGCCGACCACTTTTTCAAATTTGGCCACAGCCTCCTGATATTTTCCTGTTTTGTACAGCGCAAAAGCTATCTGGTATTGCTCTTCCCGCGAAAGCGTGCGGCGGATATTTTTTTCGTACATCTCAAAATATTCGAGTGCCTGAGCATAGTCGGCTTTCTGATAAAAAGCTTCGGCTACTACGCGCGCAGCTTCGGCTTGTTTTTTTTTGTCCCTGGTTGCCCACACCAGATCGGGGCCGGCAGCGGCTATGGCATCAAAATCTTTTCGTACGTAGTTAATCTGTAAGAGATAAAAAGGCACCTCGGCACCCACCTCCGAATTTTTGTCGACTTTGTTGAAATACTTCAGCGCCTCGTCGTAGTCCTGCTGCAGATAAGCAATCTGTGCGTAATAATAGTTGGCGGCCTGCTGATAGTCAGAAGGCGTATTCAAAACCGGGAAAAGTACCTCGTGGGCTTTTTTGTAGTTGTCGGTTTGCAGATAGCTGTAGCCCAGTTTGTAAAGATATTCGGGCAGCATCGCGGGCGTAAGGTGATAAGGCTCTACCTTTTCAAGCTCCTCGATGGCTTGCTTATAACGGCGGGCATCGTAGGTGATAAAGCCCAGATGCAGCCGCGCCAGATTGGTTTTGGTGTGGGCGTCGTAGCGCAACAGGAAATCCTCGAACTCTTGCCGTGCCTCCGGGCGGTCGAGCTTGTAGTCGGCCAGCGCAATATAGTAGGCGGCATCCATGCGCATCAGCGTTTCGTGCGGAGGGAGGTTTTCGGTCAGCGTCATGAAAACCTCACGTGCCGCGCCGTACTGTTTTTTGGCGACAAGATCGGTGGCCAGGCGGTACGTGGCTTCGGGGGCGGAGTAGTAGCCGGTTTGTTGCGCCGCCGGCATCAAATACAAAAAAACAGACAGGAGCAACAAGCCTGCTTTTCTCGTTGTGCGAATGTTCATGCTGATTTCTATTCTGGTGGTTTTCGTCATCTGACCTGAAAAAACTTACCTGCAAACGATGCTTTCAGGCACTTATTTTAACATTCTTCCAGGCGATAATCTTTACCATGGTATTGGTTGTGCAGTATTCAATTTAACGTTCAAGTTTTGAGGTTCATTTTCTAACCTGAATAATTCATGAGTCCGGTCTAATAACTCCCAAAATTCAATCTTGTTGAGAGTCGTGTATTTAAAAATATTTTTAGGCTGGCCCGTTTAAATGCCAAATTTCGAGTTGATGAAAACAAACCGGCCAGATTT
>JAAYIU010000399.1 GCA_012523265.1 Bacteroidales bacterium | reverse complement strand
TAAATAATCTGAAACTCGCCATTGTAGTAGAAATTCATTTCATCAATGTTATTTGCCATATCTGTTTCTATGCACATTTCATCATGTGTAAATATTCCGTTCTCATGCATAATATAAAACATAAGATATTCGCCATTGCTGTTTGTGTACTCATTGCCATACAGATGAACAGTGTCAATTTCAGTAAATACCCATGTGTAGCCGGGAGGTGTTATGATATAGGGTTTGGTTTCCATAATGGCGATTTGAATTTTTTTGGCGGCATCGGTGCCGGCATTCATATAATCGCAATCACCCCACAGGTTGCCATACAGCCAATCGTCATCATCGCCAAAATAACTAAAACCCGAGTTGCCGTTGGTTTTTTCACCGGTAACTGCTCGTACTGAGATAGTAGCCTCGTCATTGTTAATTTCTAAGATTGACAAATCCAATAACACAAATCCCTTTTCGGCGATGCCACAATTTACGTAAAAAGTCCGGATGATTTCGTACAGATCAATGTATGCCTGCGATAGTTCGTTAAAACTTACCAGGCCATCAGCATCAAGGGCAACAATCAGATTTGTTGTATCGGTTACAGTATGACTATAGTTCTGATCGGGATAAGCATACACCGCATTAAACAGTGTTTCGATGTACCATACTACCGAATCCACACGCATCGCCTCACCCGATTTGTACCCGGGATGCTCGCGCTGGTAATCCAGCCTGTCTTTAAAATGCATAACTTGGTTTTGGAAGTCAATGTCGGCCTGGGTCATTTGCTCGGGCTCAGTGCCATTGGTTTGGATTTCTGTTTCCTGCTTGCTGCAGGAGTAAAAAATAGCTGCAGCCGAAATAAGCATAGCAGCTAAAATTGCCGTGAATGGTCTAAAATTTTTTATGATCTCTGTTTTTTTTGTAAGTAAATATTTTAAATCAGTCAACAACTGTAATACACCGACCCCCACAAAACCAAGAGAATAATGAAATGAATGCCAAATGAACTTTTGGGGTTAGACTGAAGTATCGCAGGGGGGGTGATAATCAATAAGTTAACATCTTATTTAGAATCGATATAAATTTTGTTTTGGGTGATTTCATTATTTGTTTGAAGATTGAATTTTTTATCCTTTCGGGAAATCACTGTTTATGCTTCTTCGCTTGTAAGAATGCCTTTTAAAGTAGGAATGAATAATCAAAATGCTTCAAACATGAACGATGCCCGCTTCAAAATCCTACTTTTGCAGGATGGAAATCCGGCAGGTTGAAGACCTTATTTTCGCACATTTTCCTTACCAGCCTACCGAGGGTCAGCGCATCCTCATTCTGGCGCTGGCGGAGTTTCTGCTCAACCGGCAAACACAGGAGGCCTTTTTGTTTAAAGGCTATGCCGGCACAGGCAAAACCACCGTGCTGAGTGCGCTGGTAAAGGCGGCGCCCGATTTAAAACTGAAAACCGTGCTGCTGGCGCCTACCGGCCGTGCTGCCAAAGTGCTGGCCGCCTATTCAGGGCGGCAGGCTTTTACCATCCACAAAAAGATATACCAACCCCGCGTCACCGCCGATGGTGCTATGATGTTGCACCTGATGGAAAACCAGCACTCCAACACACTTTTTGTGGTGGACGAGGCTTCGATGATTCCCGGCACCGCACCTGCCGACGCACGCTTTGCCACCACTTCCGACCTGCTCACCGATCTGATCACCTACGTTTATTCCGCCACCAACTGCGCCCTGGTGCTCATCGGCGACACCGCCCAACTGCCGCCCGTGGGTACAGATATGTCGCCCGCCCTCGACAAACACCTGCTCGAAACCAGTTTCGGATTGCGCGTGCGTGCCCTCGAGCTGCGCGAGGTGATGCGGCAATCGCTGCAGTCGGGGATTCTGGCCAACGCCACGCTGCTGCGCCAAAAAATTAATGACGAGGACCTCAACTTTCCGCTATTTAGCCTCACAGGCTACACCGACATCCGCCGCATCGACGGCACCCAGCTCGAAGATGCTCTCTTCTTTGCCCACAAAGATTATGGCGACGACAAATCCATCGTCATCACCCGCTCCAACAAACGCGCAAACATCTACAACCGCGAAATCCGCAACCGCATTCTCAACCGCGAAGATGAGATTTCCGGCGGCGACTACATGATGGTGGTGCGCAACAACTACTACTGGCTTCCCAAAGAGTCGCCCGCCGGATTTATCGCCAACGGCGACATCATCGAAATACAAAAGATCACCCGCATCACCGAAATGTATGGTTTCCGTTTTGCCGATGCACTGGTGCGCCTCACCGACTATCCGCAACATCCCGAAATAGAAGTGAAGCTGCTGCTCGACACCATCACCGCCGACACGCCCGCGCTGAGCTACGACGACTACCGCCGCTTTTACAACGAGGTGCTCCAGGATTACATCGACCTGCCCACCCGGCAGCAGAAAATGGAAAAGGTGAAAAACAATCCGTGGTTCAACGCGCTGCAGGTGAAATTTGCCTACGCCCTCACCTGCCACAAAACGCAGGGCGGACAGTGGGAAACTATCTTCATCGACCAGCCCTGGCTGCCCGACGGCACCTTCGACAAGGAGTTTCTGCGCTGGATGTACACGGCACTCACCCGCGCCACCCAAAAGGTTTTCCTGGTGAACTTCAAAGATGAGTTTTTTGGGGAATAACAGGATAATATTATCCACGAATTCACGTGAATTAGGTTTAAAATCAATCCGCTAATTCATGCGAATTAGGCGAATTATCACGAAAGAAAACTTGTAATTCATTTTGACGTTTCTATGTCAGCCGTTGGCTGACGATAGAAAGTCGCGGTGAGGGTGTTTATCAAATGTTTATTCTTTGTGTCCTCCGTGTTCTTTGCGCCTCCTCTGCGTTCTCTGTGGTTAAAAAAAAATTAGTGGAAATTTGCTTCATTAGCGAAAATTCGCGGACAGTTAGTTTATCCACGAATTCACGCGAATTAGGTTTAAAATCAATCCACGAATTCACGCGAATCAGGCGAATGAACACAAATTCATTATTTTAAAATAAAAACAAAGAAAAATCACAACTGACACGATAAGAAAAACCACAACTGACACGATAAGAAAAACGACAAAGGACACGGAGTTTATCACAGAGTGCAAAGAGATTTTCCTCCGTGTTCTCTGCGTCTTCTCTGGGTTCTCTGTGGTTAAAAAAAATTAGCGATAATTCGTTGCATTGGCGCAAATTCGCGGACAGTCCCTTTATCAAAACTAAATTTCTTTTCTTTCCAAATCAAAAAGTGCCTTTGGTTGTTGTTTCAAATATACCCGAAAGGGTTTAAGATAGTAATAAAGCAATAGCAAGGCTACGTTTACAAAAAGCCTTATTTTTGGATTTTTATTTTTAAGTAGGAAATCATGGACAAACTATCATACCTCAGCAATGCCGATCCGGCGATGATCGATGAGCTTTACAGCCAGTACCGACGCGATGCGACAACCGTAGATGATGGCTGGCGGCGATTCTTCGAGGGATTCGAGTTTTCGCAGACGCACTACGATGGCCACGACGACGGCCACGATGCCGACCCGCGCAAAGACTACCCCAGCGAGTTCAAAGTTATCAACCTGATAAACGGCTACCGGGAGCGTGGTCATCTTTTTACCAAAACCAACCCGGTGCGCGTGCGCCGCCAGTATCGCCCCACCCTCGACATCGAAAACTTTGGCCTCACCCCCGACGACCTCGACCGAAAGTTTGCTGCCGGCAACGAGATAGGCATCGGCGAAGCAACTTTAAAAGAAATTATCAATCATCTGGAGCAAACCTACTGCGCCAGCGTGGGTGTGGAATACATGTTTATCCGTGAGGTGGCTGTGCAGGCGTGGCTGCGTGTAAATATGGAGCGCACCAAAAACACTGTGACTTTCAGCAATGAAAACAAGATTTTTATGCTGAAAAAACTGGCGCGCGCCGTCAACTTCGAGAAGTTTATCCACAAGCGTTTTCCGGGTCAGAAGCGCTTTTCGCTGGAAGGCGCCGAGGCGCTCATCCCTGCACTGGATGCTATAATCGAAAAAGGTGCAGTATTGGGAACCCGCGAATTTGTAATTGGCATGCCCCACCGTGGCCGCCTCAACGTGCTGGCCAACATTATGCACAAAAAATTTAGTGAGATATTTTCGGAATTTGCCGGCAAAGAATACGACGACGAACACCTGTTAGGCGATGTAAAATATCACCTGGGCTCCACCTGTCAGCGACAAACCGACGACGGACAGAAAATTGACCTCACGCTGGTGGCCAATCCCTCGCACCTCGAAGCCGTCAACCCCGTGGTGGAAGGCATCGTGCGCGCCAAGATCGACAACCGTTATCAGGGCGACTTTAAAAAAGTGGCACCCATCCTTATTCATGGTGATGCCTCCATCGCCGGCCAGGGTATCATTTACGAAGTGATTCAGATGTCGCAACTTACCGGCTACAAAACCGGTGGAACCATACATATCGTAGTTAATAATCAGGTGGGCTTCACCACCAACTACCTCGACGCACGTTCCAGCATCTACTGCACCGACGTGGCCAAGGTGGTGCAGTCGCCCGTATTCCACGTAAATGGCGACGATGTGGAAGCCATGGCCTACACTATCC
>JAAYIU010000038.1 GCA_012523265.1 Bacteroidales bacterium | reverse complement strand
GATCCAGGGTGTAAACTCAATAGATTGCGAAAATTCTTCCTCTTCACTTTTCGGATTAGCATATATTCCCGAAACATTTACATATTCTTCTCCATCATAATCGTCTTTTTGATGGGCTACCACAATTGAAATTTCTGAATCTTCGGGATGCATAAATAAAAGCTCTTCAAATACTTTTTTGTATCCCGAAATGTTTTTTTCTTCATCGGGATACAATTGCAATAATATTGCTTCAACGCTTAGCCACGCGTTGCTTTGTATGAATTTTTTTAATTTCATAATACGCGTTTTCGGGTTTCCATTTAATTTTCTATTGATGCTAATTTCGAAAGTAGCAATTCTTTTAGTTCTGATAGTTTATCGAAAAAGATGCTTTCTTTTTTACTTTCATTATTATTTTGAAGTGCATTAAAAAGTTGATTAAACTTTTCATTGGCTTCATTTTGATACAGTAGTTGACGAGTTTCAATTGAATCAATTCTTTCAAAAAGCAGTGCATTATTTGAAATAAATTTTCTCATTTCAACAAAGGCAGTCATAATCTTAATACTCATTTCAATAGCAACATCGCTTCTAATAACACCTGTAAGCATTGCTACTCCTTGTTCAGTAAAAGCATAAGGAAGATATCTTCTGCCTCCATGTTCCTTTGAGGTAACATTTTGTGACCTCAGTTTATTTTATTACTATCAATTTTTAAAGTCACAATTTGCGACCTCAAATTATCACATTCATCAAAATTAGATTGACCGAAATGGCGAAGGGCGTTCGCCAAATGTTTTGCGTGAATGGGTCACGCGCTGTCTGATTAATTTCTATCAAATCCGTAGCCCAGGCATTTATGCCTGGGTTTGAAATAAAGGGGCGGGGAGACAAAATGACAAATCAACTTCTGTTTCTTTGTGTTGTTAAAAGATATAATTTCGCAGGCTGTATTCTATGAAAAAAATGAACATCATAATAGCCGGCGACGGCGAGGTTGGGTTTCACCTGGCAAAGTTGCTGGTGGGCGAAAATCATGACATTACTGTGGTAGATCCCAACAGCGATCTGCTCAAGCTCATCGAAGCGCACACCGACCTGATGACTATCCCTGGCGACAGCACCCACATCGGGGTGCTGGAACGCGCCAACGTAAGGCGCGCCGACCTGCTTATCTCCGTGGTACACGACGAGCAAATCAACCTGATGACGGCAATCATCGGCAAGAAGCTCGGCGCCAAACGCACCATAGCCCGCGTGAACAACACCGAATACCTGGAGCCTAAAAACTGCGAGCTTTTCAAGTCGCTGGGCGTGGATTATCTGGTATGCCCCGAAAGGCTGGCCGCCGAAGAAATCGTGAACCTGCTCGAACAAACCGGCGCCACCGAGACTTTTGGTTTTTCGGGCGGCAAGCTTATCCTCTTTCTCATCAAACTTGACGAAAACGCAAAGGTGGTGGGCAAAACCCTCGACAACATCGCCTCGGAGTTCCCGTACCTCGATTTCAGAGCCGTAGCCATCCATCGCAATTCGCAAACCATCATCCCTCGTGGCAACGACACGTTTAAAGTTGGCGACCTGGCCTACGTAATAACGCGCCCCGATGGCATCAAGACGTTGCTGAATCTGGGCGGGAAAATAGAATACGACATTAATAAAGTGATGATTGCCGGGGGTGGGCGCATTGGCCGCAAAACTGCCACACGCCTGCAAAATGTTTACGACCTGAAGCTGTTGGAAATAGACCGCGAAAAAAGCATCCTCTTAAGCAACGAATTGGACGATGTGCTGGTAATAAATGGCGACGCACGCGACATAGAATTGCTGCAAGACGAAGGCATCGAAGACATGGACGCTTTTATTGCCGTGACCAACAACAGCGAAACCAACATCCTCACCTGCCTGCATGCCCGCAAGTTTGGCGTAAAAAAGACCATCGCACTGGTCGAAAATATCGACTACATCGACATCTCCCAAAATATTGGCATCGACACCATTATTAATAAAAAAATAATTACAGCCAGTTACATCGCCCGTTTTACGATGGGTTCGGAGGTGGCCTCGTCAAAAGTTCTGCATGGCATCGATGCCGAAGTGTATGAATTTGTGGTGAAAGCCGACTCGGAGGTGACAAAAAAACCTATCCGCAAGCTTCGGTTTCCTGAAAAAGCTATCATCGGCGGCATTGTGCGGGGCGAAGAGAGCTACATCGCCGTGGGAAATTTCCGCATCCGGGAAGGCGATAAAGTGGTGGTGTTCTCGCTGCCCTCGGCGGTGCCAAAAATCGACAAACTTTTTAACTAACGGCGATGGCCCGCAGCAGGAAAATAAATTTCGACATCATCGTTCGCATCCTGGGCATACTGCTCATCATCGAAGCTGTCTTTATGGCCACGGCTTTGGGGTTCTCGGCGTATTATGGCGGCCAGGAAGCTTTTGTGTGGAGCTTTGTCGATGGTCTGCACGAATTCTGGTCTATCGCCATAAGTGCTTTCTTCACACTATTGGTGGGATTGCTGCTGTATTTTATTCCCGGAAAAGATGCGAGCAAAGTCATTGGCAAGCGCGAAGGTTACATCATCGTCTCTACTGCCTGGGTAGTCATTTCGCTTTTTGGGGCTTTGCCTTTTGTAGTCAGTGGCTGCATCCCATCGTATACTGATGCTTTTTTTGAGACCATCTCCGGATTTACCACCACCGGAGCCACCATCCTTATCGATGTGGAGGCCATGCCCGAAGGGCTGCTTTTCTGGCGCTCTACTACCCATTGGATCGGCGGCATGGGCATCATTGTGCTGTCGCTTGCCATCCTGCCTTTTCTGGGCATCGGCGGCATGCAGCTTTTCATCGCCGAGGTGCACGGCCCCACTCCCGACAAGCTGCGTCCGCGCATCACACAAACCGCCAAGCGCCTTTGGGGTATCTATGTGCTGCTGACCATCGTAGAGACGGTGCTGCTGATGCTGGGAGGCATGAACTTTTTCGATGGCATCTGCCACGCTTTCGGCACCATGGCCACCGGCGGCTTCTCTACCAGAAACGCCAGCGTAGCCGGATTTTCGCCGTACATACAGTACGTCATCGCCATTTTTATGATCCTGGCCGGCACCAACTTCACACTACACTATCTTGCGCTGCACGGCCGCATTAAGGATATCTGGCGCAACGAAGAATACCGTTATTATATCTTCACCATTTTAATCACCTCCTTCACCATTGCCGTCGCACTGATATTGAGCAACCTGGGCAGCGATGTTGAGCAGGCTTTTCGCGACAGCATCTTCACCGTAGCCTCTATCATCACCACCACAGGCTTTATCACCGCCGACTACCTGATGTGGCCGGGAGCCTTGTGGTTTCTGGTTTTTATGCTGATGTTTGTTGGCGGCAGCGCTGGCTCTACGGGCGGCGGCATCAAGGTGGTGCGGCAGTTGCTGCTGTTCAAAAACAGCTTTCTGGAACTAAAACGGCTGATGCACCCCCAGGCCGTTATTCCTGTGCGCATGAATGGCCGGCCCGTTTCGCAGGACATCATCTTCAACGTGCTGGCCTTTTTTCTGATCTACATCATCATTTTTGCTATCGGCACTTTTGTGATGTCGCTGCTGGGACTCGATTTTGAAACAGCCATTGGCTCTACGGCTGCAACATTAGGCAACATAGGGCCGGGCATTGGCTCCGTTGGCCCCGTGGGGAATTACTCAGAAATTCCGGGCTTCGGAAAATGGTTTCTTTCGTTTCTGATGCTCTTGGGGCGCCTCGAACTCTTTACGGTACTCATCCTGTTCTCGCCGGTATTCTGGAAAAGGTAAGGCCGCTTTCGCGAAAAGGGATCTGCGAAATGCACTAAATGGTGTGTGTCTTTAAAGTAATGGTTATTGAGGAAATCCATATCCCAGATGAAATCCGTAGCCCAGGCATTTATCAAATCCGTAGCCAGGCATTTATCCCAGGCATTTATGAATCCGTAGCCAGGCATTTATGCCTGGGATTGAAATGAGGAGTTGTTTTAACACCCCGCCTCTCGCTGGGATTGCCTTTGGCAATCCCAGCGAGAGGCGGGGTGACACTAACTAGGGTCTGCTGAATAACCCGCATATCTTGTTCATGTGGTTAGTTCAACGTATATTTGCCGAAACATAAGCAAGGGAAAATGATTAAACAACGAAAAAAGCGTGCATCTGCACCTGATTATGTCAGT
>JAAYIU010000115.1 GCA_012523265.1 Bacteroidales bacterium | reverse complement strand
ATGGGGTCAACCCAAATTTTCAAATTCGACACATCGATATAGTCGGCGATTTTGACTTTGGATTTGGGGGCATCAATTACGGCAAGTTTTCCGCTTTCGAAGATGAGCATCTTTTTGCCATTTGGCGTAAGGTCATACCCCATATTTTTTCCCAGCTCATTTTCTTTTTTATCTTTCAGATCATAATAAAACAGCGTAGAGCCACCGCTGCCCGATTTGTATTGTGCATAATACACACCGCCATCTACAGCAGTGATGTTCCAGTAAGCGCCTGCATCGGAGGTTACCTCGGCCACACGGTCAGAAATGCCATCAAAATCGATTTTTACATTTACACCCTCTTTGACCTCTTCTTTTTTATCTTTCCCGTTTTCTTTTTCCTTTTTGTCGGTTGTGGCGGCCTTTTCGTCTTTAAGTTCCACCACATCGTTTTCGGGTTCAAAAGGCGACGGTGTATCTTTGGCCAGTGTCATCAGATACACTTTCGACATGTCCTGGTAAGCGTGGTTCCATTCCGTCCAGCTATAGGTGGGATTGAATGTGCGGGCAGAGGAGAAGTAGAGATATTTGCCGTCGGGGCTGAAGGACGGATCACCGGAGTCGAACCACTCGTCGGTGAGCGGCGTAGTTGTAGCATCAGCGAGATTGTAAACGTAGATGCGGCTGACCTGCTCAAAACTTGGGCGCACATATGCCAGCCATTTGCTGTCGGGCGACCAGGCGTAAGAGCGGAACTCGCCGTCGTTGATTTTCTCGACAAGCGTTACCTTTTTTGTGTCGATGTCGATAATCTGCAAGCGTTTTTCCTGATCGCTCCAGGCTATTTTCTTGCTGTCGGGCGACCACGAAAAGCCAAACTTGTAGGTGTCGGCATTTTGGGTGAGCTGCACCGGTGGCTCGGAGCCGTCATGTTTTTGGATGTAAATCTCATCGCCGCCGCTCATGTCGCTGATGTAGGAAATCCATTTGCCATCGGGCGACCACTCTACTGCGCGGTCGTGCGCGCCATTGCTGTTGGTAAGGTTGTAGGTGATGCCGTTTTTGACGGGCGCCGAGAAGATGTCGCCGCGGCTGGCCAGTGCCACGCGTTTGCCGTCGGGAGAGGGTGAGCCTGAAGAGATGCCTTTGCCGGCCTCTTTCCACTGCGGACGGCTGGCGCCAAAGTCGTTCATCAGTTGCACCTCTATTTTGTTGGTGGTTTGGGTACTAAAATCAAAACGATAAAGGTAGCCGCCGTTTTCGTAAACGATGGCATTGTTGCCGATGGACGGGAATTTTATATCATACTTATCGTAGTTGGTAATTTTGGTGGTTTGTCCCGTGGTGTTGTTGTGGGCAAAAAGATTCATGGTGCGGTCGCGGTCGGAGAGGAAATAAATAACGTCGTCGTGCCACATCGGGAAAATATCCTGTGCCGGGTTGTTGGTGATGTTGGTGGTGGTTTTGGTATTAAAATCATAAATCCACACATCGTCGGCCATGCCGCCGCGGTAGTATTTCCAGGTTCTGAATTCGCGAAACACCTGGTTGTAGGCCAATTTATTGCCATCAGGCGAGAAGCTGCAAAAGCCACCTGCCGGCAATGGAAGCTGTGTGGAGAGACCTCCGTTTACGTTTACTTCGAAAAGCTGGCCTACAAAATCATTGAAGGATTTTTTGCGCGAACGATAAACGATGGTGTTGTTGTTGCGCCAGGCCATCACGATGTTGTTGGGACCCATTCTGTCCGACACGTCGTCGCGGCCGAGGGTAGCCGTGTAGGTAATTCGCTTAGGCTCGCCACCTTCGGCAGGGATGGTGTAAACTTCGGTGTTGCCGTCGTACTGGCCGGTAAACGCAATGGTTTTGCCGTCGGGCGAAAAACGCGGAAACAGCTCCAGCCCCTCATCGTTGGTGAGCCTGCGGGCAATGCCGCCTTGTGCATCCACGGTGTATAAATCGCCGGCGTAGCTAAAGACTACCTGATTATCGTGGATGGTGGGAAAGCGCATGAGCCGCGCATCGTCGATTTGCGCTGTGGCCGCTGTTGACGTTACGAAAAACATCAACAAAATCAAAAACATGTTTTTTGTCATACTTTTAGAGTTAAGATCGATTTGAAAAATAATTACAAAGATTGACATTTTTATCTGTCGAATGACGCAAGCTGTTGACAAATGCTACAAGATGTAAAAAATGGTAATGTTCGCCCCGCAATCATTTTAGCTGTCCAAAAGAAACCTGATGGGAAATGATCGCTACTTTTGCAGCCATCAGCAAACTATTTTATTTGAGAAATCAATTTTTAACAAAATCATTAATACAATTATAAAAATGAAGAAAATTGCAATTCCACTAAAAGACAGCGTCCTTTGTGGCCATTTTGGTCACAGCGATGTTTTCAATGTTTTTACTACCGAAGATCACAAAATTATAAACGAAGAAAAACTGGTGCCTCCGCCGCATGAGCCGGGCATCATTCCACAGTGGCTGCACCAGCAGGGTGTAACCGACGTAATTGCCGGCGGCATCGGTCAGCGTGCCATCCAAATACTGCTCGACAACAAGATAAACGTTTACGTGGGCGTTGCCGCAAAAGATTCGCGCGAGCTGGTGAACGAACTGCTAAACAACACCCTGCAAGCCGGCGTCAACCTTTGTGATCATTAGAAATTCGGTTTCCCGAAAAATTACAACAATAGCAGCAAGACTTTACATCCTGCTTTTATTGTTTTTTGGAATTTCTTTGTCATTGTTTACACCGGCTAACGACGGTTGGAATTTGTTTTTTGTTTAAAACCCATCGTCCTAAAGAGAGACACTATATAATCCGAATTAAATTCACCCTGCCGCACATGCAACGCCTAATTACAGCAATATTTTTAGTGACAGTGGCTTTAGGCTGGTCATCAGTGCTTGCGCAAACAGTGCCTGAAGAACGACCCAAAATCGGGCTGGTACTGAGTGGCGGCGGCGCCAAAGGGTTTGCACACATAGGCGCCATCAAAGTGCTGGTAGAAGCCGGTGTGCCCATCGACTATGTGGGCGGCACCAGCATGGGCGGCATCATGGGCGGCCTTTTTGCATTGGGATATCATCCTGATTCGCTCGAAAAAATTATGAAAGAGCAGGATTGGGAATCGGTGCTTAGCGATAAAATCCAGCGCCGCAACCTCTCGATGACGGAGAAGGACGAAGACGATAAATATTTCTTTTCGTTGCCCTTCCATGACAAAAGAATCACCCTTCCCCGCGGGCTTGTTGCCGGACAATCCATCTACAATCTTATTTCATACTATGCCAGTCCGGGCTGCAACATCCACAGCTTCGACCAACTGCACATACCGTTTTTGTGCGTTGCTGCCGACATCGAAACCGGCGAGAGCGTAACGCTCGACCAAGGTTATCTTCCTGACGCTTTGCGCGCCACCATGGCAATTCCGTCGGTATTTCCGCCGGTACTTGTGGATGGACGCCTGCTCGTCGACGGCGGCCTTTTTAACAATTATCCGGTAGAGGAAGTTTTAGAAAAAGGTGCCGATATAATAATTGGTGTCGACGTTACCCAGAAACCACAAAGCAAAGACGATCTCAATTCAATCATCGACATACTGGGGCAATCCACCCGTTTTCTGCGCATGCCGCTCCAACGCAAAAACATCGAAAAAACAGATATCTACATCCGTCCCGATCTTGACGAATATAGTATGTCGAGCTTTACCAGTGCTGACAGCATTATTCTGCGGGGCGAGCGGGCCACCCGCGCCGCGTTGCCCGAAATTCTCGCGCTGCTCGATTCGCTCAGGCAGCATCACGACATGACGCCACACTACGTCCTCGATGCAGTTCCTGTGGATAGCATCCTCATCAGCGAGGTAGTAATAAAAGGTACCCACCACATGTCGTCCGCTACTGTGGCCAAAGTACTGCAGGTAGAGGAGTTGGAGAAACACTCAACCAGGAAAGTAATCCGCAGCCTGGAGAGATTGTATGGAACACAAAATTTTAATCTGATTCGTTACCGCTTTGAGCCAACAGAGCACCAGGGGCAAAGGCTGAGGGTTGAACTGAACGAAAAGGAAGGCGGCGAGTTTCGGCTGGGAGTGCATTACGACACTGATTTTAAGGCTGCTTTTCTGATGAATATGACCTTTCGCAACGTGTTGACCAGCGGTGGCAAACTTATGTTTGATCTGGCCCTGGGCGACAACAACCGCTTTGCAGCCACCTATCTTTATCACCGCGGCAACAAGCCCGGAGTGGGCGTGCGCCTGAGTGCACAAAATTTTAAAACCTATTTGTACGAAAACAAAAGACGCATTGGCACTTTCAATTTCTCCAATGCCCTTTTCGATATCTACTCGCAGGCTACGGTAGCTGATTTTACGCTCGTAGGTGGTGGTATTCAGATGGAGTTTTCTGGCGTAAAGCCCGATGTTTTTTTAATCGATCTGGAGACCTCCTATGAATACAACACTAACTTGTTTGCTTTTTTGCGGATCGACAACCTCAACCGTGCTACCTATCCTACCAAAGGATTAAGACTTGCTGCCGACTTCAAGCTGGTTTCCGAGACGAAAGACAGCCTCGACAACTATGTGCCGCCCACTACCTTTCTTGCTGTACGCTACAACCAGGCCTACACACTGCACCCGCAGCTGTCGATGCTCACCAGCGCTTATGTAGGAAGCCAGCTTTCGGGTGGCAGCAACACCTTGCCGCAGTATAACATGTACCTCGGCGGATTGCGCGAAACTCAATTTAACGGGATATTTCCTTTTGTAGGACTGGAATTTATGCAGGTAGCTGCCGAAAACACTCTCGCGGCGCGCATCGACCTGCAATATGAATTTTATCGCAACTTTTTTCTCATTCCCAAATGGAACATGGGCTTTTACGCCGGTGATATGAAGGATGTTTTTGTGAAACACAGAGCCATCAATGGTTACGGACTATCGCTGGGTGTAAGGACCCCCATCGGCCCCATAGAAGTTACGGTGATGAGTTCCGATCATCACCATCGCCTGTTGGGCTATTTTAATCTGGGTTATAATTTTTAAAAATAAAATCGTTTTTGTGGTAATCTAAAAAACCACCCAAAGAGTTGTTTTTTGTTGTAATATCATTTTAATAAAGAAATCCTGAACAAAACATGAAATACAAGCGGATACTTTTGAAACTTAGCGGCGAAGCGCTGATGGGCAAGCGGCAATACGGCATTGATGCCATGCAGTTGATGGCTTACGCCGAAGATATCAAAGCGGCTGTTGACACCGGCGTACAAATCGCCATCGTGATTGGTGGCGGCAACATCCATCGGGGCGTACAAGGCGTGAGCGAGGGAATAGGCAGGGTGCAGGGCGACTACATGGGCATGCTCGCCACGGTAATCAACAGCCTGGCGCTGCAGGGCGCACTGCAAAATGTCGGTATGAAATGCCGGCTCACAGGCGGGCTGGCCATCGAGCCTATTGTGGAAGAGACCAGCGGAGAGCGCGTAGTCGAATATCTCGACGCCGGCTATGTGGTGCTGATAAGCGGTGGCACCGGCAATCCCTTCTTCACCACCGACTCGGCTTCCGCGTTGCGCGCCATAGAGATGAAAGCTGATGCAATTTTGAAAGGAACACGGGTGGACGGTATTTACTCTGCCGATCCCGAAAAATATCCCGAAGCCATAAAATACCAAACGCTGACATTTGCAGAGGCTTACGAAAAACAGCTTAAAATTATGGACCTCACGGCGTTTACGCTTTGCAAGGAAAACAATATGCCCATTTTGGTTTTTGATATGAATACGCCCGGCAACCTGCTCAAAGTGCTCAACGATCCTGCAATAGGAACCATCGTCGACAATGGATAACCTATGAAACATTGCGCTGCTTCTGTTCTTTTGCTATTAATTCCGCTGCTGCTGCCGGCACAACCCGCTGACACGGTCTTCGCTGCCAAAGCGCGTGAGCTGGCACAGGTTATCTATGCCGATACCGCCGACAGCCCGAAGTTGCAGTGCAATCAGGAGCTGGAGCAGTTGGTGACTGATTTTTTGTCCACCCCTTCTTCTTTTGCTTTTTCCTTCGACAGCCTTCCTTTTATAAAACATCTAAAGCCCGACGACGGCAGCTTTGATCTGCTTACCTGGGTGGTGCCGCTGAGCAACCATCGCTGGCACTACAGCGGGATGATCAGAAAAGCTGGTACGCACGACAGAGATACCATTTACCGGCTAAAGCCCGTTCCCTGGCAGGCTTCTGCCGACAGCAGTTACGGCTATACACAATGGCCGGGGGCGGTGTACCGCAATGTGATCAGCCGCAGCCCCAAAGGAAATCCTTTTTACACGCTTACAGGCTGGCATGGCGAAGCCGAAGGGTTGGCCGGTCGAATAATAGAAGCCTTGTGGTTCGACAGCGCCGGGGCGCCCCGGTTTGGCCTGCCGGTATTTGTGATGAAGGATGGATCGCAGCAGCAGCGCGTCCTTTTCAGCTTTACGGATCAGGTGCCTTTTCATTTGGCTTATGAGCTTCAACTGCTGCCGGGAGAAAAACGAAAGCGCGACCAGATGATCGTTTTCAACCGCCTGGGCGGCAATAATGCACAGCTTGGCCGCATGTTTCGCGGAGCCGTGCCGCGCTACGATGTGTTTGATGCATTTGTTTATGTGGCCGGCCGGTGGGTGTTCCATCAGGATGTCGATGCCCGCACCGACACACGCAATTTGCCCAAATTTGACCCGCCTGAACAAGGACTTGGGAATCCGAAGAAATGAGAGAGGCAGTTATTTAGTTTTGAAATTTAAAACAAGCCGTGTCTTTATAATTCATTAGCTCATTATTATTAATAATAAAACCATGTCACGACAAACCTACCAAACCACCGATCCGGCGTACGAAGATTACGCCACCGCGCACACCACTGCTGAAAGTGAACTGCTGCGCCGGCTCTACCGCGAATCAGTGTTGAAAACCAATTACCCTAACATGCTTTCAGGACACTTGCAGGGTCAGTTTCTGCGCATGATTAGCCAGATGCTGCGTCCCAAAAAAATTCTCGAAATCGGAACCTTTACAGGCTATGCAACTATCTGCCTGGCAATGGGGCTGGCCGATGGCGGGAAAATTCATACCATCGACAGCAACGAAGAGTCTGTGGAAATTGGGCGCCCCTATTTTGAAGCTGCCGGCCTGAACGACAAAATCGTGACACATATCGGCAACGCCACCGAAATTTTAAAAAACCTTGATAAAGATTTTGATCTGGTGTTTATCGATGCCGACAAGGAAAACTATCTTGCGTATTACCAGATGCTCATCGACGAGCTTCCGGCGGGTGCCATTTTGCTTGCCGACAATGTGCTCTGGTATTGCAAAGTGCTCCACGCCGCCCATGCCGACAAAGAGACCGAGGGCATCCTCAACTTCAACAAATTTGTGCTGCACGACCATCGGGTGGAGAACATGATCATCCCGATACGCGACGGCCTGATGATGGTACAGAAAAGAGCGGGCAGTAGGTAGTAGGTAGCAGGTAGGGCTGGCTGTGTCGGATTATTTTATGCGGATAAAATTTCGTTGCCAATTACGCTCATCGCTCACCGCTCACCGCTCACCGCTCACCGCTCACCGCTCACCGCTCACCACTCACCGCTCACCACTCCTCTCAATACTTCACCCGCCGCCGCTGCGATTCCATGATTTTTTGCAATACCTGCGCCGGATTTTCAAAACGGTTGGCAAGCATCATGGCGGCGATGATGTAGGGTTTGTAGCCCGCCTGCTGGTAGGTGGTGATGCGCCATTGCTCGAAAGTGTCGGCGGCTACTTCGCCCTGCGCACACGAAACCCCCGAAATATCGGCCGGCAAACAGTGCATATAAAGTCCCTGGCCGTGGCGTGTAAGCTGTTCTTTCTTGTTATCATATTCCCAGCTTTTGAATTCAGCATTGTGCAGCAGGCATTCTTTTTCGAGTTGCGCCAGGCCGGCGGAATCTTTCTGGTGCAGCAGGGTGGTGCGCTGTTGCATCACGCTGATGGGCGCCCAGCTTTTGGGATAAACAATGTCGGCATCCTGCATGGCTGCTTCCATCGCGTTGCCGATGGCGAAAGTGCCGCCGCTTTCGGCAGCATTTTTTTTGGCTATGTCGATCACTTCTGGCAGCAGGTCGTAACCGCGGGGATGTGCCAGCTCCACATGCATGCCAAAGCGCGTCATCAGCGCGATGATTCCCTGCGGCACCGACAGTGGTTTGCCGTAGCTTGGAGAGTAAGCCCAACTCATTACTATTTTTTTTCCACGTAATTTATCCAACGATCCAAAATGATTTTTCAGATGCAGCAGGTCGGCCATGGTTTGGGTAGGATGGTCGAGGTCGCACTGCAGGTTGACGACTCCCGGCCGCACGGGCAGCACGCCACGGGCGGCGCCGTCGTCGAGTGCTTCGCCAACCTGGCGCATGTATTTGTTGCCTTCGCCCAGGTACATGTCGTCGCGGATGCCGATAAAATCCGTCAGAAACGAAATCATATTGGCCGTTTCGCGTACGGTTTCGCCGTGGGCAATCTGCGATTTTGTTTCGTCCATATCTTGCACGGCCAGCCCCAGCAGGTTGGCAGCCGAGGCGTACGAAAAGCGCGTACGTGTGGAGTTGTCGCGGAAAATAGAGACGGCCAGCCCGCTATCGAAGAGGCGGGGCGAAATATTTTCGGCGCGCATATTTTTCAGGATGTCGGCAATAAGCAGCGTTGCCAGCAGGTCGTCGTGCGACTTTTCCCAGGTGAGCAGGAAATCCTTTTGGTACAAATGGCTTTTGATCGTAGCCACTTGATCGATTTGTTGTTGAAGATTCATAAGAAGGCTGGTTTAATTTTATTTGGGCTAAAGCCCACTGTAATTTTGCGGTTTTTTGCATCCCCGGCCTAAAGGCCAGGGTTAGTGATCAGGAGGTTGCTAATTTGTGATTGTTTACACCGACAACTGGTGGTTGTTTTTTGAATTTTGAAATTTTCCCTTGAAAAATCAGAATTTTATTAAAAAAAATATTCCTTATTCTTCGTTCATCTCGGCGGCAAAGCCTGCGTAAAATGCGGAGGCTTTCACCAGGTCGTCGATGCGGACTTTTTCGTTGGGCGCATGCGCCAGCACCTCGTTGCCGGGGCCGAAGCCAATCACAGGTATTCCGTACATCCCGCGGATGGTCACGCCATTGGTGGAGAAAGTCCATTTGTCGACTTTTGGCTTTGCGCCAAAAAGTTGCTCGTAGACACGCACGCCGGTTTTTATCACCGGATGTTTTTCATCGATCGTCCAGGTGGGATAATATTTCTGCATCCCGTACTCCAGTCCGGTCCAGGCCTTTTCGGAATATTCCAGCACTTCCACGCGGGCATCCAAACCTTTTATCAACTCTTCTATTTCCTTTACAGCCGATTCCATTGTTTCGCCGGTGGTAAGCCTGCGGTCGAGGTGGATGCGGGCGTAGTCGGCCACTGCGCAAAGGGAAGGGCTTTGGCTGGTGATTTCGGAGATAGTAACGCTGCCCTTGCCCAGGAAGTCGTCGCTGGGCAGGCGTTCGTTCAATTTTTCAATCTCCAGCGCCACGCGTGCTGCCATATAAATGGCGTTTTTGCCGCGCTCCGGCGCTGAGCCGTGGGCCGAGAGTCCGTTAAAGTGCACATGCATCTCCATGCGTCCGCGGTGGCCGCGATAGATGTTCAGGTTGGTAGGCTCGGTTACAATCACGCAGTCGGGCTTCAGGCCTTCTTCTTCTATCAGATATTTCCAGCAAAGGCCGTCGCAGTCTTCTTCCATCACGGTGCCCGTAAAATATATGGTGAGGTCGTCGGCCAGGTTGAGGTCTTTGATGATGCGTCCGGCGGTGACAAAAGCTGCCGGGCCGCCTTCCTGATCTACGGAGCCGCGGCCATGCACATAGCCGTCGCGAATTTCGCCTCCCAGCGGGTCGAGCTGCCAGTTGCTGAGTTGGCCGATGTCAACGGTATCCATGTGGCCGTCGATGGCGAGAATTTTTTTCCCTGTGCCAATGCGTCCGATCACGTTGCCCAGCCCGTCGATGCGCACCTGGTCGAAACCGGCTTCTTCCATTTGTCTTTTCAGCTCCTTTTGCACCTCACGCTCCTGGCCACTCAGCGATTTTATCCTGATGAGTTTCGACAGGTTGGCGGCGGTATAGTCGCGATACCTCTCGGCATAGTCGTTTATCTCCTGGCTTAATACCTTTTTCATAGCTTTATTTTTAATATTAAAAAAGATAACAAAAATATTTTAAAATTGCTATCACCCGACGAAACCGGTAAAGTTTTGGCAATTTAGACTAATGGCTTAT
>JAAYIU010000323.1 GCA_012523265.1 Bacteroidales bacterium | reverse complement strand
TTAATGACGTTGAATTAGAGAAAATGTCAGATCTACCCTTTCGCTTTATCACAGATACAATTAAAACCACTATAAACGACGTTACAATAAAGCTAACTGATACCTTAAATTATAAATACACCATAAACAAAGTTTTAGAGGTACCTATCAACACTCCACCCGAAATTGATTTTGGCTTTAGGTACTATTACAACATTTGGCCAGGATATTACTATTCAATAGATCCACTAATTTTTAGTACAAGTGGAAAGGATAATGTTGAGGTGAGTCATCTTAATTATTATATCGACGATAGCTTCATTGGTAGCGATACGCTGAAAGATGATTATTTTTTGGATTTTGAAAAGGAAGTAGACCCAATTGGAATTGGAAAGCATTCTTGCTACTGCGTGGCTTATGATGACAGAGGAGATTCAACTGTTTCAGAACGATTGGACTTTGTTATCTATAAAGCTTATTCATTTACTGAAGAGTTTATTGATATCGGTTTATTCAAGAACAGGGACATAACTTATGCAATATCAACATCAAGGTTGTATAGAATTGATAATGTGAATGAAATTGTTGATTCTGAATACACATTACCTTTCTCAAACCCAATAGGACTTTATATGTGTGAAGCATCAAAACTCTTGTATGTCGGTTTTGCTAATGGTACAATTGTTCATTTTAATGATGACTCAAGGACTTTTGTAACCGTTGTTCAGCAGGCAGTTTCAGGTTTATCAGATTTTGAAATTGATAACGGTTTAAGTTTAGCAATTGTAATTGCTAATTCCAAATTACAGCTTATTGATTTAAATTCCAACGAAGTACATGATAGTGGTGTAACATTAGAAAGTGGAAGTTCGTTAGCTATAAATATTGCCAACAAAATAATTATTGCTGGAGGAAATCCGGGTATCAGTAGATCTGATATCTTTAAACTATCCTACACCTCTAATTCAGTGGAAATATTAAAAAAAGAAAATTTAGGGGGATATGCGGAGAAGATTTTATTAGATCCAATGGATTTGAAATTTATTGTATTACCATACACATGGGTTTACAACGAGGGATATTACACTTATGATATTACAGATTTTTCAAATTTAGGTAAATATTCAAGGAATAATTTACATAGAGGGTGTTATGGTAATTTGAAACCTCAGTTTTTTGCAGGAGACGACTACAATAAACAAATTTGTGTTTTTAATAAATCTGATTACATGCTGGCTGATGAATATTATATCCCCACTAAATCTTATATGGATTTCAATAAGATTATAAGCTCTGCAGACGACTCTAAGCTGATTATTTCAACTGCGCATGTTTTTGAGGATAAAATGACACTGATTTTTTTAAGGCTATAAAAATAACTGCCGCCATCAATTAGCCAGCCTTATCCTCCGAAGCCGCATTAATCTTATCCCAGCCTCTCTGGATATTTCTACATTCCGGGCGTGCCGGCCTGGCGTTGCTCACGGTGTGACTTCTAAATTTAGCTTCAGCTTAAAAATCATTGATAAATCCCACTCGCTACTTATTTCTCACTACTCACCTCTCATCGCTCACTACTCACTACTCACCTCTCACCGCTCACTACTCATCTCTACTTCCCCTCTTCCATCCCCACCTCCTGGTTTCCTTCGCGTTGCAGGGTGCGAATCAGTGCTTTGGTTCTAGAGTTATTGCGATAAGCAAAAATGAGAATAACGATAAGGATGGCAATGGTGTAATAGACAAAAGCGGGTATCGGCACCGGATCGCCGGCGGCGTAGCTGTGCAGCCCCGACAGGTAATAATTCACACCAAAATAAGTCATCAGCACCGAGCTGAAGCCCACCACGGCCAGCGCATTAAACACATAGCGCCCCATGATGCCGGGGATAAAGTTGAGATGAACAATCACGGCATACACCAGGATCGTTATCAGCGCCCAGGTTTCTTTGGGATCCCAGCCCCAGTAGCGCCCCCACGACTCGTTGGCCCACACGCCGCCCAGAAAGGTTCCGATGGTAAGCATATATAGCCCTATAATAATCGTGGCTTCGGCGGTAAGCGAAATCTCGCGGATGGTAAGATTAAAGCTCACCAGATTTTTGCGATTCTGGAAAATCATCAGCAGCAGGTTGAAAAGCCCCAGGATCATTCCAAGCCCCAAAAACCCGTAGCTCGAAGTGATGATGGCCACGTGAATGGTGAGCCACACCGACTTGAGCACCGGCACCAGGTTGGTAACTTCAGGATTCATCCAGTTGAGGTGCGCCACAAACAGTGTGAGCGACGCCAGCACGGTGGTTGCCGCCAGCGCTATGTTGCTGCGGCGCGAAAGCAGGAAGCCGCCTGTCATGGTAGCCCAGGCAATAAATATCATGCTTTCGTAGCCATTGCTAAGCGGTGCATGGCCGGAGATGTACCACCGTGCCGCGATGCCCAGCGTCTGAAAAAGGTACATCACCGCCACTATTCCGATAAGGACATTTTTTAAAATAGTTATCCGGAGCTTCGGTACCACCAGTTTGGCAAAAAGTACCACCAGGAATATCAATCCTATCAACCCGTAATAGCGGAAAAGCCGTTCGAAAATCTCTACTTTATTATAAATAATTTCCATGCTGCGGTGTGTGTCGGAGGGCAGCAGGTCGCCGGCATATTTATGTTGATAAATGTCGATGGCATCTACAATCTCGTTGGCGGTGGCATAGTCGCCGGTATTCAGGGCTTCGGCCAATATATTCGCGTAAAGCGGAATAACGTTGCGCACAAAGTTGCTGTCGGCGGTGGGCATTCCCGTCACTGTTTCGTCGGGGGCAAACCACCTGCTCGTGGGATCGGTAGTTTTTGGAAATAGCTTCAGGTAGTTGTAGGTATAAATAAAATAAAAAATGTTGATCTTTTCATCCATCTTTATCACCTCTTTGTCAAACTTGGTTTGCTCCATACTTTTCTTCTGGTACGCCGTTTCCACCCAGTGGCTCATGCGGTAGCTGTTGGTTTGTCCTGACACGAAAAAGTTAGAGAAGCTGGCGTACTTTCCGCTGATGCCGAGCTGGTCGCGCAGCTCTTTGTTGGTAATTTTGAGCAGCGGCACCTGCTGCCACAGCGCCGGGTCGGTGATGATTCCCAGCACGATCTGGTCGGAGGTGAGTCCCTGGAAGTTGGTGCTGCCGGTGAATTTGCGTATTAATTGTCCGGTAAGTGAGTTCACCGGCTCCAGGCGGTCGCCGGGACCCAGCACAATCAGCTCACCAAAAGCATTGGCATGTGCGCGATCGATCACCGGAACCTGCGTGCCGTTCACGTCGGTCGTCTCTTGCGACACGGCGGGCATGGCCATCGTAGTGACCAACATCAAAAGAATCATCTGAAGCAGATTCATCTTTTTGCGGCGGGTTTCGGTTATTTTATTTAATAAATATCTAAACCGTGTCTGCTTGCTTATCAGCGCCATCACCATTCCCAGCGCCATCAGAAAATAGCCGATGTAGGTCACAATGGTTCCCAGGCCATCGTGGTTTACCGAAAGTACTGTACCTTGCTCGTCGGTGTCGTACGACGACTGGTAAAAGCGGTAGCCGCGATAGTTGAGAATATGATTCATAAAAATCCGGAAGTCGAAACGGTTGTTGCGCTCGGTGTCGATGAGCGTTACCTCGCTGGCGTACGACGACGGGCTGTTGGAGCCTGGGTAGCGATCGAAGATAAATTCGTTGAGCTGCAAAGCAAAAGGAATGGGGATGGTGATGGCGCCATAGGCAATCTGCAATGTTTTACCGTCTATCTCTATAGGCTCTGCTTTGCCTTGCACGCCGCGGCTTCCGGCAACCCAGGTGCGCACGGTGCTGCTGCCACTGCTGATGCGCAGCATTACCGCGTCCTGCCCGCTTCCCTGCAGCATCTGGCTGGCCGCCGGCACCGGCTGCAAGGTTCCGCTCGGCTCAAAGCTGCGCAAAACAATGCGGCTGGTGCCCAGATTATAAAGTTGCATCGGCTGCATCTCCGCCTTAAGTCCTGGTGCAATAAAGACGCCCGCTTCCGAGCCCATATTGGTAATGAAAATGGTATCCTGTGCGCGAAGCATCAGCCGGTTTTCTTCCAGCATCAACAGCAATCCGCCGGCAAGCGTATCGCCGCTATCGAAACTTATCTGCATACTGCCAGCCTGCCGCACCTCGCCCGAATTTAATATGAGCGTTTCGCGCTGCATGCCATTCATTATAAACAGCGACACGATAGGATTTCCACCCTTTACGGGAACCACTTCGAGGGTTGCGTTGGCAATGTATCCGGTGGTTTCTATCTTAAAATCACCTTCAGGTGTATCCAGCGTAAAGTTGGGCGCCTTCATGCCATAGGGCGACAACAACACATGTTGCTGCTCATAGTAAGTTTCGCCATCGCATTGGTAAGTGGCGGTGAGGTAGGTGTTGTTGCTGGTGATCTCGCTGCTGGTTTTCCCTTCGCGGATGTGCATCATCCCTTCATAGCTAAAAAATCGCGTGATGCCGGCGCCAACAAATATGATGATAAAAGCCAGGTGGAACAAAAACAGCGCGTATCTCTTGCGGCGCCACGAATGATGAATCACCAGGCTGCCGGCCAGGTTAACAACCAGCAGCGCAAGTAATATCTCGAACCAGGTAGCCTCGTAAACGGCTACACGCGCCGCGATGGTTCCATAGTCGTTTTCGATAAAAGTAGCAACGGCTGCCGATAGTGCAAACATGAGCAGCAATACCACGGTGAGGTGCATCGAGAACAATGCATCAAATATCTTTTTCATCAGTTTTAAACAGTTTTATGTAAATCAGTACCAAAATATTCCGGGCGCCAAAGATACACTTTCAGTAATGAAATGTGAGGCATGGGCAAAATTGCAATGTAATTTAGCTGGAGAATGGCAAAGCCTGAAAAAAGGAAAGAAGAAGAGGGAAAGAATTCCGCACATGCGGAATCGAACACCGAATCTTGAATGTTGAAGTGGATCGTGTTCGATGAATCTGAATTCTCCAAAAGCGTCGGAAAGGACATCAGAAATCGCGATCATGATTTTGCATCCATCGCCAAGCTCTTTGCGCCCCGCGCCCTGCTTTCTTTACTTCAAGATTCGATACTACGGAAAACCAACGGACTCGCTTTAAGCGACACCGTTGGTAAACACGCGTTCTGCGCCCCGCGCCATGCGCCCCGCTTCTAAAAAAGCTTTCCCTGTTCCGGGTTTTTTATTTTGCCCAGGTGCTGATAAGCAAATCCCGTGGCTTCGCGGCCGCGCGGGGTGCGCATCAGGAAGCCCTCCATGATGAGGAATGGCTCGTAAACTTCTTCGATGGTGCCGGGATCTTCACCCACCGCCGTGGCAATGGTGGTAAGCCCCACGGGGCCGCCGCCAAACTTATCGATGATGGCCAGCAGTATCTTGTTGTCCATTTCGTCGAGACCGTGTTTATCCACATTAAGTGCGGAAAGGGCGTATTGCGAAATGTCGATGTTGATGGTTCCGTCGCCTTTTATTTCGGCAAAGTCGCGTACGCGGCGCAGCAGCAGGTTGGCGATGCGGGGCGTGCCACGGCTGCGGCGGGCAATTTCCATGGCGGCGACATCGGAAATTTCAAGATCCAAAATATCGGCTGAGCGGATGAGTATCTTACGCAAAGTTTCGGCGTCGTAATAAGAGAGGCGTGCGTTGATGCCAAAGCGCGACCGCAATGGAGCGGTAAGCAAACCCGAGCGGGTAGTGGCGCCGATGAGTGTAAAGGGATTCAGCGTAATCTGCACGCTGCGGGCGTTGGGGCCGGTCTCGATCATGATGTCGATTTTGTAATCTTCCATCGCTGAGTAGAGATACTCCTCTACCACCGGGCTGAGGCGGTGAATCTCGTCGATGAAAAGCACGTCGTTAGGCTCCAGATTGGTGAGCAGTCCGGCCAGGTCGCCGGGCTTGTCCATCACCGGTCCGGAAGTAATTTTTATACCTACCCCAAGCTCGTTGGCGATGATGTGCGAAAGGGTGGTTTTGCCCAGCCCCGGCGGGCCGTGCAAAAGTGTATGATCCAGCGCTTCGCCACGCTTTCGGGCGGCCTCTACAAATATTTTGAGATTATCCACCACCTGACCCTGCCCGGAAAAACCTGTAAAGTGAGAAGGTCGCAGCACCTTTTCTAACTCTTTTTCTCCGTTGGAAAGACGTTCGGCATCAGCATC
>JAAYIU010000428.1 GCA_012523265.1 Bacteroidales bacterium | reverse complement strand
CTCAGCTCTTACCTATCAATAGTTTTTCACGGAATTGTAATTTCTCAATCATAACTCATATGGACGTCAATACAAACTTCAACAATAGAAAAATTTTGGATTTTTTGAACATTTTGTTTTAAACATTTTGTTCAATGGCGACAGCTTACTCAGGCAGTGATTTGGAAAGCACCTCGCGGGATGGTAAAGCTCTGGCAGGGTTTTGACTTTTGCATGACAGAGCGGGTTTTTCCTTGACTGATAGTGCTACTCGTAGCATAGCGAAACCCTGCCAGGGTACGGAGGGAACTTCCCGGAGCACAGCGAAACCCTGCCAGGGCAGTGGAACGAGCTTAAGGCCGCAGCAGGATTTTCCCTGCGGACATCGAGGAGATGTACTGCCGGATGCCATCCACAAAACCATCGAGAGGAAATGAGGCCTGAATCTGTGTGGTGAGCTTGCCACTGGTAAAGAGCGACTGTAGCGTTTGGGAAACTTTATCGAATTCTGCAGAAGATTTTTCGCTCATCCAACCGTTGAGGTTGAAGCCGCAAACAGTTTTATTTCTGAAAATGGCACCCAGCGTATCGAATCCCGAAAGCGGCTGCCCCGAAAGTCCACCGTAAACAATCACCTCGCCGTTGTCGGCCAGCGCGTTGAAGAGCTTTCCGCTCAGCCCCCCTCCCACTGCGTCGATGGCAGCAGTAGCCTTTAACTCAGAAGCCAGCGCACGAAGTTGCTCATCAAAATTATCCTCACCACTATTTAAAACATATTTCGCTCCCTCGTTTTTCAATTCCTCCACCTGTGCCGGTTTGCGCACCAGATTGATGACTTCGATGTTGTGGCTTTGCGCAAAATGGCGGATAAATTTACCAACCTGTCCGTTGGCAGCCGACTGGATGATGGTTTTGTGACCGCCCTTCTGTGCAAGCTCTACAAGCGCCCAGGCGGTAAAGGGATTTATAAACAAACAAGCCACCTGCTCCATCGGCATATCTTTATCCACCACGAAATAATCTTGGTCCGACAGGGTCACATATTCCGTCCAGGCGCCTTGGCGGTCGTCGTTTACATAAAAAGTAACGCGCTTTCCGATAAGGTTTTTATTTGATCCTTCACCCGTGCTGACGATGATGCCGGCACCCTCGAAACCCGCAATAGCAGGCAACGGTTTGCGTACATTGTAGCCGCCACGCAGAAAAGCCAGATCGGAAGGATTTATTGGTGAAGCTTCCACCCGCACCAGCACCTGGTTGGCGGCGGGTTGTGGCATGGGGACTTCTGCCAAGCGCATCGCGGCGAGCACGCGCAGCAGGTTGCCGTTGTATTGATTGAGCTGAACAGCTTTCATTGTTGCAGGGAGAGTCATGATTTGATGATGTGGTGATGTGTGATGTGATGATGTGGTGATTTGGGCTAAAGCCCACTGAATTATTTTCGCCTTTTATCCCCGGCCTAAAGGCCGGGGTTAGTGATCAGCCTGGCAACAAAATTTTATATCAGAGCCTTTGGGATTTGCTTTTTTATTAATACAAAAGCCGCCTTCTTCAAGCGAAAGCGGCTTTTGATTTATTCATTAAAAAAACGACTACCGCATGGGATATTTTTTGAAGATCTCGTCTGATTTCATCAGGATATCCACATATTGTGAACGTTTGTAGGCAAACGGGTCGCTCATTTTTTTGCGTGAGAGTTTGCCTTTGAAATCGTCGATGGTGGCATATTCTTTTTTGTCCATCCACTGGTTGAGGTCGGTGAGGATATTTTTGATCTGTCCGATACCATTTTTATACAAAGTGGTAACTACCTGCACGGCGTCGGCTCCGGCGAGGAGCATCTGGATGGCATCGCTGCCGGTGAGTATTCCGGTGTTGGCAATGATGCTTCCGTTGATATTGCCTGCAAGCATGCCGGCATACCGCAGCGAAAGGCGGTAGTCGCCATGGTTTGAGAGGAACCAGGGGAACACCATCTCTTCGGTCTCGATGTCGATGTCGGGTTGGAAGACGCGGTTGAACAGCACAAAGCCATCACAACCCAGGTGATCCATTTCTGCTATTACCTTGAAGATGTTGGTATAAAACGGGCTTAGTTTCACACTCACAGGAATGTTGACGACCTGCTTTACTTTTTTAAGGATGGCCAGTTGCTGCTCCACGATCTCTTTGCCGGCCTTCTTGTCGTCGCGGGGGTTGGCATAAAAGTTCAGCTCCAGAGCGGCGATGCCGGTGTCGGCGAGTTTTTTGGCATATTCTGTCCAGGTGACGTCATACACACAGTTGAGGCTGCCAATCACCGGCAGATTTACCTTTTTCACCACGCGCGCCAGGTTCATCAGATGCTTGTCGGGGCCGGCGTGTTCTATTTTCGGAAACAGCGTCACCATTTCGGCATGGCGCTCGTTGTATTCGCTGAGGTTGTCGTCGAGCTGAGCGCGCTCCAGTTGTATCTGCTCCTCAAAGAGCGATTTATAAACAATGGCGGCGGCACCGGCGGCTTCTATCTGCGCCAGCGCGTCGTCGTCCATCACCAAATTACTGGCGCCCACAATCAGCGGGTTTTTCAGTTCCAATCCTAAATAATTAGTTTTCAAGTCAGCCATGCTATTGTATTTTTTTGTTAATAAAATGTACTTGTTGCTTGTATTTGTGTGGGACAAAAGTATCAAAAAAAATCATCTCCTCCACGCCATTTCCATTCTTTAAAAATCATTAAGATAAAAAACGACGAAAAGATTCATCATATAATCTGAAATGAATTTAAATAACTGATTTTGACCTCCTGAAAAGGTTTTGTAAGTCGTCCAATTCAGCAGTTATGGTTACTTTCGTGCGAAATATTGAATTCATCGAAAATTAAGATTTAATCAATTCATAATCATGACTACAAAGAAAAAATTCATCACTTGCGACGGCAACTACGCGGCAGCACACATTGCCTACATGTTCAGCGAAGTAGCCGCTATTTATCCCATCACACCTTCGTCCACCATGGCCGAATACATCGACGAATGGTCGGCACACGGTAGAAAGAATGTTTTTGGCGAAACGGTAAAAGTATCGGAAATGCAATCGGAAGGCGGCGCTGCCGGTGCAGTTCATGGCTCTTTACAGGCTGGCGCACTAACAACAACTTACACAGCCTCGCAGGGTCTGATGCTGATGCTGCCCAACATGTACAAAATTTCGGGCGAGCTGCTGCCAGCCGTATTCCACGTAAGCGCCCGTAGCCTTGCTGCACAGGCGCTGTCGATTTTTGGCGACCACTCCGATGTGATGGCTGCCCGCAACACCGGCTTTGCTTTTCTGGCTACCGGCAGCGTGCAGGAAATCATGGACATTGCCGTCGTTGCGCACCTGGTGGCTATCAAGTCGCGCATTCCGTTTGTTCATTTCTTCGATGGTTTCCGCACCTCACACGAGATACAAAAAGTAGAATATTTCGATACCGAGGAACTAAAGCCGATGCTCGACATGGAAGCATTGCAGCGTTTCCGCAACAATGCTCTTAATCCAGAAAATCCTGTAACCCGTGGTACAGCTCAAAACCCCGACATTTATTTCCAGTCGCGCGAAGCTGCCAACCATTTTTACGATCCGGTACCCGACATGGTGGAAGAGTACATGCAGCAGATCAGCAAGATGACCGGCCGCGAGTACCATCCTTTTACCTATTATGGTGCGCCCGATGCCGAAAATATTATCATAGCCATGGGTTCCATCACACCGGTGATACGCGAAACAATTGATCACCTTACCGAAAAAGGCGAAAAAGTAGGCCTGATCTCGGTGCATCTCTATCGTCCTTTCTCAGAGAAATATTTTATGCGTGTGCTGCCCAAAACAGTAAAACGTATCTCGGTACTCGACCGGACCAAAGAACCCGGCGCTACCGGCGAACCGCTCTACCTCGACATAAGAGATATTTTTTATGATAAAGAGGATGCTCCCATCGTCGTTGGCGGACGCTATGGATTGAGTTCCAAAGATACCACACCGGCCATGATCGTTTCTGTTTTTAATAACCTGAAACAAAACGAGCCAAAGAATCAATTTACGGTAGGTATTAATGATGATGTGAAATTCCTCTCGCTGCCACTGCTGCCCGAAATCAGCATTGTACCCAAAGGCACTTACGAAGCCAAGTTTTACGGTCTGGGTTCTGATGGCACGGTAGGTGCCAACAAAAACTCCATCAAGATCATCGGCGAGAATACCGACAAATATTGCCAGGCTTACTTTGCTTACGACTCCAAGAAGTCGGGTGGCATCACTACTTCGCACCTGCGCTTTGGCGACAAGCCCATCCAGGCATCGTATCTGGTAGGAACGCCCGACTTTGTGGCTTGCCATGTGCCGGCATATCTCACCAAATATCATATGCTGAAAGGGTTGAAAAAAGGAGGAACCTTCCTGCTCAACAGCATCTGGGATGCCGAAGAAAGCAAGAACCGCCTGCCCGATCATTTTAAAAAATACATGGCTGAAAACGATATCAAGTTTTATATCATCAACGCCACCGAACTGGCCGAAGAGATAGGACTGGGCGGCCGCACCAACACCATCATGCAATCAGCTTTCTTCAAAATCTCCAACGTCATCCCTTATGAGCTGGCAGTAGAGGAGATGAAAAAAGCCATCGTCAACAGCTTTGGCCGCAAAGGCGAAGAGATCGTCGAGATGAACTTTTCTGCTGTCGATCGTGGCGGTGAATACCAACAGGTGGAAGTGCCCAAAGAGTGGGCAAAGCTGAAAATCGAAAAAATGACTGACGACCGCGACATTTCTGATTTTATTAAAAATGTGGTGGAGCCTGTCAATGCGCAAAGAGGCGACGACGTGCCGGTGAGCGCCTTCCTGGGTCGCGAAGACGGCACCTTCCCTTCGGGTCTTACCGCCTACGAGAAGCGTGGTGTAGCCGTAAACGTTCCTGAATGGATTGCCGAAAACTGCATCCAGTGTAACCAGTGCGCTTACGTTTGTCCGCACGCTTGTATCCGTCCGTTCCTTATCAACGAAGAGGAGATGAGCAAGGCGCCCGAAGGAATGAAAACATTGACAGCCATTCCAAAAACTTTTGCAGGATTGCAATACCGTATGCAGCTCAGCCCTTACGATTGTACCGGCTGCGGCAACTGCGAGGACGTTTGCCCGGCAAAAGAGAATGCACTGGTGATGAAACCTTTCGAAACCCAGCTGCACGAAGACGACAACTGGAACTTCATGGTGAAAAATGTTACCTACAAAGACAACATCGTACCCAAAGACAGATCCGTTAAGAACAGCCAGTTTGCACAGCCACTCTTCGAATTCTCAGGGGCCTGCGCCGGCTGTGGCGAAACGCCTTACATCAAGCTCATCACCCAACTCTTTGGCGAGCGCATGATGGTTGCCAACGCTACGGGCTGTTCGTCGATTTATGGCGGCTCGGCACCTTCCACTCCGTATTGTACCAACGCACAGGGTCACGGACCGGCCTGGGCCAACTCGCTCTTTGAAGACAATGCCGAATATGGCTACGGAATGATGCTCGGCGTAAACAAAATGCGCCAGCGTATTGCCGAGCGTATGAACCAGGCCATCAGCTCCAATGGATTGAACCAGGAGATGATTGCCGCTTTTGGCGAATGGCTCCAAAACGTCGACAATGCCGAAGGATCGGTAACAGCATCGGCCAGAGTAATTGCCGCTTGTGAGAACAGCGATTTGGCAGTAGCCAAAGAGATCATGAACCTGAAACAATATCTCGTTAAAAAATCGGTGTGGGCTTTTGGCGGCGACGGCTGGGCTTACGACATCGGTTTCGGCGGCCTGGATCATGTGGTTGCTTCGGGCGACGACATCAACATTTTGGTGATGGACACGGAGGTCTATTCCAACACCGGCGGACAAGCCTCTAAGGCAACACCGGTAGGAGCTGTGGCCAAATTTGCAGCTTCCGGCAAGAAAACACGTAAAAAAGACCTGGGTGCCATGCTCATGACCTACGGTTACGTGTATGTAGCACAGGTTGCTATGGGCGCCAGCCAGTCGCAGTTTCTCAAAGCTGTGCGCGAAGCGGAAGCCTATCCGGGACCCTCGCTCATCATCGCCTACTCACCCTGCATCAACCACGGCATACGCGCCGGAATGGGCAAAACACAGGAAGCGGAAAAACGCGCCGTCGAATCAGGATACTGGCATCTGTATCGCTACAACCCAGCGCTGGAAGATGAAGGCAAAAACCCGTTCCAACTCGACAGCAAAGAGCCTGACTGGGATGCCTTTGCCGATTTCCTGGATGGCGAAGTACGCTATACCTCCCTGCACCAGGCCTTCCCCGAAGAAGCCGTGATACTCTCCAAAGAAGCGCTCAAAAATGCACAGTGGCGCTACAAGAGTTACCAGCGGTTGGCAGCAATGGACTTCTCATTAGAGGAAGAACCAAAAAGCGAATAATCGTTTTTGTATTATAAAATTAAAGCCGGGAAAATCTCCCGGCTTTTTTTATCAAAATAAAAAACGATGTACTTTTAATACCTGTACTTACTTTTTCCCGCTGTTTTCGATAATTTCGAGCGCATACACCCGCTGGCTTTTTACTCTTCCGTAGGTTAATACGATAAGGGTATTGTCGGTGGGATTGCTAAAAATGAAATGTGGCGTTGCTTTCGCCGATTCATATCCGCCACTGTTGTTGTTTACCAAAAAAGGTTCAGGAATAATTTTGTGTACTGCGTTCATTTCCTGATCGCAGGCATACAAACTGGTGTTTTCTTCGTAATAGTAGGAATCTTTAAAAATTAAATAATACTCATTGTTTTGGGTGTTGCCGGCAAAGTCGTGAATGACGTTGTAAGTGGAAACCGAAATCGTTTCCGTTTCGAGCACGTCATAGCCTGCCAAATTGGGGTTGATATGAATAAATTGCATGTCATCAGTTATAAACCTGGTGCCATCGTCGGATATCCATAGCCGATCAGCCTCCTGATATCTATTATTCGAATAAATTTCCTGAGGAGTATCTCCCTGAATATCTATCTTCATCAATTCCTCATAGTAACCAACTCCATAAAGATATTTCGATGAAGGATGGGCTTGGATGAAAATTCTATTGAGATTCATTTCCTGACTTACCAAATTCCGCGTATTCAAATCGAGGGTAAAGAAATTCTGGTTCCCGTATTCGAGTGTAATGTAAATGATTTGATTGGGAGTACCTGTTGCACTTACAATTTTTTTATTAAAATCATGCGAATACACTATGCTTTCGCTTTTAAGATCCAGCACAAAAAGGGAATGGTACTGCGAAATAATAAGGTTTTTACCATCCGGCATTAGTTGCAAAAAATCATTGTTTGAATGGGAATTCCATTTAAGATCAATTTTCCGAAAGGCCTTTTCATTCAGATCGAAAACCTCCAAATATTCTCCAACATCGGGTAAAAGATAAACCACCTGTTTGTCTTTATCAAAAGCCATATCACTTACGCTGTAAGAAAGCCGGGTTTTATTTTCGGGATAGTTACGGATTGATACCCCTATGCGGATGTCCTGCCCGACGTTGGATGAAAATGTGATGGACGACTGCACCGAATCGCCGGTAATTTTGTTGCGCAGCGGTGCGATGGAAAGGGTTTGGTAGGCGCCTGCTGCAAGCGTGCCCGACGTTTTGTCGAGCACCAGAAAATCGTCCTGGGCAGTAGCCGTCCAATTTAGCGTTTTATCCGCAATATTGCCCAGGCTCAGCTCGAGCAGATGAACATCATAATCAAAATCCAACTTGGATTTGCCGGGAAACAAAAAGGTTTTGTCATCATCCTTTTCGCAGGCAGAAAGAAAAAGGACAAAAAGCAAAATCAGCGGAAAGAATTTTTGTATCGTTGCCATCATTTTTATTTTTTTGTACATTTGCAAATATAGAAAAAATAAAAAATCTTATGAAAACAAAAATTATCACCTTCATTTTTGTCCTGATCGCCTCTTCAGGATTTGCGCAATCGGATAGCCTGACACCTAAATTCAGACCCACCGAAGGCAACCTTGCCCTTGAGCTTGACTTTTTGCCCTTTAGCGAAAGCGGCCCTATCGACTTAAAATCATTTCAAGTCCGCTATTTCATCAGCCCCCAGCTGGTGCTGCGTGCCGGTTTCAACTTCGACAGGGTAAAGAAAGATGATGAGCTTCCGCGGACTTTTCAACACAACGGCAACAGCATTATGAAGTTTAACAAATACGAAATGGATTACACCCTCTGGGGCATCAATGCCGGCCTGGCTTATCATTTTTTTGATAATACGCGTGTATCGCCATATCTTGGCATCGACATCGGATACGAAGCCAAGGCGGCGAAACACAATGATGAAGTCAACAGTTATAATTCCGGCTATCCGTCGGGAGAATTTGTAGTAGCAAAAACGGAAATCGAAAATGGCTGGGGTATCAACGAGGTGATTTACGATCCATGGGGCAATCCTGTTAATGCTTTTACGGCTCACCAGCGGGCATACTCGTCCATTAAAGCCAATCTGGTGGCCGGCACCGACATCTATATTATGAAGCACTTTTAGGCCGGCGTGGAATTGGGTCTGGGGATGGAGACGATTAAATACAAAGAGGTTACGATGAAAAAAGATGGCGTTCTCAAGTTAAAATTCCCTGAGAAAAAAGAGAATACCTTTGGTCTTAATTTTAATAATGCCATCCGGATTGGATTTTGGTTTTAATAGCCAACTCTTGCTAACCCCATGGAAATATTTTTCGGCACCAAAGAAGAGCACAACCGACGCCGCGAGGAGGAGTTTCTGAAACTTACGCCAGGCGAGCGGTTGATAGCATTTATCGAAATGGTGACTGCTCCGCGTGCCTTTCCGCTACCAGAGAATTATGAGCATCCCAACGATAAAAAAAACAATTTCGTGATACGGAAGAAAGATGGAAAGTAATTTTAATCAGGAGGTTTATAATTTTATCGAGGCCTGTCAAAACAACGGTGTCCGGATGATACTCGTGGGTGGAAATGCTGTTAATTACTATGGTTACAAAAGGCATTCGGCAGATATTGATTTTTGGATTGATAACGCCCATCAGAATCTGGATAAGATGCTCAATGCACTGCGGGAGCTCGGATACACCCTTGAAGATTTTCCACAAGAAGTGAGAGCCGGAAATCAAAACATTTCAATGAAACTAAGTCCAGACCTGGAAATCGAATTGATAACCCGTTTCAATCCCGGGAAAACTTTTGAAGAAGCCTACCAGTCATCGGAGGAATTTGTTGCAGCAGGGCAAAAAATGTTGAAATGGAATGTAATTTCGTATGAAGACCTGGTAAGCAGCAAGCTCAAATCAGGTCGTCCTAAAGATTTGTTGGATGTGCAGGAACTCCAAAGATTGAGAAAGAAATGATTCTTCTTTAGTCTGATATTATTTGGTGTATGCATCTCATCTGCGGCGCCTCAATAACTCGGTCCTTTAGCGTGTGGTCAGAAACCTGCGGACTTTAGCTCGCCATACTTTTAGATAAGTATGTTACTGTGAACTCATCATAACATTCTATTTATTTGGGCTAAAGCCCACTGAATGTTTTTTGCCTTTTACCCCCGGCCTAAAGGCCGGGGTTTGCCGGCTACAAAAAATCGGTACTTTTCAATAGCTCGGTCATTTAAGGCTGGGGATCATGGATTCGGACTATCTTCATCACCTACCGAAACAAAATCTCAAACACCTGTTCGATGCGTCCCACGGCGATCAATTGGATGCCGAACTCTTTTTTGTCCAGGTTTTTAAAACCATGACGCGCCACAAAGATTTTCTCAAAGCCTAACTTGGCTGCTTCGCTGATGCGCTGCTCCACGCGGCTCACCGCGCGTATCTCACCCGAAAGTCCTACCTCTGCAGCAAAACATGTTTTTGGATTGATGGGCATATCTTCGTTGGAGGAGATCACGGCGCTCACCACAGCCAAATCCACAGCCGGATCGTCGATGCGAATGCCGCCGGCGATGTTAAGGAAAACATCTTTGGTTGCCAACCGGAAGCCGTGTCGTTTTTCGAGTACGGCCAGCAGCATGTTAAGCCGGCGTGCGTCGAAACCGGTGGTGGAACGTTGCGGCACACCATAGGCTGCCGTACTCACCAGCGCCTGTATTTCGACAAGCATCGGGCGCAAACCCTCCATGGTAGCGGCAATAGTAATTCCACTAAACTGTTCGTCGCGGTGCGTAATGAGTAATTCCGATGGATTTAGCACCTGACGCAATCCGTCGTTTTGCATTTCGTAAATGCCCAACTCGGAGGTGGAGCCAAAACGATTTTTCACAGAGCGCAGCATGCGGTAGCCGTAGTTGCGGTCGCCTTCAAATTGCAGGACAGCATCCACCATGTGCTCCAGGATTTTAGGCCCCGCCAGCGCACCATCTTTGGTGATGTGTCCGATGAGAAACACAGGCGTATTGGTAACCTTGGCATATTGTTGCAGTTCGTTGGCACATTGCCGTATCTGCGACACGCTGCCGGCAGGCGATTCAATGCTTCCGGTGTGCAGCGTTTGAATGGAATCGACCACAATGATCTGCGGCTGTAGGCTTTCGATGTGTCTGAAAACCGTCTCCATATCCGTTTCGGTGAGGATGTAGGTATTGTTTTTCTTATCGCCCAGGCGAGCAGCGCGCATCTTTATCTGCTGCTCACTCTCTTCACCTGAAATATACAATACGGCGTAATTTACCATGTCGAGCGCCACCTGAAGCATCAGAGTAGATTTCCCAATGCCGGGCTCGCCGCCCACCAACACCACCGATCCGGGAACCAGCCCGCCACCCAGCACGCGGTTGAGTTCAATATTAAAAGTGTCAATACGATTTTCGGTTTGTGTGTCGATGGTGCTCAGCAACCGGGGAACCGGCCGATGCGCCGTTACAGTTTGCGAAAAGGTGGTGTTGGCCGTTTTACCTGCAGGTGGTTGCACCAGCTCTTCCACGAAAGTGTTCCACTCGGCGCACGACGGACATTTGCCCAACCACTTGGGCGACTGGTAGCCGCAGCTTTGGCAGAAATAGGCTGTTTTCGTTTTGGCCATGATTATTTATCTTTTGATGATGCCAACAAGCGCCGGATAATTCCTGAAGTGGAATAACCCTCCAGAAAGTCGATTGTCTGCACGCTTCCGCCTTTGGCTTTTACGATGTCAGCGCCAACGATGTCGTCTGTTTTATAATCGCTGCCCTTAACAAGTACATCCGGCTGCACAGCTTTTATGAGCTGGTAAGGTGTATCTTCATCAAACAAAACTACCGCACTTACAAACCGCAAAGCTGCCAGCACCAGTGCGCGCCCATCCTGATCCTGCACCGGACGCCCTGCCCCTTTCAGTCGCGACACCGAGGCATCGGCATTGAGGCCAACCACCAGCACATTGCCAAGATCGGCAGCTTTGACCAGGTAGTCGATATGCCCACGATGCAGGATATCGAAACACCCATTTGTGAAAACGATCTTTTGATTTTTAAAATTCCAATAGGCAACTAAACGACCCAGGTCGTCATTCGCCTGTGGGAATATTTTGGACTGAATGTTCAGGAGATGTTGCATATTTTGTTCGTTTTTGAATGATGGGAAGAATGATCAATGAAGCGAAACCGGCCACTACGATCATCAGCGTTTGTGCTGTCCAGGTAAGCCATCCCAAAGCGTAGCCTGTGGTGGCGGGGATATGATAAAGCAGCAACACTTCGGCAATAATGGCCGGATAGATGCCGATGCCGCCCTGAACGACCATGATGCCGATGGAGCCAAAAATCAGCATCGACAGGCCGGCACCAATGCTCAGATGAGCTGTTTCGGGGAGGCTAAAAACACACACCCACACCATTAGAAAATAAAGCACCCAGATGCCGATGGAATAAAGTACAAATGCGATGGGGCGCCGGATGCGGGTGATGGCCCAGAGACCATGCCAGAAGCCTTTGGCAATTTCGCGCATCCTGATGTAGAAGCCAGTGTGTTTCATTCGCTTTTTTAATAAAAAAAACAGGACGATGACAACAGCGATGATAGCAACAGCAATCAGCAAATAATTGGAGAGCGCACCCGAAAGATGAAA
The DNA here is from genome assembly GCA_012523265.1 of Bacteroidales bacterium. Taxonomy (GTDB): domain Bacteria; phylum Bacteroidota; class Bacteroidia; order Bacteroidales; family 4484-276; genus SABY01. Next base: position 7,366 of record JAAYIU010000428.1, on the reverse strand, counting down.
TTTCGCGTTAAGCGGAACGAAAATTTTATCAGTGGCGTACTGATTTATTTTATCGAAGAAGATAAAGAGATTAATAAAGAAAAGCAGAATAAAAACGACGATGTCGACGCTGCGTTCCACGATGACGGTGCCGATAGATTTGGTAATGGGGATATTTTCGTACTTGTTGAGTACCCCACAGCGTGTAACTTCGCCCAGGCGGGGCAGCGCCAGGTTGGCCAGATAGCCAATCATTACGGCTGAAAAGGTGATGGATACCCGCGGCTTGTAGCCAAGCGGTTCGAGCAAAATCTGCCAGCGCAGGGTGCGTGCCAGGTGGCTAAGAAATCCGATCACCAGAGCAAGTGCCAGCCAGATGAAGTCGGCATGGATGAACGAATCCCAGATCTCGAGTTTCTGATCCGGGGTAAGCTTTCGCATAAATATCCAGATGAAGAATATCCCGATAGAGAGAAAAAACAGGATTTTCAGCGCTGAGAGGAACTTCTTTTTCAAAAGCTGCTAAAGTTTGTTGTGTTGATCGGGAAAGATGATGGCAGGCTTGAAAGAGCGGGCTTCCTCGAAATCCATGCTTGCGTATGAGACGATGATCACCAGGTCGCCGGGCTGTGCTTTGCGCGCAGCAGCTCCGTTGAGAGAAATAATGCCAGAACCGCGCGCGCCTTTTATTACATAGGTGTCGAGGCGCTCGCCGTTGTTGATGTTGTACACGTGCACCCGCTCACCCTCGAGCAGATTGGCAGCATCCATCAGCTCTTCGTCGATGGCGATGCTGCCGATATAATTCAGATCGGCCATGGTGATGGTTGCCCGATGAATTTTGGATTTTAAAATGTCGATGTTCATAGCGCCGGCGAAATTACTATTTTATAATCATATTGTCGATGAGCCTCACCTTACCAAGATATGCAGCCACCAGCACCACCACACTTTTTTTCTCATCCCAGGTTTCGATGGGCAGCAGGTCGTCGGCGCCAACAATTTGCAGGTATTCAACCTGAATTTCGGCGTATTTGTTCAACTGATTAGCACCCCAAATCTGTGCTCCTTTAGGCGTAAGATGGCCTATCTTTTCTTTTATTTCCAGCAGCACCCGATGGATAACCGGCGCGATGGAGCGTTCGTGGTGCGTCAGCCGCACGTTGCGCGAACTCATGGCCAGGCCGTCTTTTTCACGCAAAGTGGGACAAGCAATAATTTCGACGGGCATCTTATGATATTTCACCAGCTCCTCTACAATCTTAAGCTGTTGATAATCTTTCATTCCAAAATAGGCGCGGTGTGGCTGGATAATCTCAAAAAGTTTGCGCACCACCACGGCCACGCCATTAAAATGTCCCGGACGGAACTTGCCCTCAAGCACTTTGTCGAGGTGACCAAAATTGTATTTGTCGTTGATGATGTCCTGCCCGGGATACATTTCCGAAGCCGTCGGAGCAAACAGCACATCGCAGGCTACCTCCTCCAGATGGCGGATGTCGGCATCGAGCGTGCGGGGGTATTTCTCGAGGTCCTCGCGATTGTTGAATTGAATGGGATTAACAAAGATGCTGCAAGCCACCAAATCGTTTTCCCGATTGGCTTTGCGTATCAACGAAATGTGGCCGGGGTGGAGCGCTCCCATGGTGGGCACAAAGCCGATGGTTTTTTGCTCCTCACCCACGCTATCGCGCCAGGCGCGGGCATCGGAAATGGTTTTTAGTATTAACATAATAAGCGATTATCTTTCATCTAAATATTCGATTCTTAACGAAATAAATCCAAAGTAGTGTCTGTCCATAAAGAATAATTAATTTGTCATTTGTCTCCCCGCTCCTCGCTGGGATCGCCTTCGGCAATCCCAGCGAGGAGCGGGGTGTTGACAACCCTTCATTTCAAACCCAGGCATAAATGCCTCTACGAATTTCATTTCAAACCCAGGCATCTGGGCTGTGGATTTTGTCAGACATAACGTTTCCGCTAAGACCCGTGAGAAAAAATGAGCAGGAGGTCCTTTTCGAGGGCGGATGTGGTGGGTGATTCCACAATACGTCCCATTTCACGGCCATCTTTGTAAAAAATAAAGGTAGGAACACGCTGGATGTCGTAGGACGAAACATCCACATCGCCGCCCTTTTTCTGGCGATCGACACTGATGAGCCGAATATCAGAATCTTTGATGCCGGCCTCATCTATTATTTTATAAAAATGCGGTACCTGCGTTTTGCTGTCGTCGCACCAGCTTCCCATCACAACTACTACCTGCACATTTTTCTTCTCTTTTTTTAGTTTTTTAATCACTTCCTGGTCGGGATTGTAGCTACTGTAGCCAACATTGTAGGCATCCGCAAAAGCGGGATTTGTTAGTGCCTGGCGGTCGCACTGCCCGATAAGTATCTCTTTTCCACTCTGCGCATCGGCGGTTACCTGATTGGTTTGCTGGGCATAGCCGGCAACAACAAAAAACATGATTGTGATAAAAAATAGCTTTTTCATATTTGATATTTTTTAAAAGTTAAACACCCATTTTTATTCTCCAAAATTTGTCTTAATTCTCTCCAGAAGATTATTCACCTCTTTTTCGAACATCAGCCGGATTGCGATTTCGTTTTCATACTTTATTTTCAAATCACTTTGCGCTTTTTGCAGTTGGGTGATTTCTTTGCGCAAAGCATCGATGTTTTCGTCAGCAGCGGGTGTGAGGTATTCAATTTCGAGCATCATCTCCTGTCGCTTTACCACCTCAGCATCATAGGCAGTTTTAATGGCTGCAATTTGGTTTTGTAGCATCAACACCTCTTCGGCAGCTTGCTCTTTTTCGCGCTCCAGCGCCTTGAGTTCGCCGGCATGTTGGTTTTTGCTTTTGTTGATGGCTGTGGCCAATTGCTTTTGCGTCTCCTGGTGCTTTTCAATCTCTGATCGTAATGCATGCAAATCAGTATAAAACTTGCCGTTGGATTCCTCCAGTTGCCTGACTTTTCTCCGTCGACGCATCCAAAGCATTAAACCCAAAACGGCGGTAATCAACAGCATAAACGAAACAATCAGGAGCATGTTCAAATAACTGCGGGTCAGGAGCTGCTGCTCTTCACTGCTGCCAAGTAATTTTTGCAAATCCTTATTTTGATTTAGAAGTGAGCTGATTTGCGTGCGAAGATCAGGAATCAGTGTGTCGGGCGGAATCATTTTTATGATCTCCTGCAAAAGCAGTGTGTCAAAAAATACAATTTCACGGAGTTGCAGGTTTTCGCGTCGCAGTACGGCGGGCTTTTTCACAACGACAACCCCGGAGGCCGTATCCATTTGGCCCATCAGGCTGTCGCGATGCCGCATCATCTGCTGCCACGCCGGCTGGGCGTGCAGTTGCGGAAGCAGCATAATCAATAGGATGGTGATAAAATATTTAGGCATCTCTGCAAGACTTCTGATTGTAATGGGCAAAAGTAGGATTATTATGATAAAAGAAACGGGAAAGAATAGGCATAAAAAAAGGGGCTTCCCACATCGAGAAGCCCCTTCAAATTAAAAACAATTCACTACTTCTTACTTAATGGTAAGTCGTTTTGTAATTACATAACCTTCGTTGCTTTCGATCTGTACGAAGTACATTCCCGAAACGAGGTTTGAAGTATTGATCTGGAAATCTTCCTGTTCAGGATTATTTTCGAAGATCACCTGTCCTACATAGTTGATCACTTTAATGTTGCTGATCACAAAGTTGGTGTTGATATTCACCACGTCGGTAGCAGGATTAGGATAGAGGTTAGCGGTAAACCCGGTGCTCAGGTCGTCGATAGCGGTAACACCGGCTTTCAGGCCTTCGACAGCAGAGATACCATCTTTTGCAAACACGTTCTGGTTGGGCATGTCAGAGGTGAAAGTTGCTTCGGCAGCAATTTCCACACCGTTGCGCCATACTTTGAAAGTAATCAGGTCGCCTTCTACAAAGCCTTCTACAGCTTCGGTAGCAGGGTTGTCGCCAAATGCTCTCAATACCAGGTCATCTCTCAGGTTGGTAACTTCGATCATACCGGCTATCTGACCATACTCGTTGAAAGCACCAATTACGTCACCAATTTGCAGACCTTGCAGTGCATCAGCAGTAATGGCAATGTTGTGCTGAGTAGCTGTGAGAACCATGTCGTTCCAACTGGTCATGTTAGCAGGAACGTTAACATATTTTGCAACAGCAGCTTTAGCAGGAAGAACATCAAAATCAGCAATAGCCGGCTCGTTCATTACGATCAAATAAGCGCTTCCCGGAATCAGGTTCTGCAGTGTGAAGACATTGTAAGATGGCCAGTAAATACCTGAATAATCCAAACTGAAAACGGCAAAGAGTGAAGCGCCCAGTGGTTCGAATACATCAGCAGCACTTACAACATCGCGTGAGCGAACAGGCAGATAGGAGCTACCGGCGGGCAGATTAACACTTGCACCCAGTGTGGGGAAGCCTTCTACTTCGACAGAAGTGGGCCATCCACTGTTCAGGACAGCTTTTGCACCTTTGTTTTCATTGAAGTCGAATGATGTATTGGAAGGTGTCCAGACCATTGCCGGATTCTTCATCTCAACATAATACAGATCACTCAATACAGGAGCAAGTATGGTTGCCATATCGTCCTCGATCAGTTCGAGGTAAGTGGACATACCGTTTACAGAACCCAGGAAGTCAATAGTCTGGGTTTCCGGAGTAATGGTAACAGTAACTTCTGCCGACATAACATCGCCGCATTCGCCAAATACCATCACATAATAGGTTCCGCCATCTGCGAGCATAGCTGCTTCAACGGTATAGGTGTCGGTGTTGGCACCGGCAATCATCGCACCCTCAAAGTACCACTGATAACCGGTAGCATTTTCGGCTACAACGGTCAGTTCGAAAGGCTGTCCGTAAACAACTAGAACATCCACAGGCTGTGTGGTAATAGCTGTGAGCGGAAGAACTTCAACTTCGAAGGCTGAATTTTCGGCAGCAACACAACCGTTGGCATCGGTAACTGAAATCACTTCAAGGCTCCAGGTGCCAGCCATTTCTGGCTCAAGCTGGTACACATTAATGCTTCCGTCGATTACATCAGTCATTAACTCACCATTGATCATAAATTCGACAGCGTATGGATAAGCGCCATCTGCGGGACCAGTAATGGTAACATCGATTTCCTCACCAAGACACATGGTAAAGACGGCAGGTTCGTAAATTAGGTATGGCAATGGGTTAACCACAATTGTAAAAGTGCAGTTATCCGAGCAACCAAAATCGTTGGTAACTTCGAGCATAAATTCATAAGTTCCGGCTACTGCAGGGTCGAAACCAGTAACTACACCGTTAGCGTCGGTATACACGCCACCTTCCACTTCGTCAAATTCGATCATTTCGCTGCCTTCGCAAACGGGAGCAAAAACGGGGCATTCAACAACAGGCAATGGATTAACTAAAATAATGCCCGTTGCAAAATTGGTACAGCCGTTTTCATCGGTGTACATGTACATCAGATCATATTGGCCGGCCATTTCCGGGTTGAATGTAACTGCTGGAACATAATCTACGAAGTATGTACCACCTTCTGGCAGACCACCATAAAGATCAAAGGCTTCGCTGCCTTCGCAAACGGGTGCGTAAGCCATCAGTGTAACTTCTGGCAGTTCGAGAACCACGATGGTGCCCATTGCTGAGTTGCTACATCCGTTTTCGTCGGTGTATGTGTACATCAGGTCGTATTCGCCGGCCATTTCCGGGTTGAATGAAGCTGCTTCTAAACCATCTACGAAGTAAGTACCACCTGCTGGCATTCCGCCATAAAGATCAAAGGCTTCGCTGCCTTGGCATACGGGTTCGTAAGCCATCAGCGTAACTTCGGGCAGGGCATTGAAGGTAATGGTCATGCAATCAATAGCGTCATCGCAATTTTCCAAACCAATGGCAGTGAGGCAAAGCTCAACAGAGCCCATCATATAATCACCTTCGCCAGGAGTATAGGTAGGATTCAGGATGTTTTCGTCGCTAAATTCACCCGAACCGGTTATAGTTGACCAGAAGAACATAGCAGCATTTTCGACATAGCCATCCAGTTGAACAGCTTCGCCATCGGCACAAACAGTAACATCTTCGCCTGCATCAGCAAAAGCCGGATTAGGACAAGGAGGCTCGCCAATATAAAGCACCATCTGATCTACAGCCGGGCAATCGCCACCGCCATAGAGCGATAGGGTAACCTGTCCGGCAACAACATCCTCTACACCGGGGAAATAGGTAGGATTGATCATTGTGTTGTCATCGAAAGTACCGTCACCATAGGTGCTCCAAACCACTATTTCGGTGTTGAAAACGGTAGCATCTTCGATGGTATAGCTTTCGCCTTCAGCGATGGTAGCATCAGCACCGGCATAAACTACAGCAGATTCCAGAACTGTGATGCTAAATTCGCAGAATGCCGAGCAACCATTTTCGTCGGTAACTGTGAGTGTGAAGCTATAAAGACCGGCTTCTACAGGATCAAATTCGGTAACTTCCATGCCATCTACAGAATAAACGCCACCTTCGACAGCTTCAAAATAAATTACTTCACTTCCGGCACATACCGGATCGTATTCAGGACAAGTAACTTCGGGTAGTGCATTAACCACGATTTCGAAGATGCAATAGTCTTCGCAGCCAAATTCGTTGGTTACATTCAGAGCAAAGAGGAAATTCCCTGCCTCTGTTGGGTCGAAAAATGTAACTTCATCACCATCTTCGTTTTGATACCAGCCTCCGGCAACTTCCGGGAACACGATTTCTCCACTATTAACACATACTGGTGCATATTCCGGGCAATCAATCTCCGGCAGCGGATTAACAACGACGTTAAATTCGCATGAGGCTGAGCAACCATTGTCGTCGGTAACAGTGAGTGTAAATACGAAAGTTCCGGCTTCTACAGGATCGAATCCTGTAACAACGTTGGCTTCAGCATCGGTGTAAACGCCACCTACTACTGCGGGGAATGTGAAAAAGCCGCTTTCGGCACAAACTGGGTCGATAACCGGGCAGGTTACTTCTGGTAGTGGGAAAACTTCAAATGCAAGGGTCATGGTAGCATCCTCGCATGGAGGAGCAGCTTCACCAAATACAGTAATGGTAACCATCCCTGCATATTCCGTATCAAGGTTGAAAACAAGACCGTCGAAAACACCCGCTTCAACAGGATCAATTGTCCATTCGACAGAAACAGCATTAAGAACTTCAACACCGCTAAAGTCGATTACCACAGCTTCGCCAAAGCATACATCAGCAGGCGCTTCGGGGAAGTTGTTGATGACGACGTCTTCGCAGGTAGGTGTTAACGCGAAATCTTGTGTAATTGAAGCTTCAACCAGTACATCTTCAACTTCCTGTCCTATGTAG